>NZ_JBSFMT010000079.1:0-44846 GCF_053599695.1 Streptomyces sp. NPDC000878 | reverse complement strand
TACTGCTGGAGAAGCGGTTCGCGGAGCGCACCCGGGACGAGTGGGCGGAACTGTTCGAGGGGACCGCCTCCTCCTCGTGTACGCCTCGAACCAGCAGATTGTCAGGGCGCGTCGAGGGCGTTCGTGATCGCCTTCACGCCACCGTGGGCCGCGTAGCCGCCGTCCACCGTGATCTCCGCGCCGTTGACGTACGACGCCTCGTCCGACAGCAGGTACACGACCAGGGGCGCCACCTCGTCCGTGGTGCCGGGGCGGCCCTGGGGCGTCATCGCGAGATGCGCACGCACGAACACCGGGTTGGCGGTCGCCATCAGCGGTGTCTCGATGTACCCGGGGTGGATCACGTTCGTACGGATGCCACGCGGCGCCAACTCCAGTGCGGCCACCCGCGACAGGCCCCGCAGCGCCCATTTGCTCGCCGTGTACGCGACCGCGTGATGGGCCGTCAGACCGGCCACCGAGCCGACGTTGACGATCGACGAACCGGACGGCATCAGCGGCGCCAGCGCCTGGATACCGAGCAGCGTACCCGTCGTGTTCACCGCGAACGCCCGGTTCCAGTCGGCGAGTTCGACCTGACCGAGCCGCGCCCGTACGGCGATGCCCGCGTTGTTCACCAGCCCGTGCACGACGTTCAGTGAGGCCGCGAGGGCTGCCCAGTCGTCCTCCGACGACACGTCCAGGTGTCGGTAGGTGACATCGAGGCCGTCGGCGCGCAGGGCGGCGGCGAGCTTCTCGCCGGGCTCGTCGAGGACGTCGGTCGCGATCACCGACGCGCCCTCCCGGGCGGCTGCCGTGACCTCGGCGGCGCCCTGTCCCTGCGCGGCTCCGGTGACGACGACGGTACGGCCGGCCAGACGCGTACGGCTCACGGTTCCTCCAAGGGGGCTCGGGACTCCCCTCCCACGCTAGGAAGCGGGCGCCAGCTCCGGAAACGCACGTTCCTCATGGCTGGCATCCGTGTCCACGATCCCGTCGGTACCGTCGGCCTCCGGCTCCTCGTCCAGGGAGGCGCCCACCCTGCGCATGGTCTCGCGCAGCCAGCGGTGCGCCGGGTCGGAGTGCCGGTTGTGGTGCCAGTACATGGCCTCCACCAGCGGTACGTCCGGGAACGGCGTCGGTACGGCGACACAGCGCGCGAAGCCCTCGTAGCGCCGCGCGAGCCGCTCGGGCACCAGGGCGACCAGGTCGGTGCCTCCCACCAGGAACGGCAGCACGCTGA
This sequence comes from Streptomyces sp. NPDC000878, assembly GCF_053599695.1. NCBI lineage: Bacteria > Bacillati > Actinomycetota > Actinomycetes > Kitasatosporales > Streptomycetaceae > Streptomyces > Streptomyces sp. NPDC000878. Next base: position 43,624 of record NZ_JBSFMT010000079.1, on the reverse strand, counting down.
ACCCCGGCGCGCTGACCTGCACCTTCGGCACGATACCGAGGGTCTCCAGCTGCCGGTCCGCGGGCGTCTGGCTCTTCCCGAACGCGGAGGCGGCATGCGGCATCTCCGCCAGGTCACGGAGCGTCAGCCGGCCGTCGACGAGGCGCGGGTTGTCGGGGTCGACGATGCACACGAACCGGTCGTGCATGACGGCCTCGCTGATCCCGGGCAGCCGGTAGCCGAGCGGCACCACCATCAGGTCGTGGCAGCGCAGATGGGTCTCGTTCTCCGGCTGGCCGTGGACCAGGGGGTGGAAGTCGATGCGTACGCCGGGTGCCTCGTCCGCGATGGCCCGCAGCAGCGGCTCGACGAACACCGTCATCACGTAGTCCGACATCACCACCGAGAACCGCTGCCGACTGTGCTCCGGATCGAAGCGCCGGGTCAGCGACAGGGCCTCCTCGGCCTTGTACAGGGACGCCTGTACGACCGGCAGCAGCCGCTCGGCCAGCGGGGTCAGCTCGTACTCGCGACCCACCCGCACCAGCAGCTCGTCGTTGAAGTGCCGGCGCAGCCGGGCGAGCGAACCGCTCATCGCGGACTGGCTGGTGGAGAGGCGGACGCCGGCGTGCGTGACGTTCTTCTCCTCCAGCAGGGCCTCCAGCGCCACCAGAAGATTGAGATCGATCGCTCCCAGACCCACGGATGTCCCCTTCCGTCCCGCCTGGCGGCAGGCGCCGGCCACGTCGTCGTACGGCCGTGAAACCGGAGCGTAACCAGCGGGAGAGGGCATGAGGAAGGCTCGTGCCCGCATTCTCAGGAAGACGGATGCGAGGCATCGCGGCCGGGAATACGCGCAGGTCGGCTGGCCTGCGCGCACAGGGGCGACGTACAGGCCGGCCTCCGTGACCGCACAGGATTCCGTGCTAGGGCCGTGGGGTGCGGCCCCGCTTCCGGGCGCGCGGAAGGTACACGTCCGTACGTCCGGTGACGATGCGGTTGGAGAGGCTGCCGAGGCGTTCCACGGTGAGCGTCACCTCGTCGCCGGGCGCGAGCGGCGGGGGAGTGCGCTCGCCGACGCGGCCCCAGAACTCCGCCAGGGCGCCCCAGCCGCAGGTGCCCGAGCCGAGGATGTCGCCGGGGCGTACCCAGGTGTCCCTGGCCGCGTAGGCGACCATCTCCTCGAAGGTCCAGGAGACGTTGGCGAGCGTGTCCCGGCCGATCAGCTCGCCGTTCAGGGTCGCGGTCATCTCCAGGTCGAGGAAGCCGTCCGCGTCCCTGCGGTCCTCGACCTCGTCGGCGGTGACGAGATACGGGCCGAGCGTGTTGGCGAAGTCCTTGCCCTTGGAGAAGCCGAGGCCCAGGTTCTTCTCCGGTTTCTGCAGGTCACGGGCCGACCAGTCGTTGAAGACGAGATAGCCGGCGATGTGCTCACGGGCCTGCTCGGGCGTGAGGTCGCGCCCCGCCCGCCCGATGACCGCGCCCACTTCCAACTCGAAGTCGAGCACCGAGCAGCCCGCCGGTATCGGCACCTCGTCGTGAGCGCCGTAGGCGGCGTGCGGGTTGGTGAAGTAGAAGTTGGGCGCCCGGTACCACTCCTCGGGCACATGCTCCAGCCCGTCGAGCGACTTGGCGACCCCCTCGATGTGCGCCTCGAAGCCGACGAAGTCCCGGATGGACGGCGGCTTGAGCGGCGGCAGCAGCCGCACCTGATCCACCGTCAACTCGCTTGCCCGGCCCAGTGCTTCGGCCCCGGCCGCGTGCAGTGTCGCCGTCTCGACGAGCGAGAGGACGGTGACCCCGTCCGGCAGTGGGTGGACGGTCTGCCCCTGGACGACCCCGGCGCGCTCCACGCCCTCGTACTCGTATGTCGCGAAACGCATGCCTCACTGCTCCCAGTGGTTGGTGTTGGTGACGGCCCCGGTGCTCAGATATCCCGCGAAGAGGCCCTTCGGGTCGCGCGCGGCCCGGATCTCGCCCAGCCGCCGCCACTGCGCGTCACCCATGAACCTGACCTGCCGGACGGTGAAGTCGGAGTCCCCGAGGTACTGGCCGGCGGTCACCGGCCGCATCTCCGCCATCGCGTCGTCGAGCCAGGCCCGCAACTCCTCGTCCCGCTCGGGCTCGTCGTGCACGACGTACGTGGCGCAGTAGATCTCCGACTGCAACGAGAAGGCCATGTCGGGGAGTTCGCGCAGCGGGGCCATCGAGAACCAGATCGTGAACGTCTGCCGAGTGGGCTGCTCGGTGAACGCCTTCTGGATGGCCGGCACGACCTCCTCGGCGGGCCCGGTCAGCCAGGCGTTGTCGACGAGATAGCGATGCCCCTCGGGGTTCGCGGTCCGCTGGTTGAGGAGCTGCTCGGCGAGCGTGGTCGGCTGCGCCTCGACACGGAAGACGGCGCGGTCGGCGTACGGACTGGCGTGCAGCGGTGCCAGCGCCTCGGCGGCCTGCTCGGCGGTGTCGGTCATCGACACGCCCGTGACCAGCAACAACGGCTCGTCGTGGCCGGGCGGGGTCTGAGTGAGGGCGACGATCTCGACCAGCTCCGACACCGTGTGGTGCATCCCGTGCAGCCAGGTCATGACCTCGTCGAAGAGGGCGAGCGGGTACGCGTGGACCGTGTGCGCCAGCCGCTTCGGCAGGGGACGGGTGCGGAGGTGGAACCGGGTGACGACGCCGAAGAAACCCGGGCCGGCACCCCGCGCCGCCCAGAACAGGTCGGAGTTCGTCGTCTCGTCCGCGCGCACCAACTCGCCCTCAGCGGTGACGACATCGATTGCCACGAGGTTCTCCGCGGCCCAGCCCCAGCCGCGCGCGTTCCAGCCCTGGCCGCCCTGGAGCAGGAACCCTCCGATACCGACCGAGGGGCAGTGCCCGCCGTTGAAGAAGCGGCCGAACTCGCCCAGGAACGGGTTGAGTTCGTCGCCGCCCTTGATACTGGGGGTGGCCGTGACGATCCCGGTCGTGTCGTCGTACGTCATCTCGCGCAGATCCCCGAGGTCGATCAGCAGTGCGTCCGTACGTACCGACCATGCGGCCCAGCTGTGCCCGCCGGAACGGACGGCGACCTGCCAGCCCCGCTCCAGGGCGAGCCGTACGCCCTCGACGACGTCCTGCTCGGTCGCCGCCCGCAGTACGGCGGCCGGTGAACGGTCCGACGGGCGGCGGGCGTTGAAGACGCGACCGAAGCAGGCCTCGTCGAAGTCCTCGTCACCGGGGAGGTGGAGGGTGCCGGAGAAACGGTTGCTCTGCGGGGGTTCGGGGGTCGTCCCCCGATTGATGACAGTCATCGACTTCGTACTCACTTGACCTCCCCCTTGGCCGCTCACTTGACCGCGATCGGGTTGACGGGGGCGCCCACTGCGCCGGTCACCGGCAAGGGTGCCGCGACCAGCAGGAACTCGTACACGCCGTCCGCTGAGCAGTCCTCCGACAGCTCCTCCAGGTCCCACATCTCGCCCAGGGGCAGACCCATGTTGGGGATCGCGATCTGGTGCAGCGGGGACATCGCCCGCTCGGCGAACTCGTACGGCCGTACCTCAAGTCCCCACGTGTCGGAGGCGATTGCCGCGATCTCCGTGCGGTGCAGCCAGCCGAGGGTGGTGAAGGAGAGGCCGGGGGCGTCGCCGGCCGCGTAGCCGCCCCAGTCGCCGAGCCGTCGTACGCGGCCGAGCTGTCCCGTGCGGACGAGGACGAGGTCGCCGCGGCGGACCGTCGAGGTGGCGCCCTGGGCGTCGATCGTGGCGCGCAGGTGTTCCTCCAGGATGGGGAAACCGTCGGGGAGTTCGCCGTGTTCGTCACCGATCGCGCGGCCGACGTCGAGGAGGACACCACGGCCGGTGAAGGCGTCCTTCATGTGCTCGATGCCCGTGACGGAGTCACCGTCGCCGTTGACGATCGTGCACGAACGGCCGTTCCACGCCTGCTTGTTGTCGAAGATATGGCCGAGCCCGTCCCACTGCGTGGACGCCTGGAGCGGCATCACCACATGGTCGTCGGCCCCGCCGAACCCGTGCGGAAAGCCCTGCGTGCCCGCCGCCGCGTCCGAACCGGTGTCCTTCATGTAGTGGACGGGGTTGATCCGGCCCCGGAAACCGCGCTGTGGGCCCTGCTCGTTGAACTCCTGCGCGAGCGAGAAGGGCCGCCCGCGCCGCACCAGACCCACCGCGTGCGCGCGCATCGCGTCGTCGATGTGGTTGAGGGTGCCCAGCACGTCGTCCGGTCCCCAGCGCCCCCAATTGCGGTACGCGGAACGGGCCTTGGCCAGCTCTTCCTCAATGGGACCGAGATTGGGACCAGGATTCGGGCCGGCGTTCATCGGACGCGTCCTTTCAGGAGCAGGTCGTAGGCGTTGCCCCCGGCTACGGCGGACCGGTCGGCGGGGATCAGCCCGGCGGCGCCCAGGCGGTCGAGCGGGTCGTCCACCCCCATGTCGAAGGGGTAGTCGGTGCCCAGGACGACCCGGTCCGCGCCCACCTCCTCGACCAGATGGCGCAGCGCGCGCGGGGTGTACACGAGCGAGTCGAACCACATGCGCCGCAGATACGCGCTCGGCGGCTCGGCGCACCCGCGTGCGTCCTCGCGGACCCGCCAGGCGTGGTCGGAGCGCCCGATGTACGTCGGCAGATAGCCGCCGCCGTGCGCGACGACCAGCTTCAGCCGGGGGAACCGGTCGAGGACGCCGGTGAAGATGAGATGCGAGAGCGCGACCGTCGTCTCGACCGGCTGACCGACCGTGTTGCCCAGGTAGTTGGTGGCCAGGCGGGTGCCGAGCGAGCAGCCCCACGGATGTACGAACACGACCGCGCCCAGCTCCTCTGCCCGCCGCCACACCACGTCGTGCGCGGGATCGGCCAACTCGCGCCCCTCGACGGTCGTGGACACGCTGATCCCGTACAGGCCGTGGTCGACGACCGCCTCGCCCAGCAGGGCGACCGCGAGGTCCGGGTGCTGGAGCGGAACCGTGCCCAGCCCGTACAGCCGCTGCGGCGCCTCGGCACAGTGCGCGGCCACCGCCTCGTTGACGGTCCGGGTGAGTCGTACGGCGAGTTCGAGGTCGGCCCAGTAGTGGTGCATCGGCATCGGCCCGACCACCTGGGCGTCCACGCCCATCGCTTCGAGATCGGCGAGCCGAGCGTCGACGTCCGTCAACTTGGGTGCCAGGCACTGGAGTTGGGCCCGGTTGACGGCGAGGGAGGCGGGGGAGTGGGCGCGCTGCTCGGCGGCGAACTCGGCGGCGAGACCGGGCGTACGCGCGCACAGCGCGTCGGCGGCCGGTACCGCGAGATGCCCGTGGAAGTCGACGACGGGCCCGCTCACGCCGCCACCGTCAGGGAGTTCAGCGTCCGCGACATGATGCCCGCCGGATCGGCACCCGGTGTGCCCGGGGCGATCTCCCACGCGGCCAGCTGCAGCGAGTTCTCCAGCACCATCCGCACCCTCGGCAGCCGCCGCGCCATGAAGTGCTCCAGCGCCTGCTCCACCGGCTCGTCCCCGGTGACCAGTTCGGCCAGCAGCACCGCGTCCTCCGCGCACATCGCCGCACCCTGCGCGATGAGCGGCGGGCACGCGTGCGCCGCGTCGCCGATCACCACCGTACGGCCGCGATGCCAGGCTTCGTCGACGAGGATCGCCTCGATCCAGCGGTAGTCGACCGTCGTGTCGTCGGGCAGCGAGGCGAGGATCTTGCCCCAGGTGCCGCCGTACCCAGTACCGCGCTCGCGCAGCAGCCCGAGGGGAGCGCGCGGGCCGACGAGGGAGGCGTCGAGGTTCTCGTCGAGGAGGTAGGCGTAGCACTGGTCCGGGGAGATCGGGCTGTAGCCGGCCTTGTAGCGGGGGCCGCCGTAGTACACCTCCGCGCAGTCCATCTCGGCGGGACGGTCGGCGACGACCCGGAAGATCGACATACCGACCGGGTGGGGACGCGTACCGATACCGAGGTGCGCGCGCATCCGCGAGTTGATTCCGTCGGCCCCGACCACCAGGTCGTACCGCCCGGTCGAGCCGTCCGTGAAGGTGACGTCGACGTGGTCGGAGGACTGGTCGAGCCGCTCGACGCTCAGCCCGAGCCGGACCCGTACCCCGTGCGCGTACACGGCGTCGCACAGCGCGTTCTGGAGATCGGTGCGCAACGCGCCTGCTGTGGACGGCAGTTCGGGTCCGCCGGTGTGGGGTGTCGGCAGCTCGGTGATCAGCTCCCCGTCGGCGCGGCGCAGCCGCATGATGTCGAACGGCACCGCCCGGGCCAGCACCCGTTCCAGAACGCCCACGGAACGCAGCGCCTTGAGGGCGTTGCCCTGGAGGGTGATGCCGTGCCCCACCCCGAACCACTGGGGCGACAGTTCCACCAGCTCGGCCTCGGCACCGCGCTGGGCCAGCGCGAGGCACAGCACGCTTCCGGTGATGCCGCCGCCGACGACGAGCACCTTTTCAACGGGCATGGAGATCCTTGCGAATGTAGAGGGGGGAGGTATGGGTGCCGGCAGGGTCAGCCGGTGAAGCGGGCGGCGCGCTCGCTGTAGTGCTCGACCACCGGCGGCGCGGCGAAGAACGGGCCGACCAGCGCACGCCAGTGGGCGAAGCGTTCGGACTCGCGGAACCCGACCGTGTGGTGGGCGACGGACTCCCAGCCGACCAGCAGCAGATAGGTGTCCGGCCGCTCCTCGCAGCGCAGCAGCTCGGTCCAGCGGAACCCGTCCGCCTCGGCGAGAACGAGGCGGGCCTTCTCGTACGCCTCCTCGAACGCCCGCTCACGCCCGGCCTCGACGGCCAGCTCGGCATGCTCCACGATCATGGCTAGCTCCTCGGCCTCGGTGGGTGGTCCGAGCCTGCGTGGGTGGTGGACGCAGGGTCAACGGATCGAGGCATCGGCAAGGGGCACGTCATCCATTGCGCATGGCGATGGGCCCCTGATCACGGGCCGTACGGGCCGCTGATGCCAGGCATCGCGAATCACCATTTCCGCCGCCGGGCCGCGCTGCCTAGCGTCAATGGCAGCCAACGCCCCCGCTCACCGGTCCGCCCGCCCGTACGTCGTCCGAGGAGACAGCCCGTGCCCGACCGACCCCCCTCCCACGCCGGCCCGTTCGCCCTGGGCACCTTCGAGGCCGGCACCGGCACGTTCCCGGGCCTGGTCGTGGGGCCGAGGGTGCGCGATCTCACCGACCTCGCGCCGTCCGTGCGCGCGTTCGTCGAGGACTGGGACACCTGGCTGCCCCGCCTCCACGACCTCGCCGCGACCGCCGACGGCCCGTGGCACGACCTGGCGGCGTTCCAGGTGCTGGCCCCGATCGAACCCGGCCAGATCCTTCAGAGCGGAGCCAACTACCGCAAGCACGTGGTCGATCTGGTCGCCGCCGAGAAGGAGAGCGTGCACGGCGCGACCCCCGAGGCGGCTCGCGCCGACGCCGAGAAGATGATGGACGTACGGGCGCGGAACGGTGTCCCGTACGTCTTCCTCGGCTCGCCGCGCGCGATGTGCGGCCCCTACGACGACATCGTGCTCCCCGCGCTCGGCGAGCAGCACGACTGGGAACTCGAACTCGCCCTCGTCATCGGTAAGTCGGGCAGGAACATCCGCACCGAGGACGCGATGGAGTACGTCGCCGCCTACACGATCTGCAACGACCTCACCACCCGCGACCGCCTCTACCGGCCCGACCTGAAGGCCATCGGCACGGATTGGTTCACCGCGAAGAACGCCGACACGTTCCTGCCGACCGGCCCCTTCCTGGTGCCCGCCGCCTTTGTCGGGGACCCTTCCGACCTGCGGATCACCCTGCGCCACAACGGAGTTGTCCGCCAGGACGAGTCCACCAAGGACATGATCTTCGACATCCCGCGGCTCATCGCGTACGTCTCCACGACCACCACCCTGCGTCCCGGCGACCTACTTCTCACCGGCTCCCCGGCGGGCAACGGCGCGCACTGGGGCGTGTTCCTCAAGCCCGGGGACGTCGTGGAGTCGGAGATCACCGGCCTGGGCCACCAGCGCAACACCGTCAGGAGCCACGCATGAGTACCCCGGACACCGTCTTCCAGCCCATCACCCACCTCCGCCATGTCGACCTGGCCGTACCGGACTTCGCGGCCCAGCGCGTCTTCTTCGGCACCACCTGGGGCCTGACCGAGGTCGCGAACGACAACGGCATCGCGTTCTTCGCCGCCGAGGGCAGTCCCGAGCAGTACATCGTGCGGATCCGCCAGGACGAGCGGAAACGGATGGACCTGATCGCCTTCGGAGCCGTCTCGCCCGCCGCCGTCGACGAACTCGCGGTACGGCTGGCCCGGGCCGAGGTCCAACTCATCGCCGAACCAGCCGAGTTGGACACCCCGGGCGGTGGCTACGGATTCCGGTTCTTCGACCCGGACGGACGCGTCGTCGAGGTCTCGGCCGACGTCGCCACCCGTGCACACCGGAAGATCGAGGAACGCGAGGCCATCCCCGTACGGCTCTCGCACTGCGTGGTCAACTCCCAGGACCCCGAAGGGCTGCGGGACTTCTACGTCCGGCACCTCGGTTTCCGGCTCACCGACACGCTCTGTTCGACGCACATGGGCGACCTCATGTACTTCCTGCGGTGCAGCCCCCTCCACCACTCCTTCGCCATCGCACGCGGCCCCCATGTCTCCCTGCACCACGCCTCGTTCGAGATGCGGGGTGTCGAGGAGTACATGCGCGGCACAGGGCGTGCGCTGCGTGCCGGGACCCGGCTCACCTGGGGCCCGGGCCGTCATCTGGCCGGCGACAACACCTTCTCCTACTTCCACGACCCGCACGGCAACACCGTCGAGTACACGACCGAACTCGCTGTCCTCGAAGAGGACTTGTGGCACCCCGGCCGCCATGACGTCGACGACCCGATCACCCAGGACCAGTGGGGGACGGCCGACCCGATGAGCGAATCGGTCGCGAAGGAGCAGTTCAACGACCCCGACGTGCTGTTCACCGCGCCGCCCGTCTGAACCGAACTACCCACGGAAAGGCCGCAGTTGTGGCAGAGATCCTGAAGCACGCCGTACCCGGGGCCGAGGTGGTCGCCTCCCTCGCCCAGGTGCGCGAGACCGTGACCGGTGTCATCGCGGACATCCGCGAACGCGGTGACGCGGCCGTGCGCGAGTACTCCGAGAGGTTCGACGACTGGAGCCCGGACTCCTTCCGGCTCTCCGCCGAGGAGGTCGAGAAGATCGTCGCGTCGGTGCCCGAGCAGGTCATCGCCGACATCCGCTTCGTCCAGGACCAGGTCCGCGCCTTCGCCCACCAACAGCTGGACTCCCTGCGGGAGTTCGAGGTGGAGACGCTGCCGGGTGTCCGGCTGGGGCAGAAGCACATCCCCGTACAGGCCGCCGGCGCCTACATCCCGGGCGGCCGTTACCCGCTCACCGCCTCCGCCCACATGACCATCGTCACGGCGAAGGTCGCGGGCGTACCGCGTGTCGTAGCCTGCACGCCGCCGATCCGTGGCGAGATCCCGGCCGCCACCGTCGCCGCGATGCACCTGGCCGGCGCGGACGAGATCTGGCTGTTGGGCGGAGTACAGGCGGTCGCCGCGATGGCGGTCGGGACGGACTCGATGCGGCCCGTGAACCTGATCGCCGGGCCCGGCAACGCCTATGTGGCCGAGGCCAAGCGGCAGTTGTTCGGCGGGATCGGCATCGACCTGTTCGCCGGGCCGACGGAGATCCTCGTCCTCGCCGACGAGAACGCCGACCCGTTCGTCTGCGCGGTCGACCTGCTCTCCCAGGCCGAACACGGCCCCGACTCCCCGGCCGTCCTCATCACCACCTCCCGCGAGATCGCCGAATGGACGATCACCGAGGTGGAACGCCTCCTGCCCGGCATGCCGACCCGAGACTTCGCCGGGCCGGCCTGGCGCGACCACGGCCAGGTGCACGTCGTCGACACCCTGGACGAGATGTACGCGCTGGCCGACGACTTCGCCTTCGAACACGTCGAGGTCCTCACCGCCGAACCACGCCTGGCCCTCGACAGGATGACCCAGTACGGCGCCCTGTTCCTCGGCGAGGGCACCTGCGTGTCCTTCGGCGACAAGGTCATCGGCACCAACCACGTCCTGCCCACGCGCGGCGCCGCCCGCTACACCGGCGGCCTCTGGGTGGGGAAGTACCTCAAGACGGTGACGTACCAGGAGGTCACCGACTCCGCCTCGCAGGCACTGCTCGGCCGTCTCTGCGGGCGCGCCTCCCGCGTCGAGCTGTTCGAGGGCCACGCCCGCTCCGGCGACGTACGCGCGGCGAAGGCCGAGGGCGACGCCCTGCCGTGGAACGGCGCATGAACCCACACACGGACCTGCACGGGCGTACGGCGCTGATCACGGGCGGGGGAGGACCGCTCGGCCGGGCGTTCGCGTCGTCCCTGTCGGACGCGGGCGCCCGGGTGATCCTCGTCGGCCGCGACGAGGCCGCCCTCGCGGACGCGGCGGCCCGGATCACCAAGGAGGGCGGCGAGGCACGCACGGCGGTGTGCGACGTCTCCGCCCCGGAGTCGGTACGCGCATTGTCCTCCCAACTGACCGACGAGAACGTGTCGTTGCTGGTGAACAACGCGGGCGTCGCAGGCCCCGTGAAGCCGCTCGTCGACATCGAACCGGACGAGTGGGACGACGTGTTCGCCGCCAACGTCCGGGGTGTCTACCTGATGTGCCGGGCCTTCCTGCCGCCGATGCTGACGGCGGGCCGAGGCGACATCGTCAACATCGCCTCGGTGAGCGGCAAACGCCCCCTGCTCCACCGCACCCCGTACACGGCGTCGAAGATGGCCCTCCTCGGCCTCACCCGCACCCTCGCGGGCGAGGTCGGCCCGCAGGGCGTCGCGGTCAACTCCCTTTCCCCGGGCCCGGTTCGAGGCCCACGCATGGACCGCAACTTCCGCCTGACGGCCCAACTGACCGGCTGCACACCGGAGGAGGCGGAACGGGACTTCGCCTCCCGGGCGGCACTGGGCCGCCTGGTGGAGGCGGACGAGGTCGCCCGGGCCCTGCTGGCGATGCTCGCGATGCCGGGCCTGTGCGGGGCGGACATCGACCTGTCGGCGGGGATGATCGCCCCGGCGTAACGGACCGCGTTCGCCTCGCCAACAGGCACTGTGGCCACTCTGTGTGAACGCCATGAACCGGGCTGCGCGATCCGAGGCATCGGGTTCCGGGGATGTGTACGCCGGGTCCCTTCTCCCCGATGTGCAGGGCTGATTCACTCCCAGGAGTGCTTCATCGGGCCCCAAGTCCGAGCCGTGGCCGCCGTGTTGAGGCGGCAGGACAGTCACTCTGCGCGATTCCGCATCCGTGTCCACTCGGACCGCACCGCGCATTCGATCCCTGGGAAGGCATGCCATGACGCTGATCACCCGACGTTCGATTCTCATCGCCGGTACCGCGACCGCCGGTGTCGTACTGGCCCCGGTGACGTCCGCGACCGCCGCGCCGGCGACCGCTCGGGGCACGCGGATCACGGTCGCCGCCGGGGAGACGTACGAGTTGTCCGCGACCACCCGGGTGGCCCGACTGTCCATCGCTGAGGGCGGAAAGGTCGTCGCCCCCGACGGCCACAGCGTCACCCTGACCGTCGACGGCGTGGAGACGGGCCAGTCGCTGACCGAGACCGGCGGTACGGAGACGCTGATCCAGGCCGGTACCTACCGGGGCGATGTCGTCCTCACGGTGGCCGAGGCGAACCCGGTGACCTACGAGACGCTCACCTTCCCCTTCCGGCAGGCCCTCTACGTGGACGCCGACGGCGTGGCGCGCGCCAAGTCCGTGTTGACCAGCGTCATCGGGGGCCGGCTCACCGACACCGTCGCGAAGAACGTGTCGATCACCTCGACCGGCGAGTGCTTCGACGGCGTGTATGTGAAGGACGCCGAGTACACGCTGGAGCGGCCCTTCATCTCCTTCACCGGGAACGGGCGTTCCGACTTCGCCGGGTACGGTGCCGCCGTGGTCGGTACCGGATCGGCGACCACGCTCGTCCTCGACGGTGCCCGGATCGCGACCAAGGGCGTCGTACGCACCGGTGTCATCGCCGACGCCGGTGCGAACGTCGTCGTCAAGAACTCCCGGATCCACACCCGTAACGGCGTTCTGCCCGCCGACTACCAGGCCACCGTCGAGACGCCGTACATGCAGTCGGTGCCCTGGATGCTCGGCCTCGACGGGAACGTCCGCGCCACCAACCTCATCGGGGCGGGCAGCCGGGCCACCTATCTCAACTCGACCGTGTTCTCCGAGACTTGGGGCGCGCTGTCCGTGGAGGGCGGCCGGGGGCTCAAGCTGACGGTCGTCAACAGCCAGGTCGGCAACACCGGTTCGTACGGCTACGGCACCTACGCCATCGGCGACGCGACCGTCCGCGTCCTCGGCTCCCGGTTCGACGTCGGCAGCTACGCGACGATCATCGCCGGCCCGGCGGCGGTCGTGCACTACGGCGACAGCACCCGCGAAGCCGTCGCCGCACTCAACACCGAACTCGAACTGGGGCTCAGCGCCGCCGAGTTGAGGGCCGTGCCCGCCCGGAACACGGTCGTGAACTCGGGGCACTTCGGCTACATGTTCTTCGGCGCCGGAACGCTGACGCTCGACGGCGGGACCGTCGTCAACTCCGAGAAGGCCACCTTCCTCAACAAGGGGCAGCAGACCACCATCACCGTCGACGGCTCGCAGGGCGCCCGGCTCAACCCGCGCAACGGGATCGTCCTGCAGATGATGGAACTGGACGACCCGGGTCCGGTCCCCGTCGACGGCAGGATGATGAACGTCGGCGTCTACACCGAGCCCACCGGCGACCCGGCCAAGGACACCACCTTCGACGTCACCGCCGTCCACACCACCGACGGGGCCGCCACCTTCACCTCCATCGCGCTGAAGGGCGACTTCTACAACGGCATGCGCAACGGCAAGAACCTGGTCCTCACTTTCGACGACAGCACTGTGAAGGGCGTCATCTCGGCCTCCAGGACCCAGCACCGCGTCTCCACGATCGATGCGTCCACCTTCTACGAGCTGGGCGAGGTCACCAACACGACCCGGGCGGCCGTCAACAACGGGGTGATCGTCCAGCTGGGCGCCGGTTCCGCGTGGACGGTCACCGGCACCTCGTACCTGACGAAGCTCACCCTCGCGGCCGACGCCGTGGTCGAGGCACCCCGTGGCAGGAAGCTGACCATGACCGTCGACGGGACCGTCACGAGCCTCGCGGCCGGACAGACGTACGCCGGAGCGATCACGCTGACCGTGGCCTGAGAACGCCCCTAGGGGAGGTCCGGGGTCCGCTCAGGCGGACCCGGCGGCCTGCGCCTCCTGCGCGATCCGCTCGAACTGGGCGCCCATGGCCGCCGACAGCGCCTGCGCGGCCGACAGCGGGCGGACCATGACCGTCAACTCGTCGATCAGACCGTTCTCGTCGAGGTGCAGGAAGTCGCAGCCCTGAAGCGTGCGCTCGCCGACCCGCGCCGTGAACACCAGCGCGTGGTCACGGCTGTCGGGCGCGCCGATCTCCCGCTCGTACCGGAAGTCCTCGAACACCCGGGTCACGCCGCGCAGGATCGCCGCGGTGATCGCCTTGCCGGGGTACGGCCGGAACGCGACCGGACTGGTGAACACGACGTTCTCCGCCAGCAACGCCTCGACGGCGTCGAGGTCACCGGCCTCCACTGCCTCACGAAATGCACGCATCCGCTCACCCTAAAGGGTGAACCGCTCGACCGAGTGCCCCAGGTGGAGGCCAGTCGGCTCCCCCTAAGCTGAGCCGATGTTCAGCCCCGAAGGACCCACCCTCCGCGAACTCGCCGTGCAGGCCCTGTCGTCCGTCGAGCGCGGCTACGACCTGCTCGCACCGAAGTTCGACCACACCCCGTTCCGTACGCCGGACACGATCCTCGACGCCGTGGCGTCGGCGCTCGACGGCCTCGGGCCCTTCGATGACGGCCTCGACCTGTGCTGCGGCACCGGCGCCGGTCTGGACGTGCTGTCGCGGGTGTGCCGGGGGAGTGTCACCGGGATCGACATCAGCGCGGGCATGCTGGAGATGGCCCGGCAGGGGGCGGGGACCGGGGCGGGCGAGCGGGCCGGTGGGCCCCGCGTCTCCCTGGTGCGCGGCGACGCCCGTGCCCTGCCCTTCGGCACCGCACCCACCCCCGCCTTCGATCTGGTCGTCAGCTTCGGGGCGTTCGGGCACTTCCTGCCGGGCGAACTGCCGGGGCTGTTCGCCCAGGTCCACTCCGTACTGCGGCCGGGCGGGCGCTTCGCGTTCCCCGTCGTGGCGCCGGCCCGCCCGGGAACACGCGCCTACTGGGCGCTACTCGGCTTCGACGCGGTGATGCGGGTGCGCAACGCCGTGTGGAGGCCGCCGTTCGTCATGTACTACCGGGCCTTCCGACTGGCCGACGTACGCAGGGAGTTGACGCACGTCGGATTCGACGTCGAGACCTGCGCGCTGCCCGAGTTCGGGCGGCGGCCGGACGGCAGTCCGCGCTGCCGGATGGTGGTGGCGACGCGGACACCGGCTGGGTAGCCCGTCAGCTCTGGATGAACTCCAGCAGATCGGCGTTGAACGCCTTCTCGAAGTCGCCCACCAGGCCGTGCGGGGCGCCCGGGTAGACCTTCAGCGTCGCGTCCTTGACCAGCTGTGCCGTCTTCTCCGCCGACGCGGCGATCGGCACGATCTGGTCGTCGGCGCCGTGCGCGATCAGCGTCGGTACGTCGATACGGCCGAGGTCCCCGGTGAAGTCGGACTCCGAGAACTGCCTGACGCAGTCGTAGGCCGCCTTGAGGCCGACCTGCATGCTCCACAGCCAGAACGAACGGCGCAGACCCTCCGACGGGGTCGAGTTCGAATCCGGCCGGTTGAAGCCGAAGAAGGCCTCGCTCAGGTCCCAGTAGAACTGCGAACGGTCCGCCTCGACGCCCGCCCGGATGCCGTCGAAGGCATCGATGGGCGTGCCCTCCGGATTGGCGTCCGTCTTCAGCATCAGCGGCGGCACCGCGCCCAGCAGCACGACCTTGGCGACCCGCGCCGTCCCGTGGCGGCCGATGTAGCGGGTCACCTCGCCGCCGCCGGTCGAGTGCCCGACCAGGATCACGTCGTTCAGGTCGAGCGACTCGATCAGCTCGGCCAGGTCGTCCGCGTACTGGTCCATGTGGTTGCCCTGCCACGGCTGACCGGAGCGGCCGTGCCCGCGCCGATCGTGCGCGACCGCGCGGAAGCCGTGGTCGGCGACCAACCGCGCCTGCCCGTCCCACGTGTCCGCGTTCAGCGGCCAGCCGTGGCTGAACACCACCGGCTGCCCCGTGCCCCAGTCCTTGAAGAAGATCTCGGTGCCGTCGGAGGTGGTGAACGTGCTCATGGGGGTGTGCCTTTCGAGAGGTGGGACATCATCCGACGGGCGCGCGACCCGCCGCGCGTCATCGGATGCCATGCCCCGACGCTATGCGCCCGCGGCCCCCGGGGAATCTGTCATCCGACTGCGTCTTCCTCCCCCTCGGTACGGCTCACCACCCACTCACGGTCCTTACCCCGTCAGAGCGCGCTGTACAGGGCGTCGACCAGCGCCATCTTCCGCGGGTCGTCGGCGATACGGGTGCCCATGCGGTTCATGACGTACCCCAGCGACACGCCCGCCTCCGGGTCGGCCAGCCCGCAGGAACCGCCGAAGCCGTCATGGCCGTAGGCCCTCGGGTTCGGCCCGTACGAGCCGTTGGGGCCGCTCAGCCACAACCCCAGCCCGATCTCCGTCTCGTGGTCGAAGCCCGCGCCGAGCACCAGGTCGCGGCAGCTGCCCTGCCCCTCGCGCACCCGCTCGGCCGCCTCGGGGGAGAGGACCTGCTGTCCGCCGTACGAGCCCTGCCCGGCGAAGACGCCGTACAGCGCGGCGACCGCGCGTGCCGTGCCGTGGCCGTTGGCGGCCGGTATCTCGGCGGCCCGCCACTCGGGGCTGTTCGCCTCGGCGGCGCCCAGGAGGGGATTGGCCAGGGCTGCGATCGCGGCGGGCGTCAACTGGGCGAAGATCGCGGCCTGTTCACTGGACGAGGCGGCCGGCGGCTGCACCAGCTCGGCCGCCCGCCCCGCCTCCTTCTCCGGCAGCCCGATGGTGAAGTCGACGCCCAGCGGCCCGGTCACCTCCCGCTCCAGGAAGGCGCTCGGCAGCAGCCCCGACACCCGGCGGACCACCTCACCGACCAGAAAGCCGTACGTGGACGCGTGATAGCCGGACCGTGTCCCCGGCTCCCACCAGGGCTCCATCGCCGCCAGCCGGCTGGTCGTCAGCTCCCAGTCGTAGAACTCGGCGAGCGTGTGCGGCTCCCGCAGACCGGACAGACCCGCGCGGTGCGACAGCAGATGCCGTACGAGCACGCCCTCCTTGCCGGCCGCCGCGAACTCCGGCCAGTACGTGGCCACCGGGGCGTCCAGGTCGAGCAGCCCCCGGTCGGCGAGGATGTGCGCGCACAGCGCCGTCGGGCCCTTCGTCGTCGACCACACGTTGACGAGCGTGTCGCGCTCCCACGCGCGCGTGCGCTCCGCGTCGGCCCAGCCGCCCCACAGGTCGACCACCGTCTCGCCGCCGACTGTGACACTCACCGCCGCGCCCAGCTCCCCGCGCTCGCGGAAGTTGTCCTCGAACGCCGTCCGCACCGCCGAGAAGCGTGCGTCGCAGTCACCGTGAACGTCTGGCACGTGCTCGGCCATGGGCCCTCCGTCGTCCGTCGGAACACCGGGCCACGACAGTGTGACCCGGCACCGCCGAACATACCGACTGGTCGGATCGCGGGGAAGGCATCGGAATCGACCAGTTGGGCCGCCTGCCGCCTGCGGACCGGTCAGGCGTACGCGCGCAGCCAGCTCACCTTCGCCGCCTCCTGGAACGGGCCGCCGCCCTCGTGGTCGTTGAAGTCGTAGACCTCGACCGTCTTGTCCTCGTGCGCCCAGGCGTTGAAGGCTGCGAAGACCGTGGACGGCGGGCAGGTCTGGTCCTCCAGGGCCGCGGAGAAGAGAGCCGGGGCCCGGCCGCGTGCCGCGAAGTGCACACCGTCGAAGTAGGCGAGCGTGTTCAGCACGTCGGCGCTGCGGCCCCGGTGGGTCTTGAGGTAGTTGCCGATCTCGCGGTACGGGTGGCGGTCCGTGAGGGTCGCCGCGCGCGGGAAGTCGCACAGGAACGGCAGGTCCGGGGCGATCGCGACCAGGTCCGGGACCAGCCCGCCGACCGCGATCGTGATCCCGCCGCCCTGGCTGGTGCCGATGGCCACCGTGCGCGCCGGGTCGGCCAGGGGATGCGAACGGGCGGCCTCCACCGCGCGGACCGCGTCCGTGAACACCCGCCGGTAGTAGTAGTTCTCGGGGGCGTCGATGCCACGGGTCATGAACCCGGGGAACGCGGGCGCGTTGCCCACCGGGTCCGCCGTCCCGCCACCGCCGCCCCAGGCGCTGCCCTGGCCTCGCGTGTCCATGACGAAGTGGGCGCGGCCGGTCGACGCCCACAGGAGATGCTCGTGCGCCAGGCCGCGCCCGCCGCCGTACCCGATGAACTCCACCACCACGGGCAGCGGCTCCGAGGCACCGGCGGGCAGCCGCAGCCAGCCCTTCACCGGGTGGCCGCCGAAGCCGGCGAACGTCACGTCGTACACGTCGACCGTGGACAGACCTGTGTCCACCGGCTCGAAGCGGACGTCCAGGTCGTGCTCCCGGGCTTCCTGGAGGGTTTTGGACCAGAAGGCGTCGAAGTCCTCGGGCTCGGTGGACGCGCTGCGGTACGCGTGGAGTTCGTCGAGGGGGAGGTCGAACTGTGCCATGCAGGACCGCCTTTGTGGGGTGAAAGCAAGCGATTGCGGGTGATCACACCGTACGTGGGAGGCCTGGACGCCCGCCAGGCCTCATGCCCCGGACGGGACCCGGACGCAGCCCGGACGCGGGCCTGGACGAGGTCCCTTAGGGGGCTCGCGCCGCTCTACGATGGCGCCCATGTCGATTCCTGTGGAACTGCTGGTCAGGGACGCCGAACTGCTCGTCGTGGACGGCGCGCGCGAGATTCCCGGCGGGTGGGTCGCCGTCGACGGCGGACGTGTCACCGCCGTGGGCGCCGCCGGGACCGAGCCCGAGGCCGGGACGACCGTGTCGGCGGCCGGGCGCCTGGTCACCCCGGGCCTGATCAACACGCACCACCACATCTACCAGAACCTCACCCGCTCCTACGCGCCCGCCGTCAATGGGACGTTGTTCGACTGGCTGACCACGCTCTACCCCCTGTGGGCGGCGCTCGACGAGGAGGCGGCGTACGTCTCCGCGTACGTCGGCATGGCCGAACTCCTGATGGGCGGCTGCACCACCTCCTCCGACCACCTGTACGTCCATCCGCGCCCCGGACTCGTCGACGCCGAGATCCGCGCCGCCCGCGACATCGGCTTCCGCTTCCACGCCACGCGCGGCTCCATGACCCGGTCCGTGGAGGACGGCGGCCTGCCGCCCCGGAGCGTCACGCAGACCGAGGACGAGGTCCTCGCCGACAGCGAACGCCTCATCAAGACCCACCACGACCCGGAACCGGGCGCGCTCATCCGGGTCGCCCTCGCGCCCTGCTCACCCTTCTCGGTGACCAAGGAGCTGATGACGGCCACCGCCGAACTCGCCGAGCGCCACGACGTACGCCTGCACACGCACCTCGCGGAGGACCACGACGAGGACACCTACTGCCTGGAGACCTACGGCTGTCGGCCCGTCGAGTACTTCGAGGAGGCCGGGTGGATGAGCGACCGCACCTGGGTCGCCCACTGCATCTATCCCAACGACGCCGAACTGCGCCGCCTGGCCGCCGCGGGCGTCGGTGTCGCGCACTGCCCCAGCTCCAACATGCTCATCGGTGGCGGCACCGCGCGCGTGAAGGAGATGCGCGAACTGGGCCTGCCCGTCGGCATCGGCTGCGACGGCTCCGCCTCCACCGACCACGCCTCGCTCTGGATGGAGACCCGCGGCGCCCTGCTGCTCGGCCGCTACCGGGGCGGCCCCGGTGCGATGACCGCGCGCGACGCCCTCGACATCGCCACCCGGGGCTCGGCGCGCTGTCTGGGCCGCGCCGACGAGATCGGGCATCTGCGGCCCGGGGCCTGCGCCGACCTGGTCGTCTGGGACCTGCACGAGGTCGCGCTCGCCGGTGCGCTCAGCGACCCCGTGGAGGCGTGGCTGCGCTGCGGACCCGCGCGCGCGTGGACGACGGTCGTCGCCGGGCGCGTCCTGGTCGACCGGGGCGAACCCGTCCTGCCGGGCCTGCGGGACGCGCTCACCGACCACGGCCGGATCGCCCGCCGGATGCAGGAGCTGGTGTAGGGCCTGTTCGTCACGCCCAACGCCCGGTCCACTCCGGCCCGGTGCGCGCCCATGCGCGTTCCCACTCCACGAGCCGACGCTGAACGACCGTACGGTGCACGGCGGTTCGGGCGAGGAGGGTGATGCCGACGGTCGCGCCCGCGGCGCAGATGCCGACCGCGACCGCGTGCTGCCGGACCGCGGCGGCGCCGGGCGGCGGTGCGACGGTCCGCCCGCGCGCGTCGAGCCACAGGTCGACGGCGTCACCGCGCCGCGTACCGGCCGGCACGTGCGCCGTAGCCGTACGCGCCCCCGCGCCCGGCTCCGTCCACAGGACCCGTACGCGGTACACGTGCTGTCTGCCGACGAGTGCCGAAGATGCTCCGGGTCCGGCGACGGCCACCGCGCGGACCCGGTGCCGCTCCGTCCGCTGGGCGTCGGCCGCCGCTTGCGCCTCGTCGTGCGCCCACCCGGCCGCGAGGGCCCCGACCAGGGGCGCGCCGACGCACAGCACCACGGCGACGGCGAGCACCGTCCACGCCTCCACGACGTCCGATCGGCGGCGCAGCGGATTGCGCCGCCAGCGCCAGCCGTACACCCGCGTTCGCCTTCCCCTTCGGACCTCCACCCGCCCATCGTCGCGCGCGACACCGACCGGAGGGGAGCCGCGTACGAGGGTTCGGGCGCACGACCGGACCGCGCCCCCGTGGCTCCGGCGCACCACCGTGGCCGTGGCCTCAGGTGTGCTCGGGAAGGTGCGGGGGCCGCACACTCACGCCGGGAGGCTGTCGACCGCCCGCCCCGCGCACCCGCGGGCGCATGGGGCACCGCCAGGGGGCCGGGTCCTCAGCCGAAGCGTTCGATGCGGATCCGGTCCACGGGCTGGCCCGCCGCCACCAGCAGCCGTGAGGCGTGCTCGGCGAAGGCGTTGGAGCCGCACACGTACGCCTCCCAGCCGCCCGGCGGCTGCTCGGCGCCCAACAGCGGTGCTACATGGGACGCCGCCAGTCGCCCGACCGGTACGCCTTTGGGCGCCCGGCGGGTGAAGACGGGCGTGGTCTCGGGGCCGTACTCGCGCGCGTAGATCAGGTCCTCGGGCCCGCGCGCGGACACCAGCAGCCGCAGCGGTACGGACAGGGCACGCGCGCGGTGGTGGCGGATCATCGACATCAGGGGTACGACCCCGGAGCCGGCGCCGATCAGCAGTGCGGGGCGGTCGCCCGGCCAGGCGAAGAAGCCGCTCAGGGGGCCGCGCACCTCCACCTCGTCGCCGGGCTTGGCCACCGAGTGGAACCAGCCGGAGACCTCGCCGCCCTCGACATGGTCCAGGGTCAGCTCGATGTGCCCGGCGTCGTCCGGGGACGAGGCGATCGAGTAGTGGCGCTGGGCCGTGTAGCCGTCGTCGGCGGTCAGCCGCAGCATCAGGTGCTGGCCGGGCAGATGACCCGCCCAGCCTGGCACCGCGAACCGGAACGTGGACGCCTCGGGCGTCTCCCGGCGGACCTCGGTCAGCGTGGCCGTCTGCCAGAGGGCCGCCGCGCGGTTGCTGACGGCGATCCGGCCGGGGACCGCGAACCGCGTCACCGGCACGAAGTCCGGTTCGGCCACCCGGGTGTCCGCGCCCGGAAGCGGCGCGGTCGGCCACGACGCCGCCGCGGACGGCCGACGGCCCGTCGCGGAACTTTCAGCGGAGCGCTCAGTCACCGGAGTACCTCTGTTCCTCCCACGGGTTCCCGCGCGCGTGATAGCCGTTCTGCTCCCAGAACCCCGGCTCGTCGTGGTCGAGGAGTCGCAGCCCCGCGATCCACTTGGCGCTCTTCCAGAAGTACAGATGCGGCACCAGCAGCCGCGCCGGGCCGCCGTGCTCGGCGGGCAGCGGCAGGCCGTCGTACTCCCAGGCGATCCATGCCCGGCCGCCGGTCAGGTCGGCGAGCGGGAGGTTCGTGGTGTACCCGGTGTGCGAGTAGGCGACGGCGTGCGTCGCGGACGCGTCGGGCCGTACCGCGTCGAGGAACGCGTCCAGGGACACGCCCCCGAACCGCACCCCGAACTTCGACCAGCTCGTCACACAGTGGATGTCGCCCTCGTACGCCGAAGCGGGCAGCGCGTGGGCCTCCGCCCAGTCCCAGGTGCGCGGTGCGGCCACCAGGCCGTCGATCCGGAAGGACCAGTCCGCGGGCGCCAGATCCGGGGTGACCTCGGCGGACAGGACGGGCCAGTCGTCGCCCGCGTCGTACTGGCCGGGCGGCAGGCCGGCGTTGTGGACGCGCGGGCGTCCGGTGAAGCCTCGGGTGACGTTCATAGGGTGGGCGCCTCACGGTCAGGCCTGGTCAGTCGGTACGCGTACCACCGTACGGGGTCACCGCGCGTGCCCCGGACCCCGGGCCCGTGGTGATCATTGCGGCCGTATGAACTCTCAGCCGTCACGGGAATAGCACTCCGGCGATCCACCTTGCCCTGAATACCGGCTCCGGTGATCGGCTGATCCGGTGTGAGCGAAGGAGAGTGGGAGCACATGCCCAAGGCGTACGTCTTCACACGGTTCGGCGGTCCGGAGACCGAGGCGTTGGTCGACGTGGACCGGCCGCGCCCCGGCCCCGGTCAGCTGCTCGTGGCGGTGCGCGCGGCCGGTGTGAACCCCGTCGACTGGAAGCAGCGCACCGGTTACGCCCGCGCGGGCGGCGGGGCGCGCGAGCTGCCCGCCGTCTTCGGCAACGAGGTCGCCGGGGTCGTCGCGGAGGTCGGTGAGGACGTCACCGGCTTCGCCGTCGGGGACGAGGTCTTCGGCAACCCGGTCGCCGGCGGCTACGCCGAGTACGCGCTGCTGCCCGTCACGGTGACCGCCCACAAGCCCGCCGGGCTGTCCTTCACGGACGCGGCGGCCCTGCCCGTCGCTGCGGCGACCGCGTACGACGGCATCGCCCAGCTAGCCCTGCCCGAGGGCGCGACCCTGCTGGTCACCGGCGCGGGCGGCGGGGTCGGCGCCGCGATCCTCCAGATCGCCCGGACCCGAGGGCTGCGGGTCGTCGGGGTCGCGAGCGACGGCAAGAAGGACTTCGTCGAGTCGCTGGGCGCGGTCCACGTGCCGTCCGGGCCCGACCTGGCGGCACGGGTGCGGGCGGCGGCCCCGGAGGGCGTCGACGGCGTCTACGACCTGGTCGGCGGTGAGGTGCTCGACGAGGCCGCGACCCTGCTGACCGACCTTGCGAAGCTGATCACGGCCGGCGCGTCCGCGGAGGTCGTGGAGCGGCTGGGCGGCGCCCGTGTCGTCCGCGCCCGCGACGCCGCCGTCCTCGACGCGGTCGCGGACCTCGTCGTACGCGGCGACCTGGACCCGTATGTGACCCGGACCTTCCCGCTCGACCGGGCCGCCGAGGCACTGCGCACGGTCGAGGAGGGCCATGCGCGCGGCAAGACGGTCATCACGGTCGGGGGTGCCCGATGAGCGACCGCACTCCGCACGTCCTCGACAACCCCGCTCTGGCCTCGCTGACCGGCCCGCACGCCCATTTCGCCGAGCGGCGCGGCCGGGTGCTGCGCTACCCCGTCGACGTGTCGCCGTGGCTGGCGTTGCCCGACCAGCCCGACGCCGACGACTGGGCCGATGCCGCCGCGCTCGCGGGCCCCGGCGCCGAGGTGCCCCTGGCGGGCTTCGTGGGACAGGTCCCGAAGGGCTGGGAGATCACGTTCGAGGTCGACGGTGTGCAGTTCGTGGACGACGGCATCGCCGCCGCACCGGACCCGGAGGCGGTCCGCCTCGGTCCCGCCGACGTGCCCGAGATGCTCGACCTCGTCGAACGAACCCGGCCAGGACCGTTCCTGCCCCGCACCGTCGAGATGGGCACCTATCTGGGCATCCGGCGGGACGGCGCCCTCGTCGCCATGGCGGGGGAGCGGCTTCACCCGCCGGGCTGGACCGAGATCAGCGCGGTCTGCACCGACCCCGCCGTTCGTGGCCAGGGCCTGGCGACCCGGCTGATCCACGCGGTCGCCCACGGCATCCGGGAACGCGGCGAGACGCCCTTCCTGCACACCGGAGCCGGGAACACCCACGCCATCCGGCTCTACGAGTCCCTCGGTTTCCGGCTGCGCCGTAGAACCGCGTTCCTGGCCGCCCGCGTACCCGAACGCCTCGGCGACGAGCGGGAGTTGGCGGTGCCGTAGCAGGAGTGTCGGGTGAAGGAGGGCGTGCGCCCGACTGTTCGGGTAATGTTGCCGTCCGGCTGTGGAACGCCCCAGCCGGACGTCATCTGGGAGGTGAGACCCATTACCGCTGTGTCAGGTCGGGTGCTCTCACCTCAAGGCAACGCGGACCGCCTCCGCTAGGCGGCCGTGAGAGCGCCCTTCGGCTTCCCGAAAGGCTCTCGGCTCCATGCCCCCCAGTTCCTCCGGTTTTTCTTCGCTCGATTCCTCCCCGGCCTCCGTCGTCGCCGCCCTGCGTGCCGCCGGGTGTGTCTTCGCCGAGGACGAGGCACGGTTGATACTCTCCTCCGCCCGTGGCCCGGACGAGCTGGCCGACATGGTCGCCCGCCGCGCCTCGGGCCTTCCGCTCGAACACGTCCTCGGCTGGGCCGAGTTCAGCGGTCTGCGCATCGCCGTCGAGCCGGGCGTCTTCGTACCGCGCAGACGCACCGAGTTCCTCGTCGCCGAGGCCCTCGCCCAGGCCCCGGACGCCTCCGTCGTCGTGGACCTGTGCTGCGGCTCCGGCGCGGTCGGCGCCGCGCTGGCCGCCGTACTCACCGGCGTCGAACTGCACGCCGCCGACATCGACCCCGTGGCCGTGGACTGCGCCCGCCGCAACGTCGCCGCGTACGGCGGCCATGCCCACGAAGGCGACCTGTTCGACGCGCTGCCCGTCGGTCTGCGCGGCCGGGTCGGCATCCTTGCCGCCAATGTGCCCTACGTCCCGACCGAGGAGGTCGGACTGCTGCCGCCGGAAGCGCGCGACCACGAACCGCTCGTCGCTCTGGACGGCGGTGGTGACGGGCTCGACGTGCTGCGCAGGGTCGCTGCGCGGGCCTCGCAGTGGTTGGGCCCCGGGGGGTGCTTGCTCGTGGAGACGAGTGAACGCCAGGTGCCTTCGGCGGTTTCGGCGTTCGAGAGGGGTGGGTTGGATGTGCGGCTGGCGGTGTCGGAGGAGCTGTACGCGAATGTGGTGATCGGGGTTCGGAGTTGAGGGGTTTGTGGGGGCTTGTGCTTCGGCTGCTGCGCCGTCGTGGCTGGTCGCGCAGTTCCCCGCGCCCCTAGCGGGCGCGCTGGCGCGCCCCGCCCCGTCCCCGTCCGCCGGTCCGGGGGACGGGGGACGGGGACGGGGCGGGTGGCTCAGAGGCGGTACGGCTTTGCGCGGCGACGCAGTACCCACGCCGCCGCCACCGCGCCGCATACCACCAGGGCGCCGCCTGCCGCGAAGGTGAGGGTGCCGTAGTCCTTGGTGGTGCCGCCCAGGCCGCCCATGACGCCCCGGGAGGGGGAGGCCGTGGCCGAGATGGTGGGGGTGGAGGCGGCGCTGACGATGACCGCCTGGGAACCGGCGGTGTCGCCGTTCGCGCAGCGCACGGTGACGGTGTGGGTGCCGGTGCCGACGTCGGACCAGACGGCGGACTGGCTGGCGCTCGTGCCCGAGAGCGTCACCACACGCCCTTCGTTGAAGGACCGCTGACTGCTGTTGAGGAGGGAGGCGCTGCCGTAGCCGCTGCCGCTGCTGGTGGGGCACGCGGTGGTGGTCACCGAGACCGTGGACCCGCTGGTGCTCACGGAGATCCCGGCCGCCGAAGCGGTCTGGGCGGTCAGGGCGAGCGGAAGCACGGCGGCGGCCACGGTCAGGCCTGATCGGAGGAGTAGTGGAACGGTTCGCATGTGGACTGCCCTCCGGCGGCACGGTTGGCGGTACGTCCCATGCGCCGCCGAGGGTCGGGGATCGCCCGTGCTGCCTCGGGGCCAGCCAACGGGCCCTCGCCCCGGCCCGCACCCGGACGTCGACCGGGCAGGTGACGGATTCGTTCGTACGGCGCACCGGTGAGGGGCCGGCAAGGTGATCCGGGGTCGTCGGAGGGCTCGGCCTCTACGGTGCCGTCACCGCCGTCCGCTCCGCCGAGAACCCGCCCCACGTCCCGTCCGGCAGCCGCGCCCTGATCCGCACCCGGTACGAGACCCCCGCCTCCCGGCCCACATAGAAGCTGTACGACGCCCGCCCGCTCGGAACCGGCCCACCCCACACCAGCGAGGTGGCAGGACGCCCGTCGAGCTGGATCTCGTACTCCGTGATCACGCCGTCCGCGCGCGGCGGGATCCAGGACAGGTCCAGGTAGTACGCCCCGTCGGCCCGATGGGTCGCCGCCCGGAAGGCGGTGGGGGCGGTCCCCTGTCCGGTGTCGGTGCCCGGGGCGGTCGTGAGCCGTACGGGGGCGCCGGCCGCGGAGACGTTGTCGGCGGCGTCGCGGGCGCGGACGGTGAAGGTGTAGCGGGTGCCCGGTCGCAGCCCGGTGACCACGGCCGTCGTCCGGTCCCCGCCCACGGTGTGGATTCTCGACGCGCCCTGGTGGATGTCGTACGAGGCCACGCTCCTGTCGTCCGTCGACGCATCCCAGGACAGCCGCACCGACCGGCTGCCGGTGGTCTCGCCCCGGGTGCGGTCGGGGCGGGTCGGGGCGGTGGTGTCCGCCGCCGACGCTGCCGGGGTCGTCGCGCGGACGCTCTTGCTGCGGGGGCCGGAGTGTCCGTCCGTGTTCCGGGCCCGGACCGTGAAGACGTACGTGGTGGACGGGGTGAGTCCGACGACGTCCACCATGTGCTCCGACCCGGGGACTTCCTTCACCTTCGCCGTGCCGCGATACACCTCGTACGCGGAGACCTCGGGCCCGTCCGGCGCGCGGTTCCACATCACGTGCACGCTGGTCGCGCTGCCCGCGGCGGCCGTGACCCCGGCCGGGGCGGGCGGGAGCAGGCCCCCCGTGCCGCTCCCGCCCGTGTCCCCGGTCCAGGTGCAGGAGGCGGTGAGCAGCAGCGCTCCGCAGACGTACGTGACGTACCGGGCGACGCGTCGCACAGCTGTCCCCTCCTCCGCCCCTCCCGCACGGTATTGGTCCGGACCAATATGGACCCGGTGGGGCGTGTGCATCAAGAGGGGTGCGGTTGCTCCGTGTCCGCCGTGATTACGTATGCTGACCTTCGTCAAGGCTGAACTCGCCCCGCTGTCAGGGCAGTTCATGTCAGAGGCGCGGAACCGCTGTCGTCGCAGGACCCGCGCCGGCGCGGGTGGCCGGGCGGCCGGAGCCGACACGGGCTCAGGCGCCCGGCCCCTGTCGCGAGTTCGGGGCATGCACCGTACGGCCCCCTAACGGTGGACGCGTGATCGGACCGGTACCAGATTGGGCCGAGTGTCCGTCAGATCCCCCAGGAGAGGGCCCCTATCGTGCGTGTCCACACGCTGACGCTCGCCGCGGCCGGCGCCGCCCTGCTCGCCCCGACCACACTGCCCGCCGCCGTCCACACGAACGAGCCGGCGCGGTACGAGGGCAGCGTCCGGGCCGCCGACCTGCTGGCCAGGGTGCAGGGCTGCACGCCCGTGTCCAACGGCAACTACCGCAGCGACGCCGGATCCCGCGCGGACATCCCGGTCTGCGGCACCGAGGAGGCCGTCTACTGGACGGCCGACATGGACATCGACTGCGACGGCCAGGCCGGCCCGCGCTGCAACGCGAGCACCGACCCGTACTTCGCCGACACCACCGCCTACCAGCAGTCCGACGGCCGCCAACTGGACGCCGAACGCCTGCCGTTCATCGTCGTACCCATCGCGAGCAGCATCTGGAACTACCGCGACTACGGCATCCGGGGCGGCTCGGTCGCCGCCGTCGTCTACAAGGACCGTGTGCAGTACGCGGTCGTCGGTGACACCGGCCCCCGCGACATCATCGGCGAGGCGTCCTACGCGACCGCCGACGCGCTGGGCATCAACCCCGACCCGCACGGCGGCGGAACGGCCTCCGGCGTCACGTACATCGTCTTCAAGAACTCGAAGGTGTCGCCGATCGAGGACCACGCGGCGGCGGTGGAGGAGGGCGAGCGGCTGGCGAAGCAGTTCGTGGGCGAGGGCATCGGCCGTGCCGGGGCCGTGGACGGCGGCTGAGCCGACCCTTGAGGGACGGCGGGCCGGTCCTCGAACCGGCGCCCGCCGCTCCCGACCCCTCTACACCTTGCGGTACGTGTACGCCTCCATGGCCGCCGCCTCCACCGCCGCGAGGTCGGCTCCCGTCGACGCCGTGACGACCGCCGCCACCGCTCCCTCGACGAACGGGGCGTCCACCAGGCGGGTGCCGTCCGGGAGTTCGTCGCCCTCCGCCAACAGCGCCTTCACCGTGAGGACCGCGCTGCCCAGGTCCATCAGCACCGCGACCCCGGCACCCCGGTCCACGGAACGGGCCGCCGCGCTGATCAGCTCGGGACTCGTGCCGAGTTCGCCGGACTCGGTGCCGCCCGCCGCGGCGACGGGAACGCTCGCACCGCCGCCGACCAGCCCCCGGGCCAGGTCCGCCACCGAGGCGGCCACCGCAGCACTGTGCGACACCAGCACGACCCCGACCAGGCCGGTCCCGTCACTCACCGGCGGTCTCCGCGAGAGCCGCGATCAGCAGCGCCGCCGAGGTGGCCCCCGGGTCCTGGTGACCGATGCTGCGCTCGCCGAGATAACTCGCCCTGCCCTTGCGGGCCTGGAGGGGCGTGGTCGCGAGGGCGCCCTGTTCGGCGGCCGTGCGCGCTGCGGCGAACGAGTCGGCGAGGGCGTCCACAGCGGGTACGAGGGCGTCGATCATCGTCTTGTCGCCGGGCGCCGCACCGCCGAGCGCCATCACCGCGTCCACCCCGGTGCGCAGCGCGTCCGTGAACTGCTCCGCGCTCACCTCGGCCGCCTCGCCGAGCGCCTTGCCGGTGCGGCGCAGCAGCGTTCCGTACAGCGGCCCCGAGGCGCCGCCGACCGTCGAGATGAGGGTGCGTCCGGCGAGGACGAGGACGGCACCGGGCGTGTCCGGGGCCTCCTTCTCCACGACGGCTGCCACGGCCTTGAAGCCGCGCAGCAGATTGCTGCCGTGGTCGGCGTCGCCGATCGGCGAGTCCAGGGCGGTGAGCCGTTCCGCCTCATGGCCGACGGACACGGCCGTCGCCGCCAGCCAGCGGCGGAAGAAGTCGGCGTCGAGCACAGGATCTCCTTGCGTGGTAGGTACGTCGGTCACTGCTGTACCCGAGTGCGTGCCGGGCAGTCGGCCCGGGCGGCGACCGCCATGCGTACACGGCCGGGCCCGGGCTCACATGCCCCAGCGCAGACCCGCCGTCCGCACCGGCGCGTCCCACAGCCGCAGCAGCTCCTCGTCGATCTCGCACAGGGTCACCGAAGCGCCCGCCATGTCGAGCGAGGTGACGTAGTTGCCGACCAGCGTGCGGGCCACCGCGACCCCGCGCCCGGCCAGCACCCGGTGCACCTCCGCGTTGAACCCGTACAGCTCCAGCAGCGGCGTCGCGCCCATCCCGTTGACCAGGAGCAGTACGGGATTGCGCGGGTTCAGATCCTCCAGCACCGCTTCCACCGCGAAGTCGGCGATCTCGCCCGAGGTCATCATCGGCCGCCGCTCCCGGCCCGGTTCGCCGTGGATGCCGACGCCCAACTCCAGCTCACCCGGCGGCAGATCGAAGGTGGGGCTGCCCTTGGCCGGGGTGGTGCAGGCGCCGAGCGCGACGCCGAAGCTGCGGGAACTGTCGTTGACCTGCTGGGCGATGGCGCGCACCTGCTCCAACGGGCGCCCCTCGTCCGCCGCCGCGCCGGCGATCTTCTCCACGAACAGCGTGCCGCCCGTACCGCGTCGGCCGGCCGTGTAGAGGCTGTCGGTGACGGCGACGTCGTCGTTGACGAGGACCTTCGCGACCTGGATGCCCTCGTCCTCGGCGAGTTCGGCCGCCATGTCGAAGTTGAGGACGTCGCCGGTGTAGTTCTTCACGACGAACAGCACGCCCGCTCCGCTGTCCACGGCCGCCGCGGCCCGCACCATCTGGTCGGGCACGGGAGACGTGAACACCTCACCCGGACAGGCCGCCGACAGCATCCCCGGTCCCACGAACCCGCCGTGCAGCGGCTCGTGCCCCGAACCGCCACCCGAGACCAGGGCCACTTTTCCGGGTACGGGAGCGTCCCGCCGTACGATCACCCGGTTCTCCACGTCGACGGTCAGCTCGGGATGGGCCGCCGCCATGCCCCGCAGCGCGTCGGTGACCACGGTCTCCGGAACGTTGATGAGCATCTTCATGGGTACCTCCTGGTGACTTTGGTGATGGTTCGTCAGGTTTGGCTGGAGTGCAGTCAGGCGGTTCTGGAAACCCCCTCACGAAAGTATCGACGCTGAGTGAACGGGGGGCACGTGTGCGGACGCCAACGGGATTGCGCGGGTTGCGCGGCCGGGGAAGCGGCGAGCGCAAGCCACGGACCGGCCGTGGGTGAGGGTGCCAGACACCCGGCAGTGGGGCATGACCGATGCTGGAGGCGCTCAGTAAGTGGTGTGTGGATGCGTGAGGGCCAACGCGGTTACGTTACGACGCGGGGACGGGGTTCCTTCGGGGCCGTATCCGAGGCGGATCACCATGTGGGCGTGGGCGGGGCCGGTGGCCGTCGAGGAGACGAGCTGTCGGCGTATGTCGGGCCATTCCAGCGCCTGGTGCAGGAGCGACGCCCGGATGCCGTTTGCGGTGGCGACCAGCAGGACTCGCTGAAGGGCCTGCCCCGCCCGCAGCCAGTCCGCCCTGCGGTCGTGCAGGGTGGACAGGACGGCGATGGCGGGCCGTTTCTCGAAGGGGCGGGCGGGCAGCCCGTCGGGAGTTCGGTGGGCGCTGAAGTCCCGCATGGGGACGATGTCCCGGAAGTCCTGCGGGCCGAGTACCTCGGGCGGGATTCCGAGGCCGGTGCCGTCCTTCTCGCGCACCCAGCGGCGGGTCTCGGCCGCTCGGTCGTGATCGATGGTGTTTCGGCGTTCCGCGTCGCCGGTGAGCCGGAGAACGCGGTCGGCATCGGTGCGGGAGAGGTGTGTCAGGGCGGCGCCTTCGGAGTGGGCCGCTTCGGTGAGTTCGGCCAGCGCCGCGGCGGGCACGGGGCGCTCGGAGAACGGGAAACGGCTGCTGTGCCGGCGCCACAGAGCGTCGTAGAGACCGGGAGAGGAGCCTCTGACGAGGCCACCGAGCCGAATGGCCGCGAGCAGGTCGGGCTGGTCGGGGCGCGGCAGCAGGCGGGTCACCGGCTCCCAGCCGAACTGCGTGATCGCCACCCTCAGATTGAGGACGGCGCAGCCGACCGAGAGATGGAGGGCGCGGCCGGCCGGGTCGGTGTGCCGAAGGCCGCGGTCCGTGGCCGCGCGGACCTGCAGTGTGACCGTGTCCGCGTCGAGCCTGAAGCGCCAGGGCTGGGTGTTGTGGATCGAGGGGGCTGTCACGGCGGCGGAGATCAGCGTTTCCAGGGTCCGGACATCGAGTACGGCGGAAGGCATCGGGGGCTCATCCCCTCACTCTGCTCACGGGTGCCGCCGGTATCGGCGGTCGCCCCAGCGTCCCTGGTGGGGGAGCGCCGGGACAGAGGCCGTCCGGCCCATCGCGCGGTCCCGATGGGCCCGCCCTTCCTCACTTGGGCCGCTGTTCGCCTGCCTCGGTCTGCCCCAGGTGCGAGGCGAGGACGGCGGCCTGGACCCGGCGCTGGACGCCCAGCTTGGCCAGCAGGCGGGAGATGTGGTTCTTGACGGTCTTCTCCGAGAGGTAGAGCCTCTTGCCGATCTCGCGGTTGGTCAGGCCGTCGCCGATCAGAGCCAGGATGTCCCTCTCACGCGGTGAGAGGCTCTCCAGCTCGGACGGCACTGACGGGGTCTGAACCGGGTCGGCCCGCAGCGACTGCATCAGGCGGGCCGTGGTCGCGGCGTCCAGCATCGACTGGCCCGAGGCCACCGTGCGTACCGCCGAGACGAGGTCGGAGCCCTTGATCTGCTTGAGGACATAGCCGGAGGCGCCGGCCATGATCGCGTCGAGCAGGGCCTCCTCGTCGTCGAACGAGGTCAGCATCAGGCAGGCCAGCTCCGGCATCTGGCTGCGCAGCTCCCGGCAGACCGAGATGCCGTCGCCGTCCGGCAGACGCACGTCGAGAACGGCGACGTCGGGGCGCAGAGCGGGGCCTCGGGCGAGCGCTTGGTCGACGGTGCCGGCGTCGCCGATCACCGAGATGTCGGGTTCGGCGTCGAGCAGATCGGCCAGGCCACGGCGGACGACCTCGTGGTCGTCCAGCAGAAACACCCGGATCGGGTTCTGCTCTGTGAAGGCGCGTGGCTCTCGCATGGTGACCTCTCATTCCCCGACGGAGGACAGACTGCGGGCTGTCCGTGAAGCCGATCATCACGCGTCTGGGCCGAACGCACTAGGGCCGACCGGCCCCACTCACCCGGAGGAAGCTGCCCCGACAGGCCCACGGCCCCCTGGTCCCGGCAGGTTCATGCGGAGTCGACGTTCTCTGCGTCGTCCGTGGGCGCTTCCTTCGGGTCTTCGCGCCGGGTGAGGCCGAACTCCACGTCCACGACCCCCTCGACCGCGCGGACCAGCCGTGCCGCCACCGGCACCAGTGAGGTGTCCCGGACGCGGCCGACGAGCGTCACGACGCCGTCGCGTACGTTCACGCGTACGTTCGAGTCCGGCGTGGGGAACAGGTAGGACACGACCTCGCGCCGTACCTCCTCGGCGATCTCCTCGTCGGTACGCAGGAAGACCTTGAGCAGGTCGGCACGGCTGACGACGCCTTCGAGCAAGCCCACGGCGTCGACCACGGGCAGCCGCTTGACCCTCGCCCGGGCCATGGTGCGGGCGGCCTGGGCGAGCGTGGCGTCCGGGCGGACGGTGAGGGCGGGGGAGGTCATGAGTTCCTCCGCGGTGACTGCGCCGGCCTTCTCCAGGTCGGACAGGCGGCGCAGCTGGGTGTACCGGTCGGGATCGCTGTCGCGGAACTCCTCCTTGGGCAGGAGATCCGCCTCGGAGACGACGCCGACGACACGGCCCTCGCCCTCGATGACGGGCAGGGCGCTGACCTTCCAGTCCTGCATCAGTCGCACGATCTCCTTGAAGGCCGCCCTGCGGCCGACCGCGGCGACCGTGTGGGTCATGACATCGCTGACGATGTGCGGGGTGCCGTGCATGGTCACTCCTCCGTCATGTGTTCGGGTCAGATGGCGCTTCCGGCGCCGTACGGGGCGTACAGGTCCAGCAGACGGGTCCTGGCGGCGCGGAGGCGGTGGGCGAGTACTTCACCGACCCACTGGGCGACGTCGTTGCCCAGTGCCGCGTCGTCCTGGCACATGGCCCGGACGGCGGTGGCGTCGAACTCGTAGGCCCGCACCGGCGTGGTCGCCTCGGCACCCAAGTGCCAGGCGTGCGGGGAGAAGAGCCAGGACCAGCCGACCAGTTCGTTGGGCCCGAGGTCCTCGATGACGGCCGCCCGACGGCCCGGCACGTGCGTGTCGAGCGCGATCCTGCCGCTGCGGATGATCCAGAAGCGGTCGGCGCGTCCGCCCTCGTCGAACAGACGTGTTCCCTGGGGGATGGACACCTCCCGGGCGACGCGCATGAGCCGCTGACGGTGTTCGGCGGACAGCGCGCGCAGCATGCTGGGGCTCGGGGTGAGGGAAGCGTTCATGGTGTGCCTCCGTAGCGGGGTGTACGGACTTCCAAGGCCAGCTTGTGCCGGGCCCTCCGGGCAGACCATGGGCCACTTGGTCCAAAGCCGCGCCATACGGCACCGAAGAGGGACCTTTCGGGTGCTGTGGTGACAGCCGCCTCTGTGGGAGGGGCCGGCGGCGACGCGCGGCTCAGGGCGACGCCAATCATCGTGCCCCCATGGCGAGTTGGGGCTGTGCGGACCTCTTCGACCGGGACCTTCGGGCCCTCTGCGGGCCCGGGTGGCCGCTGCCCTGATCCGGCGTGGCGCAGAAGCATCGTTCGGGGATCGCCCCATCCGCAGCAATCCGCACAAGGAGCACAGCCATGCCCAGGACCTCGTCGACCGGTGACCGGGCCGCGCCCGAGCCGAAGGCGGCGCTCGGTCTCCCGGCCGCGTCCGCGCTGGTGATCGGGACCATCATCGGCACGGGAATCTTCGCCCTGCCCTCCGCCCTCGCCCCGTACGGTCTCGCTGGTCGCCTTCGTCATGGTGACGCTGGGCGCGCTGGCGCTCGCGGTGACCTTCGGGGCGCTGTCGAAGCGAGTGCCGGCGAGCGGCGGGCCGTACGTCTACGCCCGGGAGGCGTTCGGAGAGTTCGCGGGATTCCTCAACGCTTGGTCGTACTGGATCACCGCATGGGCGGGCAACGCCGCGATCGCCGTGGCGTGGGTCGGATACGTCGAGGTGTTCGTCAACACGGGTCACAGGACCTGGATCTCCATGAGCATCGCCCTCGGCGGGCTCTGGGCGGCGGCTGCGATCAACCTCACCGGCGTCCGCAACATCGGGGCGTTCCAGGTCGTCACCACCGTGCTGAAGTTCGTGCCGCTCGTCTTCATGGCCACCATCGGGCTGCTGTTCATCGACCCGGACAACTTCGGTGCCTTCAACGCCGGCGGTCAGTCGGCGCTCGGCGCGATCTCCGCCGCGGCGGCCATCGCCCTGTTCAGCTATCTCGCACGGGGTGCTGGGCGACACCGTCGCGCCGTTCACCGACGCCGCGAACAACATCGTCGGCGGCACCTGGGCGGGAGACGTCGTGGCTGTCGCCGCGATCATCTCGGGCATCGGCGCCCTCAACGGCTGGACCATGCTGTGCGCCGAGATGCCCTACGCCGCCGCCCGCGACGGGCTCTTCCCCGACGCCTTCGCGAAACTGCGCGGACAGAGCGGCGTCCCGGTCTTCGGCATCATCGCCTCCACCACGCTGGCCTCGCTGATCACCGTGTTCAGCTACACCCGCTTCGACGACGTCTTCACGAAGATCGTGCTGCTGAGCGTGTTCACCGCGGTTGTCCCGTACCTCTTCTCCGCCGCAGCACAGCTGTACTGGCTGCTGGTGCGCGGCCGGGAGACCCTCAGCCCGCGGCGCCTGGCCCGTGACGTCACCGTCGCCGCGCAGGTCAACGACAGGACGCTGGCCGCCACCGGCAACCCGGACGTGAGGTTCATGCACTGCCTGCCGGCCCTGCACGACCGCCGCACCCGCCTCGGGCAGGACCTCTTCGACCAGGCCGAGAACCGGCTGCACACCATCAAGGCCGTACTCGTCGCCACCCTGGAGGACTGAAGCCATGCGTATCGTCGTCGCCCTCGGCGGCAACGCCCTGCTCCACCGCGGCGAACGCCCCGACGCCGTGATCCAGCAGGCCAACATCGACCGCGTCGCCACCGCCCTGGCCGCCCTGGCCCACGAGCACGAGATCGTCCTCACCCACGGCAACGGCCCCCAGATCGGCCTGCTCGCCATGGAGAGCGCGGCCGACCCCGACCTCAGCGCCCCCTACCCGCTCCATCTGCTCGGCGCCCAGACCCAGGGCATGATCGGCTCCCTGCTGGCCTGCACGCTGCACGACGCCCTCCCCGGCCGCCCCATCGCCACGATCGTCACCCACACCCTCGTACGGTCCGACGGCCCGGCGTTCGCACGGCCCACCAAGTTCGTCGGCCAGGTCTACTCCCGTGAGGTGGCCGGCGCCCTCGCCCGCAAACGCGGCTGGCGCGGGTGGCGGAGGCGTCCCCGTCACCGCGGACAACGACACCGGCGCGTTGACGGGCATGGAGGCCGTCATCGACAAGGACCTCACGGCCGCCCTGCTCGCCGAAGACCTGAAGGCCGACTTCCTGCTGATCCTCACGGACGTCCCGTGCGTGTACGAGGACTACGGGACCCCCGCCCAGCAGCCCGTTCTCGACGCCACCCCCGCCGAGCTGCGACGCAGGGGTTTCCCGGAGGGCTCCATGGGGCCGAAGGCCGAGGCCGCCGCCCGGTTCGTCGAACGGACCGGAGGGCTCGCCGCCATCGGAGCCCTGGACGCGGCGTACGAGATCGTGCAGCCGGTCGGGCACCCTGATCCGCCCGGACCTCACGCCCGGCTGACGGGCGGGTGCGGGGAGCGGCCGGGCCGTCCGGCCCTCTGGACCCGGGCCGGACGGCCCGCTCGTGGGCGCTGTCCGGCACTCCCCGTGACGATCACGAACGACGAGCATCGAGGTGCAGGACACGAACCGAGGAGAGGAACGGCGATGACCACAACCGTGACAGTCGGCGACCGGGTCACCGCGGCCCGGCGAGGCTTCGCCGGGACCCGCTGGCGCGAGCTGATCGACGTGCGCGACTTCATCCAGGCCAACTACACCCCGTACGAAGGTGACGCGTCCTTCCTGAGGGGCCCCACGGACCGTACCCGGGCCGTCTGGGAGAAGGTCAGCTCGCTGTTCCCGGAGGAGCGAGCCCGCGGCATCCTCGACGTGGACACCGCGACGCCCTCGACGATCACCTCGCACGCGCCCGGACACATCGACCGCGACCGGGAGCTGATCGTCGGCCTGCAGACCGACGCCCCACTGAAGCGGGCGATCATGCCCAACGGCGGGCTGCGCATGGTGGAGAGCGGCCTGAAGGCGTACGGCTACGAAACCGACCCGTTCGTGACGAAGGTCTTCGGGACCTACCGCAAGACCCACAACGACGGTGTCTTCGACGCGTACACGCCCGAGATGCGCACCGTCCGCAAGGTCGGCATCATCACCGGGCTGCCCGACGCCTACGGCCGCGGCCGGATCATCGGCGACTACCGACGCGTCGCCCTGTACGGCACCGACCGGCTGATCGAGGCCAAGCGGGCCGAGAAGGCGCTGCTGGATACCCGGCCGTCCACCGAGCACGTCATCCGCGACCGCGAGGAACTCGCCGAGCAGATCAAGGCGTTGGGCGAGCTGACCCGCATGGCGGCGACCTACGGTTGCGACGTCTCCCGGCCAGCGGTCACCGCGCACGAGGCCGTGCAGTGGCTCTACCTCGGCTACCTCGCCGCCGTGAAGGAGCAGAACGGCGCCGCGATGTCGCTGGGCCGCACCTCCACCTTCCTCGACGTGTACCTCCAGCGGGACCTGGACGAGGGGACCATCGACGAGTCCCGTGCCCAGGAGCTGATCGACGACTTCGTGATCAAGCTGCGGATCGTCCGGTTCCTGCGCACCCCCGAGTACGACGCGCTGTTCTCCGGCGACCCGACCTGGGTGACCGAGTCCATCGGTGGCATCGGCGACGACGGCCGCACCCTGGTCACCCGCACCTCCTTCCGCTTCCTGCAGACCCTCCACAACCTCGGCCCCGCCCCCGAACCCAACCTCACCGTGCTGTGGTCGCCCAGGCTGCCCGCCGGCTTCAAGGAGTTCTGCGCCCAGGTGTCCATCGACACCAGCGCCCTCCAGTACGAGTCCGACGAACTGATCCGCCCCCGCAACGGCGACGACACCGCGATCGCCTGCTGCGTCTCCGCCATGGCGGTCGGCAAGGAGATGCAGTTCTTCGGAGCACGGGTCAATCTGGCCAAGGCCCTGCTGTACGCCGTCAACGGCGGCCGTGACGAGATGACCGGCGACCAGGTCACCCCCGGGATGGCACCTCTGACAGGGGAGTACCTGGACTACGAGGAGTTGTCGGCGGCGTACGACCGCGTCCTGGACTGGCTGGCGGCGACGTACGTCAACACCCTCAACGTCATCCACTACATGCACGACAAGTACGCCTACGAGCGCATCGAGATGGCGCTGCACGATCACCCCGTGCACCGCTTCATGGCCTGCGGCGTCGCCGGGCTCTCCGTCGCCTCCGACAGCCTGTCGGCCGTCAAGTACGCCCGGGTGAAGGTGATCCGGGACGCCACCGGGCTGGCGGTCGACTTCCTGACCGAGGGCGAGTTCCCGGCGTACGGCAACAACGACGACCGCGCCGACAGCATCGCCGTAGGACTGGTGGAAGACTTCATGGCGAAGGTCCGCCGGCACCCCACCTACCGCGACGCCGAACACACCCAGTCGGTGCTGACCATCACCTCGAACGTCGTCTACGGCAAGCACACCGGCAACACCCCCGACGGGCGCCGGGCCGGACAGCCCTTCGCTCCCGGCGCCAACCCCATGAACGGCCGTGACCGGCACGGGGTCGCCGCCTCCGCGCTCTCGGTCGCCAAACTCCCGTACGAGCAGGCCCGCGACGGCATCTCCCTGACCACGACCATCACCCCGGAGGGACTGGGACACGCCCCCGACGAGCGCGCGGGCCACCTGGTGGGCATCCTCGACGCCTACACGGCCTCCGGCGGATTCCACATGAACGTCAACGTCCTGAACCGGGAGGTGCTTCAGGACGCGATGGAACACCCGGAGAAGTACCCGGAGTTGACCATCCGAGTCTCCGGTTACGCCGTCAACTTCGTCCGCCTGACCCGTGAGCAGCAGTTCGACGTGATCAGCCGCACCTTCCACGGAACCCTGTGAACGCGGTGAGCACGGTGAGGACAACGCCGACCGGGCGCATCCACTCCTGGGACCTGTCCACCGGCGTGGACGGTCCCGGGACCCGGTTCGTCCTCTTCCTCAGCGGCTGCCCCCTGCGCTGCCTGTACTGCGCCAACCCCGACACCTGGCACATGCGGGACGGCCGTGAGGCAACGGTCGACGAGGTGATGAAGGAGATCGGAAAGTACCGGGCCTTCGTCACCACGGCCGGGGGAGGGGTCACCCTCACCGGCGGCGAGGCGCTGCTCCAGCCCGCCTTCACCGCCGCCGTGCTGCGCCGCTGCAAGGAGGCAGGACTGCACACCGCCCTGGACACCTCCGGCTTCCTCGGCGCCCGCGCCACCGACGAACTCCTCGCCGACACCGACCTGGTCCTGCTCGACATCAAGTCCTTCGACATCGGCACCTACCGGAAACTGACCGGCGGGCGGCTCGCCCCCACGCTCAGTTTCGCCACCCGCCTCGACCGCCTCGGCATCCCGATGTGGATCCGCTATGTGCTGGTCCCCGGCTGGACCGACGATCCAGGGTCCGTGGACGCCCTGGCCCGTTTCGTCGCGGAACTCGGCTCGGTCGAGCGGGTCGACATACTGCCCTTCCACAAACTCGGAGCAGCGAAGTACGAGGCCCTCGGCATCCCCTTCCCGCTGCGCGACGCCCCGGTTCCCGACCAGGCCCTGATCGACAGCGTCCGCGAGCGCTTCAGGGAGCGGGGCGTGCCCGCCTACTGACGGCCGAGCCACGGGCGGTACGCGGCGACGGCCGTCGGGAGCGTCGGGAACATCCGCAGACCGGGGATCGTACGGGCCTGCGGGCAGTCGCCGACATCGTGCATGCCGGCCACCAGCGAGTACGCCTGACTGGGGGCGCCCGCGGAGGCAGCCGGCGCGGTGCGGCCGGCGCTGCACGAGGACGACCGCCGAGAAGACGACAGTGGCCAGGTGCGCGCCCGTCAAGTGGCTGAGGAAGGACCACAGTTGGGGGAAGAACTCCGCCCCGGTCGTCCGCACCCCGGTGAGTTCGGCAGCTGGTCCACCATCATGACGAGGGCCACGCCCGCCAGACAGCCGATCAGCACAGGGCGGGACAGCAGGTCCGCGAGGAAGCCGAGCCGCATCGCCCGGGCGGCCAGGCAGAGCAGCCCGACCGTGACCGCGAGGGTCGCCGCCGGCGACAGACCTGGCGCCAGTCGGCGCCACTCCGGGACGTGTCTGGCCGGGCCCTGGGACATGGGCCGCCTTCCGTCGTCGGCCCCCATGATCCATCGGTGCGGGGACCAGGGCGAGAGGCCGTGCGCCCGGCGTGCCGCACTCGGCCCAACGGCCTTGGCAGACAGGGCCGTTCGGCCCCATGGCCGCGGACCTTCGGCATCCGCCGTCGACCGGCGTGCGCGGCCAGAGTGAGTGGTGTCAGGCACCGCCCCGACCGCTCTCGAAGGGAACCATGACCATGGCCGTGCACGAGCACCCGCACCGGAGCTCCGGCTTCCACCTGCCGTCGCTGCGCAGGAACCGGACCGCCTCCGCATCCGAGCCGGACGTGTCGGCAGCCACCGGCACCGCGCGGGCCTACGCCTTCGCCTCCCTGCGTCTGTTCACCGGGTTCGTCTTCCTGTGGGCGTTCCTCGACAAGACGTTCGGGTTCGGCTACGCGACCCCGTCGGGCAGGGGCTGGGTCGACGGCGGATCGCCGACGCAGGGCTTCCTCGGCTCCGTCGCCGTCGGACCGATGGAGTCCACCTTCCACTCCTGGGCCGGCGACCCGTGGGCGAACTGGCTGTTCATGCTCGGTCTGCTCGGGATCGGCATCGCCCTGGTCGCAGGAGTCGCGCTGCGGCTCGCCGCCGTCGCCGGCACCTTGATGATGGCGCTGATGTGGATCGCCGAGTGGCCGCCGGCCAAGCACCTCTCGGACGGCTCGGCGAGCATGTCGACGAATCCGTTCGTCGACTACCACCTGATCTACGCCGTCGCCCTGATCGTCCTGGCCGCCGTCGCCGCCGGTGACACCCTGGGCGCCGGTCGGCTCTGGGCCAAGCTGCCCTTCGTTCGCGACCACAGCTGGCTGCGCTGAGCACCGACGGTGCGGTGGGCCCGTCATCCGGCCCACCGCACCGAGCGTGCAGGGGGGTCGGTCGGCCCCGAATCGGGACCAGTGGCCCCTGCACACCGAATCGCCCGAAGACGACGCTGGAATCGGATCCGTCACCCCAGGAGGTGGAGATCATGCTCCGCACCATCATCGTAGGTCTCGACGGCTCGCGGGAGAGCCGGTCCGCCGCGGAATGGGCGGCCCGCGAGGCGAAGCTGCGCGGCCTGCCGCTGAAGATCGTGCACGTGTGGGAGCCGGTGCCGGCCCCCATGGCACAGGCCCCGCTCCTGGGAGCCGAGACCCAGCAGCACTGGACCGAGCGGATTCCCCGGGAAGCCGCCGCAGGCATCCGGCTGCGCCACCCCGGCATCGAGGTGTCCACTGAGCAGGTCTCCGGCAATCCGGGTGACGCACTGGCCGAGGCGGCGAAGAGCGCCGAACTGCTGGTCCTGGGCTCGCGCGGCCTCGGCGGGATCGGCGGGTTCATGGTCGGCTCGGTCGGCCTGTCCGCCGTCGCGCACACGGACCGCCCCGTAGTGCTGGTCCGCGCGCAGGAAACGGCCGCCGACGAGCACGAGATGGACCCCACGGGTATTCCGTCCGCCGCGACCCCGTTCCGGCCCGTTGTCCTCGGACTCGACGTCGCACACCCTGACGAGACGCTGATCGAGTTCGCCTTCGACGCCGCCAAGCGACGCGCGACCTCCCTGCGCGTCGTCCACGGCTGGAACCCGCCGCCGTACTACGCGTACGGCACGCCCGTGAACCCCGCGCTCCACGAGGCCCTGGCCCTCAGCGACGCCGAGGCCCTGGCCGAGGTGCTGCTGCCCTGGCGGCAGAAGTTCCCGGACATGGAGGTCGTCGAGACGTCCCGTTACGGCAGCGCGGCCGTCCACGTCGTGGACGCCTCCCGCGAGGCCTCCCTGGTCGTCGTGGGCCGGCGTATCCGCCGCAGTCCGTTCGGCGCCCACATCGGCCCCGTCACGCACGCTGTCCTGCACCACTCCGCCGCCCCGGTCGCCGTCGTCCCCCACGGCTGACCCGTACCACCCGAGGAGGAGAGAAACCATGAAGGCAGCGGTCGTACGAGCGTTCGGTGAGCCCCTGGTCATCGAGGAGCGCCCCGATCCCGAGCCCGGCCCCGGCCAGGTCACGGTCCGTGTGGAGGCCTCCGGGCTGTGCCACACCGACATCCACGCCGCCCACGGAGACTGGCCGGTGAAGCCGAAGCCGCCGTTCGTCCCCGGCCACGAGGGCGTCGGCCTGGTGGAGGCTCTGGGCGACGGCGTCACCCACCTCTCCGTCGGGCAGCGGGTCGCCGTGCCCTGGCTGGGGAAGACCTGCGGGCGGTGCGAGCACTGTCTGTCCGGCTGGGAGACGCTGTGCGAGCAGCAGATCAACACCGGGTACGGCTGCGACGGCGCGTACGCCGAGAAGATGCTCGCCTGGGCGGACTTCGCCCAGCCGGTGCCCGACGGGATCAGCCCCTTCGAGGCCGCCCCGTTGACCTGCGCCGGCGTCACCACGTACAAGGCGCTCAAGGTCGCGGAGGTCAAGCCCGCGCAGCTCGTGGCCATCTCCGGCATCGGCGGGCTCGGGCATCTGGCCGTGCAGTACGCGAAGATCGCCGGGGCGACCGTCGCCGCGATCGATGTCACCGACGAGAAGCTCGAACTCGCCGCGGAACTCGGCGCCGACCTCGTCATCGACGCCCGCAAGGACGACCCGGGCGAGGTGCTCCAGCGGCACGGCGGCGCCCATGCGGCCATCGCGCTCGCCGTGAACGAGCAGGCCTTCGAAGCGGTCAACTCCGGGCTGCGGCGCGGCGGAAAGCTCGTCATGGTGGCCCTGCCGGCGCACGGCACGATCCAGGTCCCGATCTTCGACACCGTTCTGAACGGCACCTCCGTCATCGGCTCCATCGTCGGTACCAGGCAGGACCTGGCCGAGGTCTTCCAGCTGCACGCGGCCGGCCGCACCCGGGTGAGTTACGAGACCCGCCCCCTCGCCTCCGTCAACGACTCCATCGACGAGGTCCTGCGCGGCGAGGTCAAGGCCCGGATCGTCTTCGACCTCGGCACAGGACGGTGAGAGCGATGGACCTCCCGATCGTCGTCGGCGTGGACGGCTCCGAACCCAGCCTGCGCGCCGTCGACTGGGCGGCCGACGAGGCCGCCCTGCGCGGGGCACCCCTGCGACTGGTGTACGCCTCCCTCTGGGAGCGCTACGAGGGCGCCGCGCTCGCCCAGGATCTCGGCAAGCCGTCCGAGCAGGTCACGGCAGAGGACATCGTGCGGACCGCCGCACAGCGCGCCCGCCTGCGCCAGGCCGACGTCAGGATCACCACCGACGTGCTGCCGGAGGAGCCCGAGTACGCGCTGGTCCGCGAGGGGCACCTGGCCGCCGCGCTGGTGCTCGGCACCCGCGGGCGCAGCGGCGTCGTCGAGATGCTGCTCGGGTCGGTCAGTCTGGCCGTCGCCGCCCACGCGGACTGCCCGGTGATCGTGCTGCGCGGCAGCCACGGCAACCAGGTCCGCGCCGGGACGCACGGCCGCGTCGTCGTGGGCGTCGGCGAGAAAGCGACGGACTCCGCCGCCCTGCGCTTCGCCGTCCAGGAGGCGAAGCTGCGCCACGCGACCCTGGACGCCGTACGAGCCTGGCGGTGCCCCGCGTACGAGACCACCGACCACCCTCTGCTCTCCGGCGAACCCGCCCGGCTGCACGAGGAGCAGGCCGCCGAGGTCCTGGAGCGGGCGCTGAAGGACGTACCCGCAGAGATGGACCTGCGTCGGCGCACGGTCGAGGGCGCCGCCCGCAGGGTCCTGCCGGACGCCTCGCGCGAGGCCGACCTGCTGGTGGTCGGGGCCCGGCGCAACCCGGGGCACCTCGGACTCCAGCTGGGGCGCGTCGCCCACGCGGCGCTCCACCACTCCGCCTGCGCCGTCGCGGTCGTACCCGAGCAGGTGTGAGAGATGACCGGCTGTTCAGAGGCTCGCCGTGTGGTCGGGGACGTAGGTCTCCAGATCCCGCGGCGAGCGCTGGTAGCCGGTCGACGGCGGCCGTTCCGGCAGCTCCAGCACCGGCGGCGGCACCTCGTGGTGGGGCACGGACGACAGCAGGTGGGCGATCGTGTTGAGGCGCGCCTTGCGTTTGTCGTCGCTCTCGACGTACCAGGTGCCTCGGAGATGTCGGTGTGGACCAGCATCTCGTCCTTGGCCCGGGAGTACGCCTCCCAGCGGGTGATCGATGTGTTCGACGCCGGCCCGGGCCGCTGCGCAGCGGCCATGGACACCGCAGCCCAGGACCGGTCGAACAGCACGATCTCCCCGGCGGCCGGCAGCTGCTCGACGTACCGCTGGGTGCGCTCGCGCTCGGTCGGCTTCGGCAGCGCCGCGATCCGGGCCACACGCGGGTTGAGGTGCTCGGCGACCCGCTTGATCGTCCCGCCCCTGCCCACGGCGTCCCGCCCATCGAGGACCACCACCAGCCGGGTGCCCGTCGCCCGCACCCACTCCTGCGGTTCACCAACTCGGTCTGCAGGCGCAGCAGTTCCTTCTCGTACGACTTGCGCGGCAGCTCCGCCGCCCGATCACCCCTACGCCGACGACTTCCGGAGTCTCCCCCATGTCCAAGGTCGAACACCAGGACAGCACCGCACTGACCGACGAGGAACTACGTACCCTGGACGCCCATTGGCGGGCCGCCAACTACCTGGCGGTGGGC
>NZ_JBSFMT010000078.1:0-45492 GCF_053599695.1 Streptomyces sp. NPDC000878 | reverse complement strand
TCCCGACGTCGTACACCTCGCCGTCAGGCCTGGATAGCCC
Organism: Streptomyces sp. NPDC000878; assembly: GCF_053599695.1. Taxonomy (NCBI): domain Bacteria; kingdom Bacillati; phylum Actinomycetota; class Actinomycetes; order Kitasatosporales; family Streptomycetaceae; genus Streptomyces; species Streptomyces sp. NPDC000878. The sequence goes on along the minus strand of NZ_JBSFMT010000078.1, from coordinate 45,452 downwards.
TCACGCCCGGCCCTGCGGGCCTGAAAAGCACGGGGCGCAGCCCCTGCTTTTCAGGGGCGCGGGGAACTGCGCGACCAGCCCCCACGGCGCCGCAGCCAACCATCAACCCCTCACGCCGTCTCAGCCCGCCTCCACGACCTCACCGGCACCCAAACGCCCTCGGCCCACTCACCCCCGGCCGGGAACAGCGGCCCAGGAGGCGCCGGTGCGACCGCTGGTCGAGGGCGCCTGACCTCCCGTATCCCGCTTTCTCGGTATGTCGGGCCGCCTTTCTGCGTCTTTCCGTGAGGAAAGGTGGCTCCTCTCATCCGCCTTTCACCCGGGCCTCATACGGTGGGGGCATGACGCAGGAGACTCCTCCCGGCTGGTACCCCGACCCCGGGCAGACAAGTGACGGCCCCGCCACCGAGCGCTGGTGGGACGGTAAGGCATGGACGGAACAGACCCGTCCCGAGGGCTCGGCCGCCGCCTGGGGTCCACCGGTGCTGGCCACCGGCGGGGCGTATCCGGTGTACCCGGACTATTCGCCGGCAGACACCGGCACCCGGCGCGGGCTGCGCACCGGCATAGCCGTGGCGGTGGCGATAGCCGTCCTCGCCGGCATAGGCGGCGGTGTGTACGCGCTGACCAAGGACGGCGGTGGCGGTGACAGCAACGTCAGCTCGCAGGTGCCGGGCGGTACCGGTGGGCAGGGCGGGCCCGGTGGGCAGAGCGGTGGCGGTCAGGGCGGGCCCGGTGGTGGCACCGGGGGCGGCTCGGGCGGGCAGACTCCCGATCCGCAGCAGTCCGAGCCCTCGGAGAGTCCGAAGATCGACAGCGGGTCCGTGCCCGACTCGGTCAACGGGATCAGCCTCCCGATCCCCGACGGCTGGTACGGCCAGTCGATCGGCGTGGGCGGGCAGGTGACCTCGGACAGTTCGTACAAGTGCCCGGGCGACACCACGAAGACCTGCACGAAGGGCGGGGCGTACTCGGCGCCCGCGCTGGCGCTGGGCACCTCGGGCAGCACGGCCGAGGCGGTCGCCAAGGCGGACATCGAGGCCAACGCCGAGGAGTCGTACGGCGGTACGACCTACGGGAAGATCACCTCGCACGAGGTGCTGGCCTCCAAGGCGGTGACCGTGGCCGGACAGAAGGGCTATCTGGTCCGCTGGAAGGCGATCACGAGCAAGGGTGCCGACGGGTTCGTCGAGTCACTCGCCTTCCCCGCGCCTTCCAACCCTCAGCAGATCGTCGTCGTCCGGTTCGGTGTCGACGCCGACCAGAAGGAGTCGGTGATCGACGAGATCACCGCCGGCATCAAGGTCTCGTCGGGGGACGGCAGCGGGCAGAACGTGTGACCGAATGGATCGGCCGGGTGGGGCGCCTCTCCGCTCAAGAGGAACCCCACCCGGCCGGGGGGTGCGCGCCGCCCCCGTCCCCACGGGTCGGCGCGAACAGGTCACCGTCCGGTCATGCCACGGGCGGCGGCCTGCGTCTCAGGTGACGCCGAGTGCGGGCAGCACCGCGGCGTCCACGAATCTGACCAGGTACTCCGGGTCGGCGTACTGCCCCTCCAGGACGGGGCGGACCCGCAGCACGCCCAGCATCTGCGCCGGTACGTACTCCAGCGCCGGATGGTCGGCGGCGATCTCGCCCCGCTCGACCGCGCGCCGGATCATCTCGCGGAACGCGTCCAGCTCCGGTTCGACGAGCGCCTCGCGCAGCGCCTCCTGCAGCTCCGGGTCCTGCATGGCGGCATGGCCGAGCGCCTGCATCAGCTGGGTGTCGTGCCCCGACCACTCGCCCGTCGCCCGCGCCGCCTCGCGCAGGTCCCCGGCGAGGGACCCCGTGTCGACGCCGGCGAAGCGGGCACGCCGGTTGGCGCGCAGCGCGGCGGCCACGAACTGCGGCTTCGTCTTCCACTGCCGGTAGAGCGTCGACTTGCTGCAGCGCGCGCTGGCGGCGACGCCCTCCATGGTCAGCGCCTCGTACCCGCACGCGCGGATCTGGTGCAGCACGGCGTCGAAGTACTCCTGCTCACGCTCCGGCGTGATCTTGGAGCGGCGGGAGGCGACGACCGGTTCCGGTCCCTCCGCGGCCTGCGACGTCATGACTGCACTCCTTGTCCCTGTCGTTTCTGACGTTTCTGTCGTTCGTATCGGGGCGCCCTGTGGCTTATTCCCGATTTCAGTGTGGCGTAAGTCCATCGATACGCCAGTGTACCGGAACGGATTCGTTTCGGTACACTCTCGTATCGGTACACCAACGTATCGATGAGCTGAGCGCCCGTACAGACGAGTTCACGCCCATAAACGCACTACCGAAGGGGTCGGGGGATGGAAGCCCGCACCGCGCCTGCCAAGGCGGAACCCGCCGGTATACGACGGCCGCCGCTCGTCCGTGAACTCCTGCTGGTCGCAGGTCTGTTCCTCGTCTACAAACTCGGCAGGCAACTGGCGACGGGGCACACCGCCGAGGCCTTCCAGAACGCGACCCGCGTCTGGGACTGGGAGCGCGCCCTCCACCTCCCCGGCGAGGGCGCCGTGCAGTCGGCGCTGCTGCACAGCGACACCGCGATCCATCTCGCGAACACCTACTACGCGACCGTGCACTTTCCGGCCACCGCCGCCTTCCTGGTCTGGCTCTACCTCCGGCGCCCCACGCACTACGTCTGGGCCCGCCGGGTCCTCGCCGTGGTCACCGGGGCCGCCCTGGTGATCCACCTCACCTTCCCGCTGGCCCCGCCGCGGCTGCTGGGCGCGGCCGGCCTCATCGACACCGGCCAGGTGTACGGGCCGACGGTCTACGGCGCCTCGCCCGAGGCCGACACCCTGTCCAACCAGTTCGCGGCCATGCCGTCGCTGCACTTCGGCTGGGCCCTGATGGTGGCGATCGGCCTGATCGTCGCGGCCCGCTCCCGCTGGCGCTGGCTGTGGCTGCTGCATCCGCTGGTGACGCTGGTGGTCATCGTCGGTACGGCCAACCACTACTGGCTCGACGCGATCGTGGCGTCGGCCCTGCTGGGCATCGCCCTCGCGGTCGTCCACCTGCCGCACCGCACCGAGTCGACAGCCGGGCAGGGGCAGGGCAGCAGGCTCACCCCGGCCGACGAGCCCGCCCTCGTGGGAGCGGGACTGGGGGCCGCACGATGAGCACCGCCACCCTCGTCGCCATCGCCCTCTCCCTGCTCTCCGCCGTCGCCTACGCCGCCGCGGCCGTCGCCCAGGAACGCCTCGCCTCCCGCAACGCCGACGCGGGGATACGACGGCTGCTGGCGACCGGCGCCTGGTGGGGCTCGGTGCTGCTCAACGCGGCGGGCGCGCTGCTGCACGTGGTCGCCCTCAAGTACGGTCCGCTCACGGTGGTGCAGCCGTTGGGCGCGCTCACCCTGGTCGCCGCGGTGCCGCTGGGTGCGCGGGTCGCCGGGCGGCGGGTCAGCGCGGTCGAGTGGCGCGGCACCGCCCTGACGCTGCTCGGACTGGCGGCGATCCTGGTCACGGCGTCCGGTCCGGCGCCCGACGACGTGCTGAGCCTTCCGGAGGCCCTCGCGGTCGCGGGTACGACGATGGTCCTGATCGGGGTGCTGGCCCGCCGCGGCGCCAAGCCCGGGCTGCGGCACGCGAGCGCGTCCGGCATCGCGTCCGGGGTGGCCTCGGCGCTCACCCAGACGGTCACGGTGGCGGCGACGGCCGGCTCGGGCGCGCTGCCCGGCTGGCAGGTGATCGGGGTGGCGCTGCTGGTCTCGGCGTTCGCGGCGGGCGGCTTGATCCTGTCCCAGACCGCCTACCGGGGCGGCCTCGGCGGCCCACTGGCCCTGGTGACCCTGGCCAACCCGGTCGCCGCGGCGGTGATCGGCCTGACGCTGCTCGGCGAGCGGCTCCAGGGCGGAGCCGCGGGCCTGCTGCTGGCGCTGGCGGGCGCGGGGCTCGCGGGGTGGGGCGTGGTGACGCTGTCGCGCTCGACGCCGGACCCGGCCGCGGTACCCGCCTCGGTTCCGACCGCGACTCCGATTCAGGTCCCGGTCCCGGTCCTGGACGACGAGGAGCATCCGGTGGCGTCGGTTCTCGCGCTGGAGGCCCATCCGGCGCCGTACGAGCCGTCGTTGATGCCCCGGCAACCGTCGGAGCCGGGACACCTCACGTCCCTGTGAACCGGCCGGTCTTCGTGAACCGGCCGGTCTCTGTAAACACGCCTCGGAGCCGGTGACACCTCACGCCTCTGTGAACCGACCGGTTCCTGTGAACTGACCGGCCTCCGTGAACACGCTCGGAGCCGAGACACCTCGCGTCACTGTGAACCGTTCGGTATCCGTGAACCGACCTGCCCCATGGCCACACCCGTGAACAGAGGCTTCAGCCGGCCCCTGTGAACCGACCGAACAGCCCCGCCGGCCGTGAACGGCCCCCGTCAGCCCAGACCCCGTGAATCCTGCTTCAGCGCCGTGTCGACGGTCAGCGCCGTCGCCACCACGAGGCTCAGCAGGGGCTCGGGCAGCTGGTAGTGGATCTGCAGGACGTAGTTGTCCGAGGTGGTGAACATCGTCTTCGCCAGACCTTCCCAGGTCTTGGTGATACGGGCGACCTCGTTCTCCGCGTGGTCGACGATCGCGAAGTTCCAGGCCCGCCAGTTCTCGGCCTTGACCGCGCCGACCTGCTGACCGCCCGCCTTGATCGCGAAGTTGATCTTCCCGAACATGTTCTGCTGGACGATCTCACCGACCGGCGAACCGTCCGGACGCCGCACGATCACCCGTGACTTCAGGAACTTCCGGGGCCGCGTCAGCAGCAGCACCGGCTGCCCGTAGGCGTCCCGGATCTCCAGCTTGTGCGTCATGAACTGGTCGAGGCTGGAGACGAAGCGCAGGATCTTCTTCAGGGCGCTCTGTCCAACCTGGACGACCGCGCCCAGCTCCTTGCCCTGCTGGTCCATGACCTTGTACTCGTTGGTCAGCTCGATCAGCTTGGCCTTCTGGTTCACCACCAGCACCGGCTCGCTGAACAGCGTGCCGCCACCGGCCCCGCCCGCCGCGACCCCGGCCTGCTGCTGCACCTGCCGCTGAACACGCGGGTCGGCACCGGCGACCGGCTGCGCCGACCCGAACCCCTTCTGAGGCTGACCCTGGGGCTGCCCGAATCCCTGCTGGGACTGCTGGGCCGGCACCGTCTGCGGCTGCTGCGCCTGCTGCTGGTCGGCACTGGTGTGCTCGGTCCACTGGGAACCGTCCCAGTAGCGGAGCGTCTGGGGTGCTCCGTGCGGATCCGGGTACCAACCTGCGGGTATGTTCGATTGCGTGGTCACCGGGGCACACTACCCGGACGTGGCTGGATCACAACCATGTACCGGTCAAGGCACCCCGGCCCACTCGCCGCCCTCCGAACAGCTCGCGTCAGCAGGCGGCTATCGCCGGATCGCTCACGCCCACCCGGCCGTTCTCCACGTGCCCGGCGAACCGGCGCAGGAACGACGCGTCCGCCCCGGAGGTGACCGTCAGGTCGTACCACCGCCTGCTGGCGCCCAGGTCCACCCGGTGCCGTACGGTCGCCCCGGCCCGCACCCTGATCCTGCGGGCCTGTCCCCCGTACCCGTTGCTCACCGTCAACTCCACTGTTCCGGAGCCCTTGTTGGTGAGCGTCAGCTCGACGTCGTCCCTGGTGTGCCGTGCGGTCACCTCGGGTCCTGCGGCGCCCTTGCCCCGGCCCTTGAAGACCCGCAGGAAGCCGTTCGGGCCGTGCACCGTCAGGTCGTACACGTCCTTGGAGCAGGCCGAGTTCCAGGTGTCCGAGACGATCTTGCCGGCCTCGGTCGTGTAGTGCCAGGGGCCGTCGGTGCGGTTGCCGGACGTCACGACGAAGGCGGCGCCGGCGTGGCTGCCGGAGGCGAAGGCGAGCGTGTACTTTCCGGCCACCGGGTCGGCCGAACCGTCCACGTGCGGGGCGTACTTGAGCGGGCGGGCCGGGCGTGTGCCGCGCTCCTGCCGGGGCATGCGCGGGTCGGCCGGCGGAGTGGGTTTGTAGTCGGGGTGACGGTCGCGGTCCTGCGGCTCGTAGCCGTCGGTCTCCGGCAGCGGGACCGGATGCGCGTCCTTGCGGGAGAAGTCGAAGGCGGCGGTGAGGTCGCCGCAGATGGCCCGGCGCCAGGGCGAGATGTTGGGCTCGCGCACCCCGAAGCGCTCCTCCATGAACCGGATGACCGACGTGTGGTCCAGGGTCTCGGAGCAGACGTAACCGCCCTTGCTCCAGGGCGAGACGACCAGCATGGGCACGCGCGGGCCGAGACCGTAGGGGCCGGCCACCCGGCTCGCGTCGCCCTTGTAGAGGTCCAGCGACACGTCCACCGTGGACTTGCCCTGCGCGGCGGACTTCGGCGGCAGCGGCGGTACGAGGTGGTCGAAGAAGCCGTCGTTCTCGTCGTACGTGATGAACAGCGCGGTCTTCGCCCAGACCTCGGGGTTGGCGGTGAGCGCGTCCAGTACCTGCGAGATGTACCAGGCGCCGTAGTTCGAGGGCCAGTTGGAGTGCTCGGAGAAGGCCTCGGGGGCGGCGATCCAGGAGATCTGCGGAAGCGTGCCCGCCTTGACGTCGGCCTTCAGCCGGTCGAAGTAGCCGTCGCCGTTCTTCACGTCGGTGCCGGTGCGGGCCTTGTCGTACAGGGGGTCGCCCGGCTTGGCGCCCCGGTAACTGTTGAAGTAGAGCAGGGAGTTGTCGCCGTAGTTGCCGCGGTAGGCGTCCTGGATCCAGCCCCAGGAGCCGGCCGCGTCCAGGCCGTCGCCGATGTCCTGGTAGATCTTCCAGGAGATCCCGGCCCCCTCCAGCCGCTCGGGGTAGGTCGTCCAGTCGTAGCCGACCTCGTCGTTGCCGAGGACCGGGCCACCGCCCTTGCCGTCGTTGCCCGTGTGACCCGTCCACATGTAGTAGCGGTTGGGGTCGGTGGAGCCGATGAACGAGCAGTGGTACGCGTCGCAGACGGTGAACTTGTCCGCGAGGGCGTAGTGGAAGGGGATGTCCTCGCGGGTCAGGTACGCCATGGTCGTGGCGCCCTTCGCGGGCACCCACTTGTCGTACTTGCCGCCGTTGTAGGCGGCGTGCCCGTCGGGCCAGGAGTGCGGGAGGCCCTCCAGGAACTGCATGCCGAGGTCGTCGGCCTCCGGGTGGAAGGGCAGCAGGTCCTTGGTGCCGTCCGACTGGTGCCAGACCGACTTGCCGTTGTCCAGGGTGACCGGATGCGGGTCGCCGAAGCCCCGTACTCCGCGCAGCGCGCCGAAGTAGTGGTCGAAGGACCGGTTCTCCTGCATCAGGACGACGATGTGCTCGACGTCCTCGATCGTGCCGGTGCGGTGGTGCGCGGGAAGGGCGGCGGCACGCTCGATGCTGCTGGAGAGCGCGGTGAACGCCGTGGTCGCGCCCGCGAGTTGGAGGAAGCGGCGCCGGTTGACTTCGGGCATGAGTGAAGGGCCTCTCGTCCTGATGACGGCGTTGGGCGGTACGTGACGGAATGGGGGCGCCTGGAGTTTCCCAGGGGTACCGAACGGCACGGAAGGGTCTGGTGGCCTGAGTGTGAAGGTCGTCGGTACGCGAGATGAGGAATGGGCCAAGACCGGCCAACGGCGTCTTCAAGCCAGGCCCAAGAGACCGCTACCCCCGGCCCCCGAGGTCGGGATAGGGCAGGCGTTCAAGGCGCGAGTGGCGTCGGCCGGCATGGTGGGCGAGGGCCCTGTCCAGCCGCTCGGGTGTCGTGTCGAGGCGGCTCCCTTCGAGGGAGAGCAGCCGCAGACCTCCGTACCCCTGCTTGTAGAACCACCACATCGACCGCCGTGGCTGTGCGCCCGGCCTGAGCCACAGCACGACGGAGTGCCGGACCGAGGGATGCCGCTTCGCGATGATCCCGATGCTCTCGATGTCGCCCCACGGCACACGCAGAGCGTGCGGACGAAAACCGCCGACGGCCAGCGTCACCCCGGCGGCGCCCACGTGAAGGGTGACGCGGTGCCGTCCGGCGAGGTAATAGACGGGCAGGGCGAAGATCGGCAGGTACACGAGAACGAGCGCGTCGAGCATGTCGAGCAGGACCGGCATGTGCTGGTCCTTGGGCCAGAGACCGAGGGCGAACGTCGGAGCGAAGGACGCGGCTCCGATCAGCACTGCGACACCCGTCGACCTGACCCCTTTGAAGGTCGTCCCCTCGGTCGGCACGGCGAGCGTTGTCGCGCCCCTGGCCCGGACGGGCCGCAACCCGTCGTGTCCGGGTGGCACGAACTGCCCCTCGCCGGCGAACCGTTCGAGCGCCGCATACAGTCTGTGCGGCCTGCGGGTCACTTCCGGGAGTGTGCACAGCGTGAGGCAATCGACGGCGAGTCGGGGCAGGTAGAAGACGGTCCGGTCGACCGGGCCGGGGGCCGCCCGGGCGAGGGGGCGGATCGCCAGCAGCCCCAGTCGGTCCGACCGCCCCACCCAGTGGACGACACCGATGCGTTCGATCTCGGTCCAGGCGTAGACGATCTCGGTGCCACCTCTGGTGAGCGCAACTCCGGCCGCGCTGATCTCCAGCCGGACCGGGTGGACCATCCGGGAGACGGCGAACCAGAGCACTCCGCAGGCGATGGCGCAGAGGAGGAACGACAGGGTCTTGAGCCACATGTGGGTGGGCTCGGTGAGCGCGTCCTCAGGGAAGAAGAAGTACGCCAGTACGGCCGAGAACGCCGCGACGAGGGCGAGGAAGCGTCGGTCGGTGGAGAAGACCTCTGTCACACCCTCCCCCGGCACCGACCGGCCGAGTGATCCGCCGCTGGGGGTCCAGGCCGAACCAGCGGTCCGCGAAAGGGCCTTCTCCACCACCCCGGGCGGTACGTTCAGGTGCCCAACGTCCGCGAAGCACAGGGCGCCGGTCCTGCTGTCCCGACGGGGGCCCGGAGAGCCGCGCCTTCCCGTTTTGATCAGAACGCCCGGTTTGGGCCGCAGCATCAGTCCGTACCGGGTACCTCGCAGTCGCCCCCTCGGGCGGGCCACCACCCACACCCGGCTGACGCGATGCCACGGGTAGTAGAAGTGCTGGTCCTTGCTGTAGCGGACCTCGATGCCGTCCGGGCCGATCGTCAAGGAGTAGTTGGTGGGAAAAATCAGGGACGACAAGCCCATCAGCAGAAAGAACCCGGCCACCACCCCGATCATGACCATGGCGGGGACCGAGTTCGCCTCCACCGGCTCCTCGCCCTTCGGACCGAATCGGAAAGTCACCCACAACAGGCCCGCAACGGCCGGAGCACCGATCGAGAACTCAATGCGGCGCCGGTGCCAGGCATCGTGCCGCAGCCGGGTCTCGGGGATCCGTCCCTCGCGCCCCGCGACCGCCGGCCGCGCTTCGATGCCGGCCTCCTCCTCGCCAGCCCGGTGCGCCGCTTGGTTCCGCACCAGCGCCAACGCCGAGTGCCCGTCGGAGCCCTGTTGTTGCGGGCGCGGCATGGCGCGCCGCTCCAGCGCTGCGGCCAGCGGCTCGAACAGGGCGCTGAGCGGCAGCAGTTCGGGACCGCCGGGCACTCCGTCACGCAGCAGCTGGATCAGTTCGCCGGTGAAGGCGGTGTAGCGGTCCGAGAGCGGTGCGTACGACTTGAGGTCGCCGGAGGAGGAGGTGAGGAGGTAGGTGCCCCTGATGTCGAGCGGGGCGTCCCCGCGGCTCGTGTCGCTCATCATCGCGTCGAGGACCCAGCCGCTCTGACAGCAGTCGAGGACGAGGATCTTGTTCGGGCAGGACGAGGTCTCGAAGATCTCCCGGATCGCCTGGAACGGGACCGTCGTCCAGCGCAGGTCGTTCTGGTCGGTCCCGCTCAGCGCCAGATGCAGTTCGCTGTAGTCGTGGTTGAGGATGCCGTGGCCCGAGAAGTAGACGAGCAGGGTGTCCGAGGCGTCGGCCGCCGCTTCCCGGATCTCGCGGCACACCGCGCGCGGGTCTGCCGAGTCCTGCACGACCGTGCATCGGGCCGGCAGGAACGATCCGCTGTCCGCGGTGAGCAGTTCGTGCAGGACTTCGAGGTTGTTGCGTACGGCCAGCAGGGGCTTGAGGTCCGGGCTGTCGTAGGACGAGGTCCCGATGAGGACCGCCCGTGACCCCCGGGGGTCCGGCAGCCTGGCCGTCACGGTCGCGGCGGGTTCAGGTGGTCCCGGAGTGCCTCCTCCAGCAGTGCCCTCGCGTCCTCGGCCGAGTCCGCGGTGACCTTCGCGCTGCGGCCGTCGGGCAGCGTGATCTCGACGGAGGTCGGCGACCGCCGGGCCCCGAGCAGCGCGGGCAGCGTCGTGATGAGCGCCGTGACGGCACCTCCGCCGCCCAGCCCGACGAGCAGCAGTTCCAGGCCGCCACCCATCTCGCCCTCTTCGGAATCGGGGCCGCTGCGTACGGTGTCGACATGACCGCGGAGTTCGGGTCGTGCCGTCAGTTGCCGACGGAGCGCGGCGAGGTCGGCGCCGGGTGCGTCATGGCCGCTCTCGTCGACCAGGCGCAGTTGTACTCGCATGACACGCACCTTCCCCCGCCGTGTGGTGTGCGGGACAAGTGTGCAGTAGACCCAGGGGTGTTGCACCGGACTTGTGCACCTTGCGGGCACGGGGGATCCGGAGGAGGCCACCGCGCGCGTCGCCCAAGTGCGAGCGGCGGCCTCCGGGTTCACGCCTTCGCGGAGACGGAGTACGAGTGCGCCCCGGTGCCGGCGAGCGCGCCGCCGTCGACGATCAGGTACTCGTCGCGGATCGGCCGCCCGCCGAACCACGACTCCAGGATCTCGCGCGTGCCCGCCGCGTAACGGGCCTGCGCGGAGAGTGAGGAGCCGGAGATGTGCGGGGTCATGCCGTGGTGCGGCATGGTGCGCCAGGGATGGTCGGCGGGCGCGGGCTGCGGATACCAGACGTCGCCCGCGTAACCCGCCAACTGCCCACTGCGCAGGGCACGTTCGACGGCGTCGCGGTCCACGATCCTCGCCCGGGCCGTGTTGATGAGATACGCCCCGCGCTTCATCGTGGCCAGCAGCTTGTCGCCGAAGAGGCCCTCCGTCTCCGGGTGCAGGGGCGCGTTGATCGTGATCACGTCGCAGTGCGGGGCCATGTCGACGGCGCTCTCGTGCCAGACCAGCCCCAGCTCGCGCTCGATGTCCTCGGGCAGCCGGTGGCGGTCGGTGTAGTGCAGCTTCACGTCGAAGGGCGCGAGGCGGCGAAGTACCGCCAGGCCAATGCGACCGGCGGCGACCGTACCGACGTGCATGCCCTCGATGTCGTACGAACGGGCCACGCAGTCCGCGATGTTCCAGCCGCCGTCGAGCACCACCCGGTGGGAGGGCAGGTAGTTGCGGACGAGGGACAGGGTCATCATCACCACGTGTTCGGCGACGCTGATGCTGTTGCAGTACGTCACCTCCGCAACCGTCACTCCATGCGCGATGGCCGCGTCCAGGTCGACGTGGTCGGAGCCGATGCCGGCGGTGACGGCCAGTTTGAGGTTCCTGGCGGCGGCGATCCGCTCGGGGGTCAGATAGGCGGGCCAGAACGGCTGCGAGATGACGACGTCGGCGTCCGGCAGCTCCCGGTCGAAGACGGAACCGTCCCCGTCCTTGTCCGAGGTGACGACCAGGGTGTGGCCGCGCTCCTCCAGGAAGCGGCGCAGCCCGAGTTCGCCGGAGACACTGCCGAGCAGCTGCCCCGGAGTGAAGTCGACGGCCTCGGGAGTGGGGGCCGTCTGGCCGCCGGGGTAGTGGTCGATGCGCGGGAGGTCGTCACGGGCGTACGAGGTCGGATATCCGTCGGTCGGGTCGTCGTACAGGACGCAGAGCACCTTGGCCATGTCGCGGCTCCTCAACTCCGTTGCGGGAACGTGCTCTTCACCATCCCTGGGTCGATTCCGCAGGTCAAAGCGAACGTCGCTATGTCGGGATAGCCGCCGTCTATCAACTCCCCACGGCTCGTCAACTCCCGTCGCCGAGGTAGCTGTTGAGGAGTTCGTCCAGCGCGTCCCGCACGCCCGCCTCCCTCGCCACCTTCAACAGCGCCTCGGCGAGCACGGACTGCGGCTCGTCCCGTGCGAGAACGAGTCCCACCCGTGGACCGTGCGCGGGCCCTTCCAGCGGGACCACCCGCATGCCGTCCGGTACGCCGAACATGTGCAGCCAGGCGTGCGAGATCACGCTCGACCAGCGTCCGCCCGGCAGCTGCGCGTACAGCCCGGCGACACTGTCCGACTCGATGGCGGGCGCGGCCGTGGCCCCGTCGGCGGCGAAGCACTCGTCGATGATGCGCCGGTTGCGCATACGGGAGTTGAGCAGACACAGCGGCAGGGCGGCGGCCTGCGCCCACCGGGCCGTCGGCCGCGTGCCGAGCGGGCCGTCGAGCGGGGTGAGCAGCACGTACCGCTCCTCGTAGAGCGGGAACCGGCGTACGTGGCGGAGGCTGTCGTCGTCGAGGTACGTCATCGCCGCGTCCAGCTCGAACTCGGCGAGCCCGTGGGTGATCTCGGCGGACGACAGCGACTCCAGGCTCACCCGGGCCTGGGGGTACCGGTCGCAGAACGGGTTGGTGAGAAGGGAGGCGGCGGGCAGCGCCGTGGGGACGACGCCGAGCCGGAGGGTCCCGGTGAGGCCGCCGCGCATCGCGGACAACTCCTGCCGCAGGGCGTCCCGTTCGGCGAGGATGCGATGCGCCCAGGCCAGCACGACTTCGCCTTCCGGGGTCAGTCCCTCGTACCGTCTCCCCCGCCGGACGATCGGCACGTCCAGTTCGTGTTCGAGCCGACGGATCGCGGCGGACAGGGACGGCTGGGACACGAAGCAGGCGGCAGCGGCGCGGGCGAAGTGCCGCTCGCGGGCGAGCGCGACGAGGTACTCCAGCTGACGCAGCAGCATGTGCCACCTTCCGGGCGGGTCATGAAGGCCAGGGTCTTCGTGACCCGTCGTACAGCATCGGGGGTCGTGTCCAGGACGGGTAGTCGACGAGGGACCCGCCGGACGCGCCGGGCCCCGCGGTGGCCGGTCCGGTCGCCGTCCCGGCTAGCGTGAGGCTCACAAAATCACCCAAGGCCGACATTCCACACCCCTTCCCCTGTGAGGCGTTCCGCCATGAGCCTGAGCATCCGCAACCAGATCCCCGGTACCGTCACCGCCGTCACCACCGGAGAGGTCATGGCCACCGTCAAGGTCCGTCTCGACGGCGGCCAGGACATCACCGCCGCGATCACCCGGGAGTCCGTCACGGAACTCGGCCTCGCCGAGGGCACCGCCGTGCGTGCCCTGGTCAAGTCCACGGAGGTCTCGCTGGCCACCGCCGCCGTCAAGGGCGTCTCCATCCGCAACCAGCTCCCCGGCACGGTCGCCGGTATCACCACGGGCGCCGCCATGGCCTCCGTCAAGGTCACCGTCACGGGCGGTGAACTCACAGCCGCGATCACCACGGACGCCGTGAACGAGCTGGGCCTGGCCGCCGGTTCCCCGGTCGTCGCCCTGATCAAGTCGACGGAGATCTCCCTCGCGACCGGGTGAGCGGGTGGACGTATGGGCATATGGGCGCGTGAGCGGGTGGGCAGGCACGGGCCCACCGGCCGCCCCCGACCGCTGTGGCACACCGTAACCGGAGACTGCTGTCCGATTGCTAGGCTGGGGGTATGGCGGCGGAGAGCGTGAAGGCGGGCGAGCGGGGGCTGCGGGCGGACGCGCTGCGGAACAGGCAGCGGATCGTGGCAGCCGCTCGCCGGATCTTCGAGGAGCAGGGGCTCGACGCGCCGTTGGACGAGGTCGCCGAGCGCGCCGGGGTGGGCGCGGGGACGCTGTACCGGCGGTTCCCCACGCGCGGGGAGCTGGTCGAGGCCGCCTTCGAGGACGAGTTGCGGAGCGTGGCGGCCATCACCGAGGAGGCGCTGCGCTGCGCGGACCCCTGGGTCGGGTTCAGTACGTATGTCGAGGGGCTCTGCGAGGCCATGGCGGCCGATCGCGGCCTGAGCGACCTGTTCACCGTCCGGCTGCCCAACTCGGAGGTCGCGGCGATCCTGTGCGACCGGCAGTCCGACGCCCTGACCAAGCTCGTACGTCAGGCCCAGGAGGCCGGAGCCCTTCGGGACGACTTCGTTCCGGAGGACGTTCTCCTGTTCCTCCTGGCCAACGCCGGGGTCGTCAAGGTGACCCGGTGTGCCGCCCCGCACGCGTGGCGACGCCTGGTCGCGTTCCTGCTGGCGGCGTGCAGGGCGGACCACACGGACCCGCTGCCGGCCGCGCCGACCCCGCTGCAGACCGAACGGGCCCTGCTCAGCCACGCCGAGACGAAGGGCCTGGGGTCGAACCGGCCGTGACGGCCGCTCCTCGCTCCCGGCTCCTCGCTCCTGCGGAACCCCGCGTGCCCGACCGACGTCTCCTGCTTGATGTCCCCCAAATTACTGTCTCCCGGCGGGAATAAGCGGAGACTTCAGTCCAGTTACCTGATCGAAGAGCAGGGTGTCGACGCGTCCGCCGAGGTGACGCGTCCTCGGCCGATCAGGAGGCTGTCGGACGATGAGCTGCATCACCGCGTGTGCCCCTCGCCGCCGCGCACGCCGCGAGGAACTCCGGGGACGGCTCGCGCCGCCGAAAGTGATCACGTGCAGGGGCCTGCGGCGCGGGGCGGCGGGGGTGGCGGGGACGGGCCTGGTGTACGGCGGCCTCCTCGCCGTGACCGCGGACGACAACCCGATCTTCGGTACCGGCTGGGTGGGGTCCGCCGCCGAGACCGCCCGTCCGTTCGGGACCGCCGTGACAGCCTGCTGGACGACGTTCGGTGAGGCCACGACCCAGCTCCTGGGCCGCGTCGAGGCCTTCGCCGTCTGGCCCCTGATGGCGCTGGCCCTGCTCTGGCTGGCGTCCCGGAACCAGCCGGTCTATCTGCGCGGCGCCCTCGCGCTGTTCACGTCGAACGCGGCCGGTCTGGCCGTCTTCGCCTCGGTCCAGGGCTTCCCGGCGGACGAAGCGGCCCTCGTCGGTGACTACTTGGCGCTGCCCGGCGTACGGGCGGGCGGGTACGTGCTGATGGCGCTGGCGGTCGTCGCCGTCACGGCAAGGTGCTGGGTACGGGCCTCGGCGACAGCCGTCGCGCTGTTCGCGGGCACGGCGGCGGTGCTGACCCCGGACCAACACATGCTCGGCACCCTGTCGGCCGCGCTCGCGCCGCTTCTCGCGTGGTACGGAATCGCGGCTCTCCAGTCCGGCCGGGCAGCCGGACGCCGACGCGTCGATGCCGTCCCGCACGACACCGTGCCGGAGGCCGGCGTGGTCGCCCTCCGGCTCCGTGCCGAGGCCCCGGCGGAAGAACGGGCCGACGCCGAGCCCGTACCGCTGCCAAGAGCGGGCTGACGGCGGTCACTTCAAGCGCTGACGCTCACCCCTGGACCAGGACGAGGATCCCGCCCGCCAGCAGGAACACCCCGCCCGCGATGGCGATCCCGGCGAGGACGGCCAGGAACGGGGGACGGAGGATCAGCGTCGAGGACGGCCCGGCGGGCGCGCTCAGCTGCCGTCGGCGGACTCCAAGCGCCCGGACACCGGCGTACACACCGATGAGGCCCAGGATCAGATACGGCACGGGTCAGCCCTCCTGGCTGTCGAGCAGGTCCGCGAGCCTGGCGATCACTGTGGTGGGGTCTCCCTCGCAGAGGGACTCGGCGGCGTCGGGGGTCCAGAGCCGGAAGTGCCCTGGCGACTGGAACGCCACCGACGCGAGGATCCTGGAGTCGAACGCGTTCGGCCTGACGAGGAAGTTGCGGTCGATCAGCGGGTAGAACCTGCTGACCGTCGGGTCGTCCGAGGCCAGTTCGACGACCTCCCGGTACAGCTCCGAGGGGCGAGCGCGGACGATCCGCCACTGCGTCTGAAGGGCGTCTCCCCGCTCGTAGGCCAGTTGCAGCTCCGAGAACTCCACGAACGGCCAGCGGGACGCCATCTCCTCCAGCCCGGTACCGGCGAGCCAGGCGAGGGCCGCCCGGGCCACCAGGCCCTTGTCCAGGGTCGCTCCGTGCGCCCATCCCCGGTCGCCCCGGAGGAACGTGAGGATGTAGGTGTCGTCACCGGTGAGCACGGACACCCGTGACCGGCCGTCGGTGACGGAGACGGGCCCCCGTGCGGGGCGTTCCCTCGATGGCGTGAACAGATACGGGGAGTCCGCCCCGAGTTCGGCGTTCAGCGCCGCGACCAGCTCGGCGCCGAACGCGGCGGCGGGGAATTCCGTCATGGGGTGTAGTCCTTCATCTGACTCGTGATGTCCCTGCCGCGCATGAACCACTGGATACCGGACCAGGGACGGGCCTCGTCTATCCACACGTGGTAGAAGATCCGCCACATCTCCCATTCGGTGCCGCGCGCCTTTTCCGGATGCTTCCCGGCCCGCCCGTTGTCCACCGCTTTCTGGAACACCGCTATGGGGTCGGATTCATCGTCGGCCAGATCGCCGAGATCCACAAGAATGTGAATATCCGGGTTCGACAGAGACGCGTTGACCTCGTTCGCCCATTGGGGATAAGCGTCCTCGGCCTCCCCTCGCTTGACCGAATACACCTCGTGGTTGAACGTCATACCGCCTTCCCGCCGGGCCAGCGGCTGCCCGACACTCGCGACGCCCAGCACCACCTTGTCACCGGCCACGGGCGAGACGCCGGTGGGTCCCTCGCCCGGCGTTCTGCACGCGCAGTCGGACGCGTGGTGCGGCTTGCCGCACGTGTTGTGCACCAGCACCGGCACCCCGCCCGCCACCACGTAGTACGTGTGCAGCTCGCGGACGGTCAGGTTGTACCGGTAGGCCGCGCCCGGCGTCGCCCGCACCCCGGTGATCAGGACCCGGTGGCCGTCCTCCGTGGTGAGCGCGTGGCCCGCCGTCAGCTTCCCCGCGGGGACCCAGGTGTGCGTGGTCGCGTCCCGGAAGGGGTGCTTGGACGTGGTGTGCAGGGTCGCCGTACGGCCGTGGCCGAGGTTCACCGTGACGTCGGTCAGGTCCTTGTCGCGGTGGACCAGCGTCGCCACGACCTCGCGGGTGCCGGAGTGTTTGCCGTTCCCGGGGTTGGCCGACTCGACCTTGTCGCCGGTTTTGATCCTGCCGATCGCCTTGGCCCTGCCGTCGGCCATGAGGACGGGCGTGTCCGGCGCGAAGCTGCACTGGCCGCCCTCCTCGGTGCCCGAGTCACCGGTGCCGGGGTCGTCCGAGGACGCTCCCGCCTTCCGTGAGGCCGCCGCCTCCTGCTGGACGTCGGACTTCTTCGGGTTCGCGGCGTTCTCACCGGCCGCGTCCTTCGCGGACTCCTTGCCCGCGCCCGCGTCGGCCGCAGCGTCACCGGAGCCGCCCGAACCGCCGGAGGCGTCGTGCGGGGCGGGTTCCGCCGCTGCCTTGGGCGCCGCGTCGGAACCACCGCCCGCCGGAGGCGACTCCCCCTCCTCCGCGGCGAATCCGCCTCCCCCGGCGCAGCCCATGGCCGCGCAGTCGCCGCCGAACATCCCGGCGACCATTCCGGCGCCCTCGGCCGCGCCGAGCACACAGGCGGGGGCCGCGATGACGGTTCCGGCACAGGCGGAGGCGACGACCACGACGGCCACCACCACGACCACGACTGTGACCACGGTCGCGACGACCGGCAGGGCCTTTTTGAAGTAGTGCCCGGCGCAGCCGAAGAAGCCGTGGCAGCCGCCGTGGTGCTCCTTCTTCTTGCCGCTGGAGGTGCTGGTGTCGGGCTTGCTGGAAGCGGCCTGGCACGCGGATCCGCAGCCACCGCCGCCGTCGGCGACCAGCATCAGCCCGCTCGGGTCCGCCGAGCTGGCCGGGTTGTCGCCCGCGTAGGTGTAGCCGCCCATCTGGTTGGGGTCACCGGGTTCGAAGACCGGGTCGGGGGTGAGGAAGCGGCCGGTGACGGGGTCGTAGTCGCGGGCGCCCAGGAGGTTGAGGCCGGTGGTCGTGTCGGTGGGCTGGCCCAGGAACCCTGCGTTCTCGTCCGGTGCCACCCATGAACTCGGCTTGGTGCCGCGCGGGTTGCCCCAGGGGTCGTAGGAGCGGCGGGTGACGGCCAGGCTGGAGGCGTCGATGGCGGTGACGGCGGTGGCTTGGCCGTTGGCGATCTGGTAGGTCACCGAGCCGCTGCTGGAGCGGGTGACGGTGGTGCCGTCCGGGCCGGTGATGTCGCGCAGTCCGGTCCAGGTCTTGGCGGAGACGTTCAGGGTGATCTGCTCGGCGCCGCCGAAGAGGTAGAGGACGCGGGTCTTGTCGGTGCCGTCGACGGCGGCGGTCTGTTCGAGCAGGTCGCCCTGGGCGTCGTACAGGTACTTGCTGGTGTTGGTGTGGGTGCCGGAGGTCGTGGCGACCGTCGCGGTGCGGCCCTCGGCGTCGTAGGTGAAGGTCTGGCTCTGGCCGGCCGGGATCGCGCCGGTGGCGGCGCCGGTCCAGGTCTGGCCGCTGCCGCCGCAGGTGGCGACGGTCAGCTGGGTGGCGTTGGTGGCGGAGGCGCCGGGGTCGGTCAGGCAGACCGCGCTGTTGGCGTTGTTGACCAGGGTGCCGGTGGCGGTGACCTTCCACTTCTGGGTGGCGTCGGTCTTGCAGGTGTCGATCACCACGAGGGTGCCCGAGGTGGTCGCGTTGCCGGTGGTGTCCAGGCACAGGCCGAGGACCTTCACCGTGCCGTCGGTGCCGACCGTCCACTTCTGGCTGGTGGCCCCGCTGCACGCGTTGATCTGCACCTTGGCGCCGGCGGTCGTGGAGCCGCCCGCGTCCTCGACGCACTTCTTGCCGCCGCCGGAGATCGTGAAGCCGGTGGAGAGCGGGCCGGTGGTGGTGATCTTCCGGCTGATGGTGTCGCCGGCGTTGACGTTGCCGTACGAGGGGTCGGTGTACGTGGACGCGATGCTCGCGGTGCCGGTGCCGGGGTTGCTGAGGGTGGCCGTGCCCGCCTGGTCGGGGAGCGTGGCGGTCGTCGTGCCGTCGGTGCCGGTGTAGGCGATGGTCTGGGTGGTGTTGTTGAGGGCGTTGCCGGTGGTGTCGTGGCCGACGGTGCCGGTGCGGTCGCCGAGTTGGTCGTAGGTGTAGGTCTGCCAGTAGGGGGCGGGCCCGCCCACGGTCGTCGTCTTGACCGGGGATGTGGTGGTGGTCTGCACCCTGGCCGTCGTGCAGCCGCCGACCGCGCCGACCGTGGCGGCGCCCGGGTCGGTGATGCCCGCGGTGTCCGTCCAGGCGGCGGTCAGCCGCTGGAAGGAGTCGTAGGTGAAGCACTGGGTGTCGTGCGTGGTGTTGTTCTGCAGGTCGTCGATCGCGGTGAGTTCGCCGGCCTGGTTGTAGCGCAGGTTGACGACGTCCAGGGCCGTGGTCGACGTCTGGAGCATGCTGCTGGCCTGGGTGACGCGCCCGGTGGTGGCGTCGTACTGGGCGAAGGTCGCCAGCTCCTTGCCGGTGGGCCCGTAGTTGGTCTGCAGGACGCGGCCGAACGCGTCGTGGACGGTGGCGTCCAGGTAGGCGGGCGTGTTGGCGGAGCTGATGAAGCCGCCGATGCCGTCGAGGTTGCCCTGCTGGGTGTAGCCGTAGTCGATGTCCTCGGCGGGCAGGCCGCCGTCCGCCTGGTAGTGCTGGGTGGACAGCAGGCCGACGTTCGGGGTGTAGCGGGACGTGGAGGTGTAGGTCACGGTCCCGGAGGCGGGCGCGCTGGACTGTCCCGCCGCCGCGAAGCCCTCGGCCGCCGGGATCGTCAGGGTGGAACCGAGCGGCTCGTAGGCGGTGTTGTAGCCGGTGACCGCCTGCGTGTACGCCTTGCCCGCCGCGCCGCCGACGTAGCGGGTAGCGGAGGTCTGGTAGCCCTTCTCCAGGGTGTCGTAGACCCGGGACGCGAGCAGCTTGGTCGAGTCCGGGGCGGCGGCCCAGGCGCCGGAGTACTCGGCGGTGGGCCGGTTGTCCCAGTCGTAGGTGAAGGAGAGCGCCTGGCCGCGCGGGTCGGTGGTCTGGAGGAGGTTGCCGGCCAGGTCGTACTTGTCGAACGTGGTGGTACCGGAGTTCGGGTCGGTCTGGGACTTCTTCTGGCCGAGCGAGTTGTACGTGTACGACCAGGCGTTGCCCGCGCTGTCCTTGATCGAGTCGATCTGGCCGGCGGCGGTGTAGGTGTAGCGGGTGGTGGCGTCGGCGGCCGGGACCGCGTTCGCGGTGCCCTGCTTCCACAGCACGGCACCGGCGGAGGAGACGACGGCCGCGGTGGAGTCGTCGCGCACCTGGAAGGTGGCGCCGGTGACGGCCGTCAGCCCGCTGGTCCACAGCTGGGCGACGGCGGTGCTGTAGACGACCAGGTTGCCGTCGGTGCCGAACTTCGCCCAGGCGCCCGGGTTTCCGCTGGTGCCGGAGGACCAGATCGTCTTGCCGGTGGCGAGGGCGGAGAGCACCAGGTTGCCGTCGGCCTGCATGCTCAGCCGGACGCTGTCCGAGGTCAGCGAGGTGCCGGAGGGGATGACCGAGCCGCCCGTCAGGGTGACCGTGGAGCCGGTGTTCTTCACCACCGTGCTGGTGGTCTGGCCGACGGCGTTGCTGAAGGTCGCGGTGGAGCGCCCGCCGGCCGGCGCCGTGGTGTCGACCTCCTCCGCACCGGGGTAGCTGGTGGAGCTGTGCCACTGCTCGACGGCCTGGTGCCAGAGGGTCCCCCGCAGCGGGCGGCCCTGACCGTCGTACGTGGTGGTCGTCTCGGAGGGGATCTGGTTCTCGTTCGCCGCGTACAGCGTGGTCGACGGCAGGTTGTTCGGCTCGGAGTAGGCGGAGTAGGACGCGGTCTGCCAGCCGTGCGAGTCGTAGAACGTGTCCGAGATGATCCGGCCCGAGTCCGAGTCGCCCATCGCGGTGGACTGGGTCTGCCTCGGCTGGAGCATGCCGTCGTAGATCGTGATCGAGGTGGCGTACGTGCCGTCCTCGCGCAGTGTCTTCGAGGTGACCGAGGTCGGCGCGCCGGGCTGGGTGACCGTGTCGCCGGGGGCGGGGACGGCGCCGGGGTCGATCGAGTAGGCGAAGGTCTCGTCGGCGCTCTGGCCCGCCGACTTGTCCCGGCCGGGCAGCCAGACGGCGGTGCGCCGGCCGAGCGCGTCGTAGGTCATGTCCGTGGTGCGGCCGTTGGCGTCGACGCTCTCCAGCGGCAGTCCGCGCAGCGCGTCGAGGGTCGAACTCACCTTCCAGCCCTGGCTGTTCACGGAGGACTTGGCGGTCGCGTTGGTGTTGTTCCCGGAGTCGGTCCAGTCCGGGTCGAAGTCGGTGTGGGTCTTCTGCCCGGTGGCGTCGTAGGCGTCGGTGACCCGGCCGGCGCCGTCGTAGTCCATGGCGGACGTCGTCTGCCAGTTCTCCGTGGTGCCGGTGAAGCCGGTGGCGGTCTGGGTGCCGGTGACCTGCCCGGCGGCGGTGACCTGGCCGAAGGTGCCCAGGCCGGTGAGGGTGCCGTCACCGGCGTAGAAGATCTTCTGGTCCGTCAGCAGGCTGCTCGCGCCGAGCGCGGTGTCACAGGCGCCGACGACGGTGGTGACCCGGTCCGCGTAGGACAGCATCATCGCGTTCGACGCGGGCGGGGTCGCGTAGGTGGTGGTCGCGCACTTCTCCTGCTTGGGGTCGGTGCCGTCGCCGTGCCCGTTGACGGTGGAGACGCGGCCCTGGCCGTCGTACGAGGTGTCGGTGCTGGTGTGCCGCCAACTGCCGTTCGCCAGGCGCTCGTACTCCACGGAGCTGCTGGCCTGGATCCGGTGTGCGGTGAGGTCGGGCAGGGTGGACAGGGCCGGTTCGGTGTCGCCGGGGTTGTCCTCCTGGGTCCAGTCGGTCCAGGGGGTCTGGTTGGCGGAGGCGGTGGTGGTGAAGGTGAACGGGCCGTTGACGCTGACCGCGTCGACCGTGCCGCCGGCCGCCGTGTAGGTGTCGTCCTGGAGGGTCGTGCCGGCCAGTTGGTCGGCGTCGGGGACGCTCAGGACGGTGCTGCCGCCGACCTTGGCGTCGACGGTGACGGAGCGGCGGGTGCCGTCGGCCTTGTAGTCGCCGTCCATGCCCTGGAGGTAGGTCGTGGTCTGCTGGGTGACGGGCTCGGGCGCCTGCCCGGTCTGCACGGTGACTGTGCGGAAGCCGCGGAACTGGTCCCAGGTCCGGTACCGGTCGTCGGTCTGCGCCGAGTCGTCGCGGTGCCAGGCTGGACCGGCGTAGCTGTAGCGGGAGACCTGGGTCTCGGAGCCCGCCGGGTTGTTCTGGGCGTCCGGCTTGTACTGGCCGGCGATGGTCAGGTCGGACACGGCCACGCTGTTGACGGTGACCTTGTTGAACCAGTCCGCGATCGGCTTGGAGGCGCCGGGGACGGTCCAGTAGACGGGGTAGCAGGAGTCGGTGTTGCTGTCCGCGTGCGCGATCGACAGCGACTTGCCCGCGCAGGGCGCCGAGTTGTACTCGACGGCGATCGACTCACCGGTCTCGGTCTGGACGCTCGATATGCGCGGCCGGTACAGCGGCGGGGCGGACGGGGTGTCGTCGTTCACCCGGTTGTCGATCTCGGTGCCGGTGAAGGAGACCTGGTTCAGCGCGATGTCGCTGTTGCCGTTGCCGTAGGTGTCCTTGCCGGTGTGCCGGACGGACTGGAGCCACATCACGGCCTGCAGCGAGCCCGCGTCCTTCGGGTCGACGGAGGTGCCGGTCACCGGGTCGACCGTGCCGCCCGCGTCCGAGTACACCTGCCCCAGCTGGTAGGAGTCGACCGCGGTGAGCTGGTCGGTGGCCTTCACATGGACCTTGGTGGTGATGGCGGCCAGCCGGGTGGTGGACCAGAAGCTGGGCCCGGACGTGACGCACACGTCGGCGGGGACCGTGGTGGCCCCGTCCGGCAGCTTGGTCTTGTCCGTGGAGTCGCAGTGCAGGTCCCACGGCACGTCCGGCCAGTGGGTCGCGGTCGAGTCCTTCAGATTGCCGGCCGAGCAGTCGGTGAACGTGGACGTGGTCTGGCAGCGCTGGGCGAGCCCGAAGTCCACCTCGGCGGCCGGGGTGCGCCCGGCCTGCTCGTCGGCCAGCTTGTAGCCGTACGAGATCAGGGTCAGCGCGCCGCCCCGGGTGTACGAGGTCAGCGTGCCGGTGTCGTCGGGGTCGTCGCTCTCGCCCGCCTGACCGCCGCCCAGGTCGTAGTAGTCGGACTCGGTCGTGTAGTCGTAGCGCTGCACGAATCCGGTCGGCGCCACCACGAAGTCGAGGTTCCAGCGCCACCCCTCCGGCTTGTCGCACTGGGACGCCTTGCCCTTGGCGCTCGTGTAGCAGGGGTCGGAGGAGCGCGGGTGCAGCACCGGCACGCCCCAGGCGGAGTGCGTCGAGTCGTCGCCGGGGTTCGTGGGCATGGTCGCCCCGGTGCCCGGACCGCTCGGCGAGTGGTCGGCGCCGAAGTAGGCGGCGGTGCCGTCGGTGGTCAGGACCCGGTAGTAGACACCGTCGTGCAGGCCGTTGGCCGCGCCGGACAGCTCCTGTACGAGGGTGCCGTCGTCGCCCTGGAGGCGCCACTGCTTGATCTCGCCGGCCACGGTCGGGTCGACCCCGTCGGGGACCAGGACACCGGAGTGCGAGCCGAAGGACAGCGTGGCGTTGTCGCCGCCCCAGCACTCGTCACCCGAGCCCTTGAGGATCTTCTTGCCGTCGGAGTCCAGGAGCGAGCCGCAGCTGCGGTAGCCCCGCTCCACGAAGCCGACCTGGTAGCTCCAGCCGTCACCGGCCCAGGACGCCTGGGAGTTACGGGCGGTGGTCTCGCCGTCCACCGACTGGGAGTCGTAACTCAGGCCCACCGAGGGGGCGTTGCCGCCGATCGCGGCGGGCACGGAGACCGGGTAGGCGTAGGTGAAGGAGCCGGTGGCGGAGGCCTGCCAGGTGCTGGCGGCGGAGAGGGTGGTGGCCCCGAAGTCACCCTGGGAGCCGGAGGTTCCGGAGGTGACGGCCAGTGCGGTGGTGTCGGCGGTGGTGGTCGCGGTCAGGGGCTCGGTGCGGGCCGACATGGCGGTCGGGCCGTCGGTGGCGGCTGTGCTGTTGGTGGCGGCTGGGGCCTCCGTGCCGCCCGTCTGTCCCGGAGTGACGGCCTTCTGGTCCGGAGTGACGGCTTTCTGCTCCGGCTTGTCCGTCTTCTGTCCCGGCTTGTCGGCCTTCTGGTCGGGATCGGTCGCGGGTGCGGGGTCGGCTGCCGCACCCAGGGTGACGGTCGCCGTCAGCTGGTCGGCGGCAGGGCGGTTGGTGAACTTCAGCGGGGTGCGCTTCTGGCACTCCGCCCGTTCCGGGGTGGTCAGCGCGCAGCCCGGCAACTGGACCAGCTGGAGCCGTGAACCGTAGCCGCCGCCGTACGCCTTCGCTATCGCCGCGTAGTCGACGACCACCTTCACCCGGCCGGAGGCGGTCGCGCCGGACGGGGTGATGCCGAGCAGCATGCCGTTGGCGCCGCTCTTCAGCGTCTGGGCATGGGACGCGGTCTGCACGCTGACCGCCGGGACAGCGGTCCCGTCGTCGGCGGGGGCAACCCACACGGGCAGGGCGCCCGCCTTGACGGGCTTGGCCGCGCCGGCGGTCGCGAGGGCGACGGTGGCGGTGCCCGGCTTCGGC
Organism: Streptomyces sp. NPDC000878; assembly: GCF_053599695.1. Classification (NCBI taxonomy): domain Bacteria; kingdom Bacillati; phylum Actinomycetota; class Actinomycetes; order Kitasatosporales; family Streptomycetaceae; genus Streptomyces; species Streptomyces sp. NPDC000878. The sequence continues at coordinate 20,904 of NZ_JBSFMT010000078.1, read as the reverse complement.
CACTGCGGGGCCGCCGCCCGGTAAGTGCCCAGCGGCCTGTACCCCTTGGGGTGCGCCGGGGTCTTCTGCCGCAGGGCGTGCGCTCCCACGGCCCGGGTGGTGTCGACGGCCTTGGCGGCCTTCGGCTTCCACACCGTGCCGTCGAACGAGAAGCCGCCGTGGTGCCCGAAGTCCGGGTCGTCCGAGTGGCCGGCGAGGAAGCCGGGGGTGCCGAATCCGCCGGCGACCGCCACCGGCAGCAGCAGGGCGAACAGGGCTACGGGAATGGCCCAGAGGCCCAGCCCGCCAAGGAATCTTCGGTGCCACACACCCGCGAACCAGCGCCGTCCAGCACTCACACGTACCCCCCGGAGCACGACCCTGAAGGGCCGTCATTTCGTCACCGCACACGTGTGAGTGATCGACCGGAGGCTAAATACGGCCATGATCGCGACTCAAGACCCTTTGCCAATTCCGTGAAAAGACCGTGCTTCAACTTGGCAGACCATGTGTAGTTTCTGTACCGGATTTGATCACTGCTCCGTGGCTACCGGGCTTTCCCCCACCCCGATGCCCGCAATCGAAGGAAGCCCGCCACGTGTTGAGATCTACCGGCCTTTCCGAAGCACCGATAGGAACCCGCCAAAGACGCGCCGCTCCGGTGCGCCGACTCGCTCTGTTCGCCGCCGCTCTCGGCCTGTTGGCGGCCCTCCCGGTCCTGCCGGCCGTCGCCGACGGCTCCTCGGCCACCACCCCGGCCGACCCGCTGCTGGCCGCACAGGCGCAGGCCGTGTCGAGCGGCAGATCCGTCCCCGTGGACGCGCTGACCACGGAGGTCTCCACCACCGAGGCCCTGCCGGACGGCACCTTCAGCAACACCACCAGCGCGCTGCCGACCCGGGTGCTGAAGGACGGCGACTGGGTCCCGGTGGACTCCGGCCTGGTCGCCGACGGCCACGGCGGCTACGCGCCCGCGGCCACCCCGAACGGCGTGACGCTCTCCGGCGGCGGCGACGGCCCGCTGGTCACCCTGACCCACGCCGACGGGCCGAGCATGGCCCTGAGTCTGCCGTTCACGCTGCCGAAGCCGCGCGTCGACGGCGACACCGCGCTGTACTCCTCGGTGCTCCCGGGCGTCGACCTGTCGGTGTCCGTCACCGACCAGGGCGGTTTCAGCGACGTCCTGATCGTGCACGACGCCGAGGCCGCCGCGAACCCGGAGCTGAAGAAGCTCACCCTGGCCACCGCCACCCACGGTCTCACCCTGGCCACCACCGGCTCCGACACCCTGAACGCCACCGCGACCGACGGCGACCTCGCCTACACCAGTCCCCAGCCGCTGATGTGGGACTCCGCCACCGCGCCCGTCGCGGCCCAGCAGACCGGCCCGACCCCGGGCCCGGCCTCCTCCGTGGACGGCCCCGGCCCCGGCGCCGACACCGAACCGGTCGCGATGACCGCCACGAGCGGTGCCGTCACACTGACCCCGGACGCCGGCATGCTCAGCGACCCGGACACCACGTACCCGGTGTACATCGACCCGTACACCAACCCGGTCTCCTCCACCGCCGGGCACTACACCGAGGTCTACTCCAGCTCGACCTGCGACGACTCACCGCAGTACGACAAGGCGCAGACCAACGGCCAGGGCGTCGGCTACCAACGGTGGGGCGGTGCCTGCGGGGTGGGCCTGGAACGGTCGTACTGGGCGATCAACACCAGCGGGCTGCACCCGGCGTTCGTCGTCTACGACGCCTTCGTGAAGATCTCCACGACGTACGCGGCCAGCTACGACTGTTCCCAGAACCAGCCGCTGACCCTGCACACCACGAACGCGATCTCCTCCGGCACGGACTGGCTGTCGAGGCCCGGTGTCCACGACAGCGCCTTCCCGCCGGCCACCGACACCGTGCCCAGTGGCGCCAACTCCGGCAGCTCGTGCAGCAACAGCACCGCCACCTTCCATGTCACCGACGGGGCGCAGAAGATCGCCGACCAGGACGGCGACGGCTACGACGCCGACGGCACCTTCGGCGCGGGCTCCAACACCTGGACCGTCGGTCTGTACGGCAACGAGTCGCAGACCTCCGGCAACACCGACTACCTGCGCATGTCGACGACCCTGACGCTCACCACCCGGTTCGACATCCCGCCCGCCGTGCCGACCGACCTGCACATCACCCCGGCCGCCGCCGGTGCCTCGGCCGCCTGCACGACCAGCGGGGTGGGCTGGATCGGCGCGACGACCTACTCGGACGCGGGCAGCAACATCACCCTGCACTCCACCGTCACCACCCAGATGTCCGGCGAGAACGTCAAGGCGCACTACCACGTCTGGGACCGCACGGTCGATCCGGACGGCGACGGCAGTGGCGCCGACGTGTCGACCCCGGCCAGCGCCTTCCTCGACTCGGGTACCGACGCGGCGGTGAAGATCGGCGCCACCCTGAAGGACGGCCACCAGTACGGCTGGGACGTCTACGCGGAGGACGACTCGTCCTCCGACCTCAAGTCCCCGATCTCCGACCACTGCTGGTTCTCCACCGACTTCACCGCGCCGCCGACGCCGGAGGTGACCGGCAACTCCTTCTTCCCGTCGGTGGGTTCAGGCCCCGCGGCCACCCCGCCGGTCTACGCGGGCCCCGGCAGGACCACGGACTTCACGGTGGCCGGCGCCGACAGCCCGGCCGCCGACACCACCTGCGACCCCGGCCCCTGCAAGTCCAGCGGCATGGCGTCCTTCCTGTGGCAGCTCGACTCGGCGCCCACCGCCGCCGACGGCCAGAGCGCCGCAATCACCGGCACCGACAGCCAGGGCAGGTCCGTCGCCACCATCCCCGTCCCGATCCAGGACTGGGGGGTGCACACCCTGTACGTGGCCGGTGTCGACAAGGCCGGCAACATCTCCACCGCCCCCGCCGGCTACACCTTCACCGTCCCCTGGAACCCGGCCACGCCCGTCAAGCCCGGTGACATCTCCGGCGACGGCGTGCCCGACCTGCTCGCCACGACCAAGACCGGCGATCTCGACCTGGTCCCGGGCAACCTCGACCCCGCCCAGGCGGCCGACCCGGTGCAGAGCGGCCCGGTCACCGGTACCCCGCCCGCGGTCACCGGCCCGGTCACCGTCGCCACCAAGGCCGACTCGCCCGACGGCACCGGCTGGGACAGCTACCTCATCGCCCACCGGGGCAACCTGCACGGCACGACCGTGGACGACCTGTTCGCGTACAAGAGCGGCAAGTTCTACGTGATCAAGAACGACCAGGACCCGGTCGACGACGCGTCCTTCCCGCGCTCCCCGTACTCCACGTTCGGCGGCTTCATCGGCCGACGGTTCGACGTCGTCTCCAAGGACGCCTGCGCGCCGGCCGACGTCGTGGCGGACGCGACGCGCTGCCGCTCCACCGACTACGACGACCAGACCTGGAACGTCAGCCAGCTGATCACGCCGGGCAACGTCTTCGGCAACACCAACGACTACCCGGCCGTCATCACCGTCGAGAACAAGGAGCTGTGGATCTACCAGTCCGACGGCGGCCAGCACCTGAAGAACCCGCTCCTGCTCGGCGACGGCGACTAGACCGGCCAGACCCTGATCGCCGCAGGCACCGCCAACGGCAAGCCGGTCCTGTGGTCCCGTGACAACGCGACGGGCGCCCTGTACAGCTACCCGATCACGGTCGACGCCACGACCCTCGTCCCCGCCCTGCTGCACCCCACCACGCACACCGGCCTGGGGCTCACCCTGCCCCCGGCCGCCTACCCCCGTATCGCCTCGCCCGGCGACATCAACAGCCCCATCCAGCCGGGCGCGACCAGCGCGGGCGGCCCCGACGGCCTGCCCGACCTCTACACCGTGGACGCCACCGGCCAGCTCGTCGAGTACAACTACCGCCAGAGCCTCGTCCTGACCTCTCCGCCCACGTACGGCTTCGGCGCACCGGTCTCCCTGGGCTCGGTCTCGGACACCGCCACGCACTGGTGGAAGCTCGCCGAGGGCGCAGGGGCCAGCACGGCCGACGCCACCGGCTCCCTCACCGCGGGCCTGTCCGGCGGCTACACCTGGACCACGGACTCCACCCGGGGCAGCTCCGTCACCCTGAACGGCACCACGGGGTACGCCGCGGCGACGGCCCCCGCCGTGGACACCTCCAAGAGCTTCACCGTCTCCGCGTGGGTGAAGCTCAACTCCCTGACCGCCAACAGCACCTTCCTCTCCCAGAACGGCGCCGTGAACAACGGCTTCCAGCTGTACTACTCCTCCGGTTCCGGGGCCTGGGCCTTCGGCCGGCACAGCACCGACGCGACCGGCGCCGTCTGGCGGGCCGCCTACGGCAGCAAGGCCACCGCCGGCAAGTGGACACACCTGGTGGGCGTGTACGAGGCCACGGCCAAGGAACTGCGCCTGTACGTCGACGGAAAGCTCACCGGCTCCAGGGACTGGACCTACACCCCCTGGAACGCCACGGGCCCGGTCCAGATCGGCCGCAAGCTCTCCTCCGGCGTCTACGGCGAGTTCGCCAACGCGGCGATCAGCGGCATCCGTACCTACCCCACCGCCCTGCCCCCGGCCGACGCGTCGGCCACCGGCGACACCCCGAAGGTGACCCAGCTGGACTGACCACCACGACCACCACCGCACAGAAACCCCTGGCAGGGGATTCACCGGACCCCTGGCTGTGTTCCCTCTCCTGGAGGCTCAGGGGCGGCTGAAAGTGATGCAGGCGGGCCTCGGTACGGGTACGGACGTGCCGGTGTCCGTGAGCTGGCCCGACCGTGGGTCGACGCCGAAGAGGTTCACCGTGCTGCTCGCCTGGTTCGCGACGAACAGCCATTTCCCGCTGGGGTGAAAGGAGAAGCTCCACGGGGTGAGTCCCGCACAGGGAATGCGCTGGACCAGCGTGAGCAGGCCGGTCGCTCGGTCCGTCGAGAAGACGACCAGGGTGTTCTCGCCTCGGTTGGAGGTGTAGACGAAGCGGCCGTCACGGCTGATGGCCAGTTCGGCGGCGCTCGTGGTGCCGGTGTGTCCGGGCGCGTCGGTCGACAGGTGCTGGAGATGGGTCAGGACGCCGTCTTCGGGGCTCCATCGCAGGGCTTGGATGTCCGCGGTCAGTTCGTTCAAGAGGTAGACGATCCTGCCGCTCGGGTGGAAGACCACGCGCCGTGGCCCCGACCCCGGCGCCGTCGCGTAGGCACTCGGGCCGTCGGACAGGGTTTGCGTGGCCCGGTCGAAGCGGTGGACGAAGACCCGGTCGGCGCCGAGGTCAGGGACCAGCGCGAACCTGCCGCTCGGGTCGATGACCACGTGGTGAGCGTGCGGGCCTGTCTGGCGCGGGTGGGGGCCGGAACCGGTGTCCTGCACCCGGGACACCACGGCGCCGGGTCCGCCGTCCCCGCCGATCGGCACGGAGACGACGGTGCCGGCCGCGAAGTCCGCGGCCAGCAGCGTCTTCGACCGGACGTCGACCCCGATGTACGACAGTCCGCCGTTGGCCGGTGTCGCCTGTGTCGCGATCTCGCCGAACTGTTCAAGCGCGCCGGTGGCCCTGTCGACGCGGAAGGCGCGGACGGTCCCGCCGGATTCACCGCCGGTGGCGTACAGGACCGCCTTCCTCGGGTGGGCGGCCATCCAGTTCGAGCCGGTCTGCGCCACGGGCCCGACCGACGTCAGGGTCGCGTCGGACGGGTCGAACCGCAGCGCGTGCACCTGGCCGAGGGTCCAGCTGCCGACGTGGAGGAGGTCGACCGCCCTGCCCGGCGCGGCCTCGGCCGGCGCGGCGGACAACAGCGGCACTCCCGCCGCGGCGGACGCCGCCATGGCCCCCAGCAGCGTTCTGCGGGACGGTGTCCGGGATCTTGAGTCGTCGTTCATCGAGCGGGTCTCTCCGTCTCTGGGCGTCACACCTCGACGGCTGAAGGATCGACGCCCACCCTCGCTCCGAGCCGATACGTCCATGTCTGCACCGCGTACGGGCTGCCGGCTCAGTACTCCGTCATCTGCGACTCCAGGTAGCTCTTCAGGAAGCCGTACTTGGCGTCCGTGTCGGCCGCCGCACGGGGCGCGAAGGCGTCGCCGAGTTCCATCGAGAGCGGCCTCGTCGTGCGCAGGGCGGGCCAGGCCGGCAGTGACCGCCCGTTGGGGTTGCCCGTGGCGGCGAAGTTCGCCACGTAGGAGGAGGTGGTGTCGGCGATCGCGTGGTCCTCGTCGGTCCACGGCCGGTCGGTGCCGTAGAGGTTGCCGAAGAGGTAGTACTTCTCGGCGCCGTGGTAGGCGCCGGCGCCGTTCGCGGGCTCGATGGGGTTGGTGGTGTCCGAGCCGGGCGGCGCGTGCGTCCACCAGTAGTTGTAGACCGGGCTGCGGCTGCCCGCGGTGTTCCTGAACTGGGTGCCCCACAAGAAGGTGGAGACCCGCTCCTCGTCCCGCGCGTAGGCGTTGTACTGCGCCGCCGCCTCCGCGTCGGTGACCGCGGGATAGAGCGTGAGGAACTCGTCCGCCCGGTCACCGAAGGTCGACGCCGCGTACGCCCGGTAGGCGGCGGCCGTCATCGTCAGCGTGGGTGAGGCGCCGTTCTCGTCCTTGTTGTTGCCGGTCAGAACCGGTACGTCGTACTCGGCCCGGGACGTCATGGCGTCGGTGTACGTGGTCGGCAGCACATGGCCGTCGAGGACGTTGCCGAAGTCGGTGCCTGCGACCGGTGCCCCGGGGGCGTAGACCTTGGTCACGATCTCGTCCGCCGACAGGGCCCGCAGGTCGGGCAGTGAGGACGCCCCCATGTAGCCGGCGAACGCGGAGCCGTTGGCCTCCGCCGCGGCGAGGGTGTCGTAGCCGCCCGCCACGCGGCCGAGCGCCGGGTCCTTGGTGTACTGGACGCCGGCCGCCAGCAGCGCACGGTGGAACAGTCCTCGGGCCAGCTTCGAGATCATCAGGATGTTCACGAACGACGAGCCGTGCGACCAGCCGGCCAGGGTCACCCGGTCCGGGTCGCCGCCGAACGCGGCGATGTTGCGCCGGATCCAGCGCAGCGCCGCCACCGTGTCCAGGACGCCCCAGTTGCCTGAGCCTCCGTGCCCCGACTCCGCGCTCAGTTCGGGGTGGGCGAAGTTGCCGAACGCGCCGACACGGTGGTTGAAGGTGACGACCACCGCGCCCTTGGCGGCCAGGTTGGCGCCGTCGTAGACCGGCTGTGAGGCCCACATCGCGCTGTTGCGTCCGCCGTAGATCCAGACGAAGACCGGGCGGCGATCACCCGAACTCGCCGCGCCCGTCCAGATGTTGAGGTTGAGGCAGTCCTCGCTCAGCGGGGGCACCTTGTCGGCGGCGATGCCGGTGACCGGCTGGGGGCAGGCGGCGCCCCAGGTGTCGGCTGTGCGGACGCCGGTCCAGGACGGCGGCGGCTGCGGCGGACGCCAGCGGTTCTGCCCGGCGGTGGACGCCGCGTAGGGGATGCCTTTGTAGACGGTGATCCCGTCGAGGGCGGCCGGTACGCCGACGACCGGACCCGACTGTGTCTTCACGGGGCTGCCGGAGGTGCTCCTGGGCGCGGCCGACGCCTGAGCCGCCGCCAGGCCGCCCAGCAGCGCCGCGCCGGCCGTCGCGCCGACGGTGCGTCCGAGGAAGCCGCGGCGGCCGAGCCCGGCCGGGTCGCCCGCTGTTTCCGCCGCGGCGGCGGCCACGTGCGGGTGGCCGCTGTGGACAGGTTGGATGTCTCGCATGCTCAAGTGAGTCTCCCGGTGGAAGAAGTGCGCGGTGCCATGTACAGCGCGACGACAGCGAGTGCCGCGAGTGATGCGGCGACGAGCAACGGGTGTGCGACCAGCCACGTCTGGACGCCTTCGAACGGGTCGGAGGATGTCAGGGCCGCGCGCTCCAGCATCCAGGAGGCCGAGAACAGCAGGCCGAGGGCGGCCAGCGTGAGGCGGAACGCCGGGTAGCAGGCTGTGCGGGCCAGGACGAGCAGCGACGGCATGATCAGTGCGACGACGAGCAACTGGGTCAGTTCGATGCCCAGGTTGAAGCCGAGGAGTGTGGTGACGAGGGACCCCCGGTCCAGGCCGAGGTCACCGATGAGCGAGGCGAACGCCAGTCCGTGGACGAGCCCGAAACCACCGGCGATGAGCACCTCGCCACGGGCCACGAGAGGACGTATGGCGTGCACCGCGGACACCCCGATCGAGAAGGCGATCAGCGTCTCCACCGGCCGGGACGGTACGTGGATCGCTCCGGCCGCCGCGAGGGCGAGGGTGAGCGAGTGGCCCGCGGCGAACGCGGAGACCACGTGCACGACGCGGACGACAACCCGTCGCCTCGACGTGCCGCCGGCGTGCCACCGGCCCCCGGCCGCCACCAGCGGGGCCGGGACCAGCAGCATGAGGAGGAACAGCAGGTGATCGGCTCCCTCGCCGACGTGCTCCGTCCCCAGGCCCACGGTGGTGACGAAGCCCCGCAGCCATGAACCTTGCCCGGCGGGGACGTCGAGGCTCGTGGTGTCCCGGTCGAGGACTCCGAGGGTCTCGGCGTCGTCCGTCCTGAGGATGCCGCGGTCGAAGTCGTACCGGACGGTGGCGATGACCCGGTGGGTGACGAGTTCCTCGACGACGACGTCGTAGCGGAGGTCGAAGTCGGTGACACGGCCGTGGGGCGGGCGGATCTCCAGCGGATAGACGAGATGGGCCGTCGCGTCGATCGTACGGACCGTCGGGGTACCGAGCGTCACCGTCCAGGGGGTGCCGCCGTCGCCGACGGCGGCGATGTGCTCGGCCGTGTAGTCCCCGAGGAACGACCGGTCGGCGCCGAGGACGCTCGTGGAGGTGAGCCGGCGGTGCACGGCGATGGCGAGCCGGTCGATCGGCAGTTGCACCTCGCCCTCGACCCGGTCGTCCCGGACGTCCAGGAGGACGGCGGAGGTGCTCATCGGGTGCGCGCCGGCCGGTGACGCGAGGCCACCGACCAGCAGGAACGTGAGCACGAGGGTGGAGAGGAGACGGCGCACGGACGTCATTCCCAGCCGTAGTCGGCGGTCTCGTCCCGGAAGATCGTGTGCTGGTGGATCTCGTCGGTGGACGCGCCCGGCTGGTTGGAGAACTCGATCCAGGCCGACGGTCCGTCAAGTCGCACGTAGGTCTGGCTGTTGTCCAGTGTCGTCCCGCCGCTCCAGCCGATGTACGTCTCGTCGTACTCCGAGACGTACTTGGCCAGCAGCCGTGCCGCCGCCTTCTCGTCCAGGTCGTCGACCCAGGCCCTGAGCATCGCGGTGACCTTCGCCCGCTGCTTCTTGGTGAGGCTGCTGACCAGGACGCCCTCCGGCCGGGTGGGGAAGGGGCCGTCGTGGCCGGGGCCGAGGTAGAGGTCGTCGAAGCTGCCGTCGATCTCGGCGGCGGTCAGTTCCTCGGCGGTGAGGGACTGGATCGCGGCGATCGTGGAGGTCCGCTTGTCCTCCAGCGGGGCGTAGTACAGGTTCTCCCAGTCGAACTCCATCGGCTCCACGGCGGTGAGGGTGGGCGAGATGCTCACGCTGCCGCCGGCGTACGTGAGGTTGTAGGCGGCGTGGTGACCGCCGTACTGGAGCGTGAACTGCCCGGATTTGCTGGGCGTTCCGAAGAAGGAGACGTAGTACCACTCCGAGCCGAAGTTGGCGCCGCCGCCTCCGCCGGGGGGACGGCCGCCACCGGTCGGGGTCGCGGTCGGCGTCGTGCTGGGGGTGCCCGTCGGGGTGCCGCCGCCCGGTCCGCCGGTGTCCGGGAGCGAGGCGAGATAGTCGTCGGCCTTGCGGATCTCGACGAGTTCCTCGTAGCCCTTCCTGCTGAGCGCGGCCTCCATGACCTTCAGGGCCGCGGCTTCCTGCGCGTCGGTGAGGTCGCCCAGCTTCAGGCCGTTGCGCTCGACGACGGGCGTCGGGAAGTTGGACCAGCCGGTCTTCTTCGCCGGGTCGTCGAAGTCGTAGAGGGCGGTGTCCTTCTGCTCGTCGGACAGCGTCGCGAGGAACGCGTTCGCGGCGGCCACGACCTGCGCCGTGTTCGCACCGCCGGCGCCGGTGCGCAGGGCGGAGGCCGGGACCGGATTCGGCTTCGTCAGCGCCGCCGACGACGACGCCGGGTCGACGGTGCCACAACCCGCGCCGCCGAGACCGAGGCACACGGCGACGGCCACGGCACGGTGTACACGTATCCGCCTCCGATCCGGCGCGAGCGACGGCGATGCGGGGGCGGTCGGTGCGGCCATGGGGTGGGGAACGGAGGACATGGGACTCCTGTGAGGGGTGTGAGTGCAGGTGCGGCCCCATGCTCCGCGAGCGATCTCAGACCCGGTCGGGAGCCGGTCCGGAATTCGATGAGAACCGGTGCCGGAGCGGTGTGCCATCATGCCCGGATGTCTGATCGTGTCCTCATCGCCGACGACGATCGCGCGGTCCGTGAATCCCTCGCGCGCGCACTGGAGTTGGAGGGGTACGACGTCGTCACCGCCGCCGACGGGGTCGAGACGCTGCCCCGGGTCCGCCGGGAGTCCTTCGACGTGCTGGTCGTCGACGTGATGATGCCCCATGTCGACGGCATGGCCGTGTGCCGCGTGCTGCGCGCCGACGGTGACCGCACACCGGTCCTCATGCTCATCGCCCGGTCCCGCACCCCGGACCGGGCGGCCGGCCTCGACGCCGGTGCCGACGACTATCTGCCCAAGCCCTTCGCGGTGCCCGAACTGACGGCCCGGCTACGGGCGTTGCTGCGCAGAGCCGCCCTGACACCGAAGCCCGTGCGGGAGACCGAGGACGCGGAGCGGGACGACACCGTTCTGCGCATGGCTTCGCTGCGGATCGCTCCGGCGGCCCGCCGTGTGTGGTGGGGCGAGAAGGAGGTGCGGCTCACCAGGACCGAGTTCGACCTGCTGGAACTCCTGGTGCGCAACGAGGGACTCGTGCTGGATCACCAGACGCTCTACCAGCAGGTCTGGGGTCGCGACGCCGGCGTCGACGCCAAGAACCTGGCGGGCTACGTCGGGTTTCTGCGGCGCAAGCTCGGAGCGGCCGGGGCGCCCGATCTGATCCACACCGTGCGCGGCGTGGGGTACGCGGCACGGCCATGACCCTGCGTACGCGGTTCGCGCTCGCCTTCGCCACCATCGGTGCCGTGGTGGCGTTCCTGGTCGGAGCGCTGAGTTATCGCGCCACCTCCGACCGGGTCATCGCCGAGATCGACCGGACCCTGCGGTCGGCCACGGTCGCCCTGGCGCACGCCAAGGAACGGGGAGGGCAGCCACTGGTCTCCGAGGTGATCGCTCAGGTACCGGAACTCTTTCCCGGGCCCGACCGCCCCGGTCCCGGGGACGAACAGGAACGGCGGATGATCCTTCAGGCCGTCGCCGTCGACGGAACCGCCGCCCGCCTCGGTGGCCCGGGCGTGCCGCTGCCGGTGTCCGACACCGGGCGGACCCTGGCCGCCTCGGGCAAGGCTGGGGACACGGACATCGCCGAGGTCGTCGTTGCGGGCCGCACCTACCGTCGGCTGACCACCGCCCTTGGCGGGAACCGGGGCGCGCTGCAGGTGGCGGTCCGGATCGACCAGACCCGCCATGTCCTGGGCGGAATGGCCATGGAGATCGCGTTGGTCAGCCTCGCGGTCATGCTGGTCGCGGCCGGCGCCGGTCTGCTGGTCGCGGGACGCATCACCCGGCGCCTGGTACGTCTGACCGAGGCCGCCGAAGAGGTCAGTGCCGACGGCCGGGCCGTGCTCGGACACGCGGACCTGACGGGCGGGCGGGACGAAGTGGGCCGGCTGTCCACGTCGTTCAGCAGGATGCTCGGGCGTATCGCCGCCGCCCGTGACGCACAGGAGAGACTGGTGCACGACGCCGCCCACGAGCTGCGGACCCCTCTCACCAGTCTGCGCACCAACGCCGCGGTGCTGCCTCGCGTCGCCGAGCTCTCCCCACAGGCCCGTGACCGGCTCCTCGACGACGTCGAGGGCGAGACCGGCGAACTCGCGCACCTCGTGGAGGAACTCGTGGAGCTGGCGCTGGCCGGCGGCCAGGAAGAGGACGAGGAGGCCGTGGAGCTGGCCTCGGTGGCCCGCCGTGTCGCGCGGCGCGTGTACCGGCGCAGCGGTCGCCTGATCCATGTCGACGCCGACGGCACCGTGGTCCGTGGCCGCCCGCAGGGCCTCGAACGCGCGCTGGGCAACCTGCTGGAGAACGCCGCCAAGTTCGACCCCGACGGCGACGATCCCATCGAGGTGCGCATCCGCCGTGGAGCGGTCACCGTGTCCGACCGTGGACCGGGCATCGACGCCGACGCTCTCCCCCGGGTGTTCGACCGCTTCTACCGCGCCGACACCGCTCGCGCCCTGCCCGGCTCCGGACTCGGCCTCGCCATCGTCCGCGACGTCGCCGAAGCCCACGGCGGCACGGTGACCGCGGGCCCTCGCCCGGGCGGCGGGGCCCGGATCGGCTTCACCGTGGCCGGGTCGCGCCTGCTGCCCGGGGCCGAAGCCGAATGACCTTCTCGTGGACGAACCGGGTCCGGCCGTCTGACGGAGGTTGTTTCCGTCGGGCTGGCCTCTGAACAGGCCTTTTACATCGAACCTTCCGCCAGGCGGAAGCGGTATTGCGTCCCCGTGACGCCCTTCCGGACGATGACTCCACCGCAGACAGACGGGAGCCGCAAAGATGCCGCACACAACCGCCTTTGCCAGGAACCAGTGGTACAGCTAGCGGACCTTTCTGACCTGCGCTTGTGTGGGGGCGATGAGGCTGTGACCTGCTAGGACGGGTTGCAGAGGCGATCGGAGGCAGTCAGAGGAAAACACTCTGATTCGACCCCGGATCGACCCGGGTCACTCAGAGGCAGTCAGAGGCAACACCTCTCTGGAACTGGCCTTTGAGGGACCCGAGTTGACTGGTGTGGATCATGGGTGGCGACTCTGGCGGACCTGCGATTGATCCCCGGTCGAGCTGCGATGGGGACGCCTGCCTCCGCTCGGGGCCAGGCATGCGAAGGCTTCCAGGATGGCCGTCCTGGAAGCGTTCACTGGCACCGATCGGAGGTCGGTCCCGGACACCACCCGTGGTTTTAGCGGGCCTGGGTGGCGTCCACGTCTTTGCGAGACGACCCCACCGTGCCACACAGCACCCACCAGACGAACCTCCAGCACCAGCTCTCCCACCCGTCCGGCCCCTCGGGCCTCTCCCACTTGCCCTCGCCGGCAGCCGATCTCGTCCTCCTCGGGGACCTCACCGGCCGCTACGCCGCCGGGAGTTACAGCAGGCTCGCCTCCGACAAGCGGACCGTGGCGCTGCGCACGGATCACCAGGGCGCTGCCGAGCACGGGCACCGGATCACCGCGGCCATCGCCTGCCACGTGGCCCGCATCGGCGGCACCGTCGACCATCTGACGCAGCTCCTGCTGCACCCGGACCATGAGGGCGGCAGGCACGCCCGCAACATCGCGCTGCGCTCCGGGCAGTCGCGCGCCCTGGACTACATCCGCCGCGTGTGGACCAGCGCCTCGGAAGCGGTCAGCACCACCAGGGCGCTGGGCTCCCGGCACGACGCGTACGAGGTTCTCGCCGCGCTGCGCGACCGCATCGAGACGACGCCCTGGCGCGGAGAGCGGGGACGCACCGCCCTGCGTGTCCTGCGGGCGCACCTGAACTTCGCCGAGACCGCGGGCGGCCTCCTGCACCACGCCAGCGAACGGCAGACCGCCGAAGAAGCCGGCATCTCCCGCACGACATTGCGGGCCGTCTACGAGAAGGTCCTCAAGCCACAGGGCTGGCTGCGCCGGTTGCGGGTCGGACACGGCCGGGAGGGCTCCACCTGGTACCTCAACGCGCCGTCGTCTCGTTTCCACACCACTCAGTACCCCCCCGACCCGGCACTTGAGGAGTGGACCACCCCTGAGACGGCCACGACTGCCGACATCGACTCCACCGTCATCGCTCGCCTGATGGGCCACGACGCCTTCGCCCACCACGGCCTCGGCAGCGCCGCCCTCATGATCATCAGTGCTCTGTGCCAGCGCCCCCACCAGACAGTTGCTGAGCTCGTCGGTACCTCCTCGGTCTCTCGCGCCACTACATACCGGTCCCTTCGGCGCCTTGCCGAGCACGGTCTTGTGCACCGCACCGGGGAGACATGGGCCCTCGCGCCACGTGCTCTGGAGGGCATCGGCAGCAGCCTCGCGGACCCCGACACCGACTTCACCCCAGTGCCGGCACAGGGCTGGGCCGAAGTCGCCGCGAGACTCGGCACGTCGGGCGGCACAGCTCACCGCAAGGCCCTCTACGCGGCCCAACGCGCTGCATACCGGCACGCGTTGGACCGGCTCACGGAGCACCGCAGCAAGGCCGTGGTGATCGTCCGCGAAGACGGTCGCCAGGTCCTGGTCCCCGCGCCACGCCCCGACGAAATCCCGCCCGCGTGGCACACCGCCGACGGGCGTGTCCTCGATCCGGTCACCGGCCGCGCCGCTCCCGACTGGCAGGTCGCCACCGACGGCCGCCTGATTCTCATCACCCCTGCCGACCAGCGCAGTTACGACGAGCTGGCCGCTTCCCATGCCGAAGCCCTCAGCGAATGGGAGTCCGCAGCATGAACCCACAACCCCGTCCAACCAATCCTGCTCAGAGCCAGCCGGTGACCGCTGAGGCCTTGCGCACGCAGTACGAGTCCGGTGCGACAGTCGATGAACTCGTGGCTGCCAGCAGCCTCTCGTACGGCACGGTTCTCAACCGACTACACGAGGCCGGGACCGAAATGCGCACGTCGTGGCAGACCCGCCGCATGCGCAACGACCCGCAATCTCGCAGGCGGCTCGCAGCTCACCTCCGTGTTCTGTACGAGGAACACGGCGCGACGCTCGGCGAACTCGCGGCGGTCGCCGGAGCCACGAGGCCCCGTGCCCGGCGCCTGCTGGTCGAGGCCGGTGGCGCACCACGCACGTCACAGCAAACGCAACGGATCCGCTCTGCCGCCAGGGCCGCCGAGCGTCAGAAACTCGCGTTGTCCCTGCGTGCCCGGTACGAGGCCGGTGCCACCGTGCCGGACCTCGCCGAGGAGTGCAGCTACTCCGTCGGCACCGTCTACCGGCTCCTGCACCAAGCAGGCACCCGCATGCGGCCCCAGCACCGACACGGCCCCACTCGCCGCGAAGCCAACCGGCCGTGAGGGCCGAAGCCAGAGCTGTCATTCGCTCCACCCAAGGCCATCCCGGCTGCCACCGCAGAGCACGGGCCCCTCCCCAGTCCACACGGAGACGCCCGTCTCGCCCATCGAGCTTCCACCGAACCACACGACAACATCCCTTCCCCTTCCAGGAGATCAAGCACTCGTGAACGAAAACACCCGTCACCAGACCCTGGCCGCCGCCACCGAACCCGTCTGGGACGCGTTCGTGATCGTGGTCGGCATGCTCAAGGGCGGCACCGGCAAGACCACCTCCGCCTGGTTCATCGCCCTCTACTACTCCGTCGTCCTCAACCTGCCGACGCTGCTGCTGGACGCGGACGCGACCAGCCAGTCCGCCTACGACTGGTTCAAGGTCGCCCAGGCCGCAGGCTTCGAGATTCCCGAGAACCTGGTTATCGAGCGGTACCCGTTCGACGACATCGCCGAATACATCCGCACCAAGCGCGCCGAGTTCGGCGCGATCGTCGTCGACGCCGGCGGCGGCAGCGCCCGCATCTTCCACGAGGCCGTTACCGAGGCGAACCTGCTGCTCGTCCCGGTCGCCCCCACCAAGATCGAGCGCCGCAAGCTCGTGGCCACCTTCGACGAGGCCGAGCGCGCCGCCGCCCGCAACGAGCACGGCGTCACCGCCCACGTCGTGATGGTCAAGGCCGACGACCGCACCAGCCTGCCCAGCCGGGCGAAGGACCAGCTGCTGGAGCCCGCCGCAGGTGAGGGCATCGGCCCGGACCGCGACGAGGCGTTCCCGCTCGCCGAGACCACCATCCACTCGTGGGTGCACTACATGGAGGCCTTCGGCGAGATCCCCACCGAACTGAGCGAGTACGCCAACCTGATGAAGGAGCTAACCGAGGCATGAGCGAGAACAACGAGAGGCCGAAGCCGCCGTCCCGCCGCACCGGCGGGCGCGCCCTGGGCGGGGCCAAGAAGACGGCCCCGCCGCCCCCTCCGCCGGCCGCCGAGCTCACGCCTGAGCAGTTCGTCGCCGAACAGGCCGCCGCCCAGGGCAAACGGCGTCCCTCTGCGGGCGGGCCGCAGGTTCAGTCCCCTTCTGCCATGGTTCCCGTCGAGGCATCGGCGCAGGGCCGAACTGGGGCAGCGCTCGACGGGGCACTGGCTTCCGGGCCGCCGACAGGTGAGGTCGTACCGAGCGGCATCGTGCCGGAGCCGGTTGCCAGCCAGCCAGTGCACCCCGCCGTTCTCACCCCGGAGGCCGGGACGGAATCTGCTGGGGATCAGGGGGAGCAACAGGTCCAGCATGAGTCCCCGGCTACCGAATCTGGAGCACCTGCGGTTCAGCTGACGCAGCCGGCCGAACCCGTTGCGCGACATGGCCTGTCCCCCAGCACGTTCGCGGCTCCTGATGTGGCCGCGGCCGCCGAGGTGGCGGTTCGTCAGGCAGCTTCTCTGGTCGCAGGCGGTACCGCGTTCCCGGTGAGGACCGATGTTCCGGGGTCTCACCAGGAGCAGTACGGGCTTGCGGAGGCAGCACCCAGCGAGGGAACCCCGTGGGCTCACGGCCCCGGCCGCCCGAAGGACATCCCCGAGACAGCCGTGATCCTCAACCAGCGCATGATCACGCGCGAGAGCCTCGACTCGTCGGTTCCCGCGGCGCTGAAACTGAAGAAGCGGCTCAAGCGCTTCGCGTTGGACAACGAACTCGATCACCTGCCCATTGGCGACATCGTCTCGGTCGCACTGGACGAGTGGCTTACCACCCGCGGCTTCTGACGCGGCGTTCATTTCCCAGGGTGTCCGCGAACGCTTCGCTCGTTCGCGGACACCCGTCCCGCTGACTATTCCACTAGTCGACTAGGCGGCTAGCTAGTCGACTAGCGGGCCGGACTGGAGCAGCCCATGCCCGATCTCTCGCGCCACGCCCGTCAGCTGCGTGAACTGGCTGACGCTCTCGACACGCAATCCGACCTCACCGACGATCCGTTGGCGCCTCATCCGGACACACTGGAGGTCATCAATGGCCGCAATACCAGCCGTGGGCAGATCAACTACGCCGTCCCCGACGCTCTCCAACTCCAGCGGCGCATCCGCCGGTACCACGCGGACCACGGCGTCCAGCACGGCGACATCGTCGCCATCGCGCTCGATGCATTCCTTCGCGCCAAGGGCTACCCTCCCTACCTCACATCACCCAAGGCCGAAGAGCCGTGATCACTCGGCTGGCCTGCGATGCACTGCACTTTGGGCGAAGTCAGTGAAGCCTTCGAAATTTCCCAGTGCCCTTACTCGGAGTCTCCTCCCGCATGCGTGCACCGGTCGTTGTCGGTGGTCCCTCCTATCCTGAGTGACCTGGACCACGCGTGAACGACGGAGGATCACTCCATGAGGTGGAACAACAACGCGCGGCCTCGGCCTCGCAGATCCGGCCGGGCTACGGCGGGCACTCCCGTGTCCTTCTCGGAGCACTGATCGGATGCCGCAGCGCAGCGTCCAGCAGCGGGCCGGGTTCCGGGGCGAGGCATTCGTCGACAAGGCCGTCTCCGACGCCGGCCACGTGTGGAACGACACTAAACGTGACTTCGCCATCGACGGTCAGATCGAGTTCGTGGACGTCGACCGCGAAGTCACCGGTGTCGCCGTCCTTGCACAGGTGAAGGGCACAGAAGTCGGGTTTCGCGGCGAGACCGCGACCGAATTCAAGTTCACGTGCAAGGCCGACCACATCGCCTACTGGCTTCGGCTGGGCCGTCCGGTCGTGCTCATCTGCGTGGACCTGCGTATCCAGCAGGCGTGGTGGAAGCGCATCGACACCTGGTTCGCCGACCCTGAACGCAAGGCACGGCGCGTCGTTCAGTTCGACAAGACCTCAGATCGCTTCGACCTCGACGCCTTCAGTCAACTGTCGGCCCTGGGCGTGCCTGCCGGAGAGCCGCTGCCACGGCTCGAAGGAAGCGAACAGCTGGTCTCGAACCTCCTCACGATTGAGGGCTTCGCACCGCTCATCTACGAGGCGTCCACGCCGTGTCGTGACCGCGGCGATGCCTGGGAGCGGATGCGCTCGAACGGCAACCAGTTCGAGAGCGGCTTCGTCCTCGCCGCCGGACGCATCTACTCACTGTGCCGACTGGACGAGGGCCCGCTCGCCGTCCTGTGCGACGGGCCGGTCACCTCCATCCCGACGCAGAACTGGGCGACCACTGAGGACCTGGATGTCCAGCGGCGCTTCGTTTCCCTGTTGAACTTCACCCTGCGCTCCGCCCACCATCCCGATCTGGTCTGGCACCCCACCAAGAAGATCGTCTACATGCAGGCCCCGCCGGACCGATCCAGCCGGAAGATCAAAGGCCGCTACCGAGGCAGCCGCGGACGCACCTTCTTCACCCCGTACTTCGGCAAGGACGACACAACCAAGATCAGCTTCTGTCGTCACTACGCCGCCAGCCTGTACTTCCGCCGCTGGAGCGAACAGTGGTTCCTGGAGATCAACCCCACCTACCACTTCACCATCGACGGCCGACGCGACTCCCTGTACGACGCCGAGTACGTCCAGAAGATCAAGCGGCTGGAACGCAACAACGCCGTCTACCAGCTCGTCCGCGCCTGGGCCGACTACCTGCAAGGCGATGACACCCTGTTCAGGAGCCGCGATGAGCGCATCCGATTCAGCCAGCTCCTGCAGCTCGACTGCGATGCCGCCATCGACGAAAGCGTCTGGATCCCGCAAGAACCAGCCATGAAACCGAGCCTGAACGGGCTGGCCGAGGGACTGTGGGAGCTGCCGCAATGAAAGCACCGGTGCTGCACGAGCCGGAACTGGAGTTCCGGGCCGGAAACCGCCACATCGATCCCCGATACGGCATCAGCGTGTTCGGCCCGGCCGACGCCGACTCCCCCACCGGACCCCGCCAGATCCCCATCGCCCTGGTGGGCCCCGCCCATGCGGTCGACGGCATCCGAAGCTGGCTCCAGCGCTGCCAGAACCACATCGAGGCCAAGGACACCAAACCCGGCCAGGAGAACCTGCACCAGCCGTTCCCCGGTTTCAGTACCGACTCCCCGTTCGGCGCCGAGCTCGTCTTCGACGACGCCCTCGTCCGCGAGATCCCCGAACGCCACCTGCGCCGCCTGGCCCGCGCCGACACAGCCTCCGCCACCAAGGAGGCAGTCGAGATGTACGCCGACGCCGCCCGGTCCCTGACCGAAACCGGACGCTGCCGCGTCGTAATCTGCGCCCGCCCCGAAGAACTCCACGACCGCGAAGACCACCCACCGTCAGAGGAGAACAGGGCCGAACGCGAAGAGAACCAGGACAAGCGAAGAACCGGAGGCGACTTCCACGACCTGCTCAAGGCCACCGCGCTCACGCTGCCGGCTCCCCTGCAGCTGATGCGCAAGGAGACCTGGACCGGGATCCCCAGCAGGACCAACGGGCAGACCGTCCGCCCTCTGCAGGACGAGGCCACCAGGGCCTGGAACCTGCACACCGCCCTGTATTACAAAGCCGGCGGGACCCCCTGGCGCATGCAGCGTCACACTTCCGATCTGGCCACCTGCTACGTCGGGGTCAGCTTCTACCGCAGCGCGAACGGAAACGAGCTGCATACCGCCGTCGCTCAGGTGTTCAACGAACGCGGCGACGGCGTCGTCGTCCGCGGCGGCACCGCGCAGATCTCCAAGCGCGACCGCCAGCCCCACCTGACGCTCCCCGACGCCCGGCAACTGCTGCTGCACGCGCTGACCGAGTACCGCACCACCCACGGCCACCAGCCCGCACGCATCGTCGTACACAAGACCTCGAACTTCACCACCGGCGAGATCGACGGCTTCCAGGAGGCAGCCGACCTACGCGACATCGACCATGTCGACCTGCTGTGGATCCAGCGGCGCGGCGCCCCGCACCTCTACCGCACCGGACAGCTCCCACCACTTCGCGGCACCAGCGTCCAACTAGACCCGCGTTCCCTGCTCCTGTACACCCGCGGCTCAGTCCCGTACTTCCGGACCTACCCCGGCCTGTACGTCCCCCAGCCCCTGCTGATCCGGCCCGCAACACACGGCACAGATCTACTGACCGCCGCCACCGACATCCTCGCCCTGACAAAGATGAACTGGAACAACGCCCAACTCGACGAACGTGACCCGCTCACCCTGCGCACCGCCTACCGAGTCGGCTCCATCCTCAAACACGTCCCGACCGAGGCCCGCATCGCCACCCGCTACGCCTACTACATGTAGAGCTACGGGGCAGCGCCCTCAATCACCTGAGCCGTTAACGCCTCGGCGACGCTCTTCTCCTCATCTTCCGCTGAGATCCTCCGTCCCTCTCTGGCGATGCGGAGCTCTGTGAACCTTTCTGTTGGGCGGTAAGCTTGTTGCCTTTCTCGCGGCCACGGTTTTCGTGTGAGCGGCCAGCAATCAGCCGGTCTACGGAGCCCCGAGTGAGCGTTCGGCATTGTCCAAGAGTTCCTTGTACGTCAGGACATCGATCCGGCTCAGGTGAGTGTTAGCGGTGCGCAGTACCTCGTTGATGGTGTCCTCTGGCACTCCAGGTTGTGCTGCGGGATGGCCGACGAGGACAAGGGCGCGGGCCCGGCGCGTCTCAAGGCCGAACTGATTCCGGATGGCCAGGCGCTGCTCGTCCAAACGCACAAGGTAGTTGAGAGCCTGACCAACGGCGTCATGGATCTGTGCGCTAGCCTCGCCGTTTCGGTTGGGGTGATGAGACGTCGTTGATCGTCAACTGTCGCGTGGGCAGGGTGTTTTCACCGCTCGGGCATGGCGGCGTCCC
>NZ_JBSFMT010000077.1:0-45874 GCF_053599695.1 Streptomyces sp. NPDC000878 | reverse complement strand
ATAGGGGCGCGGGGCTGTATCGATCTGCGGCTCCGCCGCGGGGCGCGACCAGCCCCCACTGGCCCGCGGTTTGACTACCGTCCGTCCCGCGGAGCGCTGAGTTCCAACTCCAGCAGCCACTCCACGACTTCGGTGTGGTGCCGGGCCTGACGGGGGTTGTCCCCCCACACGTACAGCCCGTGTCCCGCGACCACGACAGCCGGCATCCGGGGATCCCGAGCCGCCTCCAGGCGGTCCCCGAGCACCTTCATGTCCTGGCTGTTGGTGATGACCGGCAGGGTCACCTCGACGTCGTGCGCGGGCTGACCGACACCCTTGAGCATCTCGACGTCCTTGAACACGATGCCGCCCGGCTCGCGCCGGCCCATCGCCACGGACGCCACGGTGTGCACGTGCACCACCGCGCCGGCACCGGTCAGCGCGGCGACCCGGGCGTGCAGTTCGGCCTCGGCGGACGGCTTGCCGCCGTTGACGGCCGCGCCCTGCGCGTCCACCAACACCACGTCGGCGGGCGTCAGTTCGCCCTTGTCGTGGCCGCTCGCGGTGACCGCGAGGAGCAGCGGATCGCGGGACAGCACCACGGACAGGTTCCCGGAGGTGCCCCGCATCCAGCCGAAGGAGGCGAAGCGGGCGGACTCGGCGGCGAGCACCGCCCCCGCCTCCTCCAGGTCGAGCGTGCTGATGTCGGCGGTCACGTGGTGCTCCTTGAACTGGCGGTACTGGTAGTGCTGTTGATGCTGATCTCGTCGAACGTCCCCGCCTGCGCGTGGTCGCCGACGCCCTGCTCGTAGTACGGCTCCCCGGGGCGCCGGATCCCGACGGCCCGCCATCCGGCGGCGAGCGCCGCGTCCAGCTCGCCCGGCCGGTCGGAGAGGAAGAGGAGTCGGCTCGGGTCGGTGGTGCCGGTCGCCTCCGCGATACGGCGGTACGACTCCGGCTCCTGCTTGGGCCCCGCGTTCTCGGTGTCGTACAGGCCCGAGACGAGCGGCAGCAGGTCGCCCTCCGGGGTGGACGCGAACCACGCGCGCTGCGCGGCGACCGACCCCGAGGAGTAGACGTACAGCCGGAGACCCGCCGCGTGCCAGGTGCGCAGTGCGGGCAGGACGTCGTCGTAGAAGTGCGAGACGAGGTCGCCGCGTGCGAAGCCCTCGGACCAGATGATGCCCTGGAGGGTCTTGAGGGGCGTGGCCTTGCGGTCCTCGTCGAGCCAGGCGTTGAGGGTCTTCTCGACGAGTACGGCGTCGGCGCCGGGGTCGCCGATCAGCTCGCGCACCTGTGCGACGGCCCGCGCGACCTGCGGATCACCGCTCCGTTCCGAGAGCAGTGCTCCGAAACGAGAGCGTGAGTACGGATACAGCACGTCGACGACGAACCCCGTGGCGCTCGTGGTGCCCTCGATGTCGAGCACCACGGCGTCCACGCCGTCCACGGCGTACGTGCTGTTCTCCGTGTCCCGCAGGGTCACGCGGCGGCCTTGTCCTGCTGGTACCCGGCGTCGATCGTGTCGTAGTCCGGGAACTGCGAGGCGATGGTCGAGCCGGTGAAGCTGCCGATCCAGCCGTCCTCCTCGTGGAAGAAGCGGATCGCGGTGAAGGCCGGGCTGGTGCCCATGTCGAACCAGTGCGTGGTGCCGCGCGGCACGCCCAGCAGGTCGCCCTTCTCGCAGTACACGGCGTGGACCTCGCCGTTCACGTGCAGATAGAAGATGCCGGAACCGGAGACGAAGAAGCGGACCTCGTCATCGTCGTCGTGCGTGTGCTCCTGGAGGAACTTCGCGCGCGCGGCCTTCGCCTTGACGAGGTACTCCGGGTCGTCGCTGGGGTGCAGTCCGAGGACGTCGACCGTGGTGAAGCCCTCCTCGGCGTTCAGCTTGTCGATCTCCGGGCCGTACGCGGCGAACACGGTGTCGCTGTCGGCGTCCGCGGGGACGTCCTCACGGATCGGCCACTGCTCGTAGCGCACACCGATCGGGGCCAGCGCGGCGGCGATCTCGGCCGGGTCGGACGTACGGCGCACGACGGTCTCCGGGCCGGACTCGGGCCAGGTCGTCAGCAGGGTCATGGGAACAACTCCAGGTGGCTGGAAGGGGGGAGAGGGGGGAGTGGAACGCAGAACGGGAACGAAGGCGGGGGGAGGGGCCGGAGAGCCTGAGGGCCGGGGAACAGGAGGGGGGCCGGGCCGGTCGTCAGTCGCGACAGCCGCGACACAGCGCGCCGGTACAGCGTCGTACCGCTGCCGCGCAGGGTGTCGTCATCATCGGAAGCCTCACTGTCCCGGGTCGGGTGCCGGTCCCGTGATGGTAACTCCCGTCGGCGGGTCGGCAGAGTGTGACGAATCCGGCGTTCCACATGCTGAGATCCAGTGTCCAAGGCTTTGACGAATGGCTGGAAACGTTCTCATGATCTCCCTATGAAGACGCTGCTGCTCGTGCGGCGGCTGTACGTGGACTTGCTCCGGTCGACCACAGCCCGCTGTCGCTGACCTGACCCGGAGTACCCGAGACGCCCTCGGCCGTGGCGCGACCTCCGCCCCACGCGGCCCCCTCGCGCTCGGGGCCGGACACTCCCGCGCCCTCGCTTCCCGGCCATCGCCTTTCGGTCATCGCCACCTTCCGCTCGATCCCTCCCGTACTGCCCTTGCCCCTGGAGTTCCGCATGTCCCGCACCCGTCTGCCTCTCGCCGCGCTCTCGCTGGCCTCCGTCTCGGCGCTGTTCCTCGCGGGCTGCTCGCAGTCGACGAACGCCTCCGAGGACACCGGCGACACCTCCGCCTCCGCCTCCGCGTCCGCCGCCACCGGCACGAAGCCCGCGCCCTTCAGCAAGGGCACGGTCAAGGTCGCGCTGGTCCGCCAGAGCGGCGCCGGCGACTACTTCGAGCAGTGGGGCAACGGCGCCAAGGCGCAGGCCAAGGCCCTCGGCATCGACCTGACGGTGTACGACGCTCAGGCCGACAACGCCAAGCAGGCCACCGACCTGTCCTCGGCGATCAACTCCGGCGCGCAGGCGATCATCGTGGACCACGGCTTCCCGTCGACGATCCAGCCCGAGATCGACAAGGCCGTGAAGAAGGGCATCAAGGTCGTCGTCTACGACGTCGAGACCGCGACCAAGGGCGTCGTCAGCACCAAGCAGGACGACGCGAGCATGGCCCAGGCCGTCCTCGACGTGATGGGCAAGGAACTTGGCAAGAACGCCAAGGTCGGCTACGTCAACGTCGCCGGCTACGCGGCCCTCGACAAGCGCGACAGTGTCTGGAAGTCGACGGTCGACGCCAACGGCTGGAAGCAGGCCTTCAAGGTCGGCAAGGTCACCGACTCGACGGCCACTGACAACGTTCCCCTGGTCTCCGCCGCCCTCACCCAGCACTCGGACGTGACGGGCGTCTTCGCCCCCTACGACGAGCTGGCCAAGGGCACCGTCCTCGCCGTGCAGAACAAGAAGCTCCAGGACAAGGTGAAGGTGTTCGGCGCGGACGTCTCCAACGCCGACATCCAGAACATGACCGCCGCGGACAGCCCGTGGGTCGCCACGGCGGGCACCGACCCGTCCGCCGTCGGCGCCGCGGTGGTCCGTACGACCGCCCTGGAGCTGGCCGGCCAGTTGAACAAGACCTCGGTCGAGTTCCCGGCCGTCGCCATCACCCAGGACTTCCTGAAGAGCAAGAACATCCAGAACATGGACCAGCTGCGCGCCGCGCTGCCCGCGCTGAACCTCTCCCAGGTCAGCACGGCGGACTGGATCGCCAATGTCGCCCACTGAGGCGTCGCCGGCTTCTCCGGCCTCGCCCGCGGTGAGTCTGCGGGACGTCAGCATGGCCTTCGGCGGCAAGACGGTCCTGGAGTCCGTCTCGCTGGACATCGCACCGGGCAGCGTCGTCGCGCTGCTCGGTGCGAACGGGGCCGGCAAGTCCACGCTCATCAAGATCCTGTCCGGCGTCCACACGGACCACGGCGGCGAAGTGACCGTGAACGGCTCCCCGGCCGCCCTCCAATCACCGCTCGCCGCCCGCCAGTTGGGCATCCAGACGGTGCACCAGCGGATCGGCGAGGGCATCGTGCCCGGGCTCACGGTCGCCGAGAACCTGGTCTTCGAGGAGCTGGCTCAAGCACGCGGCAACCCGTTCCTGAACGGGCGCCGCGTGCTGGCCCGCGCCCGCGAGATCCAGTCGGCCCTGGACCTCGGCTGGAGCGACGCCCTGCTCAAGCGGGACGTCACCGAACTCGGCATCTCCGACCGCCAGTTGCTGATCCTGGCCCGCGCCCTGGCCACCCGCCCCGGACTCCTGATCCTCGACGAGCCGACCTCGGCGCTCTCCGCCGCCGAGGCGGAACGCCTCTTCGCGCTGGTCGAGAGAATGCGGGACGACGGCATCGCGGTCCTGTACGTCTCCCACCGCCTCGGCGAGATCGACGCGCTGGCGGACCGGCTGGTCGTCCTGCGAGACGGCCGTCTCACCGAGGACCAGGTCAAGCCCTTCGACTGGGACAGCGCCCTGCGCGCCATGCTCGCCCAGGCCCAGGAGGCGACCACCGCACGTCCGCAACGCGCGGGAGACCAGGGCGAGACCCTGCTGTCCCTGCGCGGCGTACGGCTCCTGGAGGGCCGCACCCCCCAGGATCTGGACCTGCGAGCGGGCGAAGTCACCGGCATCGTCGGCCTGTTGGGCGCAGGCAAGACGGAGCTGGCCCGAGGCCTCTTCGGCGCCGAACCCTTCACCACCGGAGCCGTGGAACTGGACGGCAAGGCGTACGAGCCCCGCCGCCCCGCCGACGCGATCCGGGCCGGCATCCACCTGGTCCCCGAGGACCGGCACGCGGACGCCCTGGTCCCCGGCTGGTCGCTCGCCCAGAACATCTCCCTCCCGTTCCTCAAGTCCCTGTCCACGGCCGGGCTGGTGAACCGCTCGAAGGAGGACGCCCTCGGCCGCGACACCATCGAGGCGCTCGGAGTCGTCGCCCGCGACGAGCACAGCACGGTGGAGGAGCTGTCCGGCGGCAACCAGCAGAAGATCGTCGTCGGCCGCTGGCTCGCCGAACGCCCCCGCGTCCTCATCCTGGACGAGCCGTTCCGAGGGGTGGACATCGGTGCGCGGCGGGACATCGGGCGGCGCGCCCGGGCGTTGGCGGCGGAGGGGGCGGCGGTCCTGGTCCTGTCCGCTGATGTGGACGAGGTGCTGGAGGTCGCCGACCGAGTCGTTGTCCTGGCGGCCGGCGAGATCCATCTCGACGCGTATGGCGAGGACGCGGAGCGGGACCGGGTCATCCAGACGATCTCGGCGTCCGTCTGATGCGGGGCGCTCTGCGGGTGACGGTGCCCGGCGGGGCTGGCGGGCGCGGAATCGCGCCCCCAAAGGGGCGCGGGGCTGCGACATTTGCGGCTCCGCCGCGTGGGCGCGACCAGCCCCCACCGGCCCGCAGCCGAACAACCGCCCAGCCCGCCGCCCACCCCCACGCCGGCCCCACCGCCCCCGCCACACCAGGAAGCACCCCATGACCACCACCCAGAGCGCTCCCGCGAAGACGGCGACCCCGTCCACGCCGGCCGCCGCCGGTCCGCGCATCCAGAACGCGGTCATCAAGTACGGCTTCATCTTCGTCACCGTCACGCTCTTCACGTACTTCGCGCTGAGTGAGCCGTCGTTCCGGGACTCCGCGACCCTCCTGGACACCCTCCGGTACGTCTCCGTCGCCGCGATCCTCGGCCTCGGGGTCACGCTCACCATGGCCGTCGGCGGAATGGACATGTCGGTCGGCGCGGTGGCCGGGCTCGGCGTGACCGTCGCCGCGAAGACGATGGTCACGTACAACCAGGTCGGCGTGGTCGCGATCATCGCGGTGATAGTGGCGGGCGCCCTGGCCGGCCTCCTCAACGCCCTGCTCATCGTGGTCCTGAAGATCCCCGACATGCTGGCCACGCTGGGCACCATGTTCGTCATCCAGGGCACCAAACTCATCCTGGTCGACGGCCAGTCCATCACTCCGGGCATGACCCAGTCCGACGGCACGACGGCCCCCGGCAGGTTCACCGAGGGCTTCCTGCGCATCGACCGGGGCACGATCCTCGGCATCCCCATCTCCGTGGTGATCTTCGGCGCCCTCACCGTCGTCGCCTGGGTCTTCCTGGCACGCACCCGCTGGGGCCGCGTGCTGTACGCGATCGGCGCCAACCCCGAGGCCTCCCGCCTGGCGGGCATCCGCGTGGGCGCGTACCGGGCACTGGCGTACGTCCTGTCCGGCGTCCTGGCCTCGATCGGCGGCCTGATCCTGGCGGCACGCATCGGCCAGGGAGACGTGTCCGCGGGCACCTCGCAACTCCTCGAAGCGGTCGCCGTGGCCCTGGTCGGCACGTCCGTCCTCGGCCGGGGCCGCCCGAACGTGTGGGGCACCGCTCTGGGCGCGGTCCTGATCGGCATCATCACCACGGGCCTGACCATCAAGGGCCTGCCGTACTACACGCAGGACGTGGTCGAGGGCGCCGTCCTGATCCTCGCCCTGGTCTTCAGCTTCACCCTGTCCAAGCGCCGCACCGCATAAGGAAGTTCACGATGGGCTACCGCATCCTGGAGCCGGCCGACATCCCCGCGTACCTGAACGAGCGCGGCCACTGGCCCGACCCGGCGGACATCCAGGTCCGTGAGGTCTCCGACGGCAACATGAACCGCGTCTTCCTGGCCAGGTCCGCCGACGGCACCCGCAGCCTGGCCGTCAAGCAGGCCCTGCCCTGGGTCCGGGTGGCCGGCCCGTCCTGGCCGATGAGCCCGGAGCGAGCCGACGCCGAGGCAAGGGCGTACGAGCAGGTCGCGAAGGTCGCCCCCGACAAGATCCCGGCGATCCACGGCTACGACCCCGAGAACTACGCCCTCGTCATGGAGGACATGTCGGACCTGGAGGTCCTGCGCACCCTCCTCAACGATGGCGCGTCCTACGGCCCGCACACCTCCGCCCGCATCGGCGAGTTCGTAGCCCAACTGACCTTCGCGACAAGCGACTTCGGAATGCAGTCGGCGGACCGCAAGGCACTGCTGGCAGCCTCGGTGAGCCCGGAACTGTGCAAGATCACCGAGGACGTGGTCCTCTCCGAGCCGTACATCGAGCACGAACACAACCACTGGCACGAGGACTTGGACGACCTGGCGAGGGAGTTCCGCGCGGACACGAGCCTCCGCACAGAGGTCGCCGACCTCCGCCACACGTTCATGACGAGCGCCCAGGCCCTCCTCCACGGCGACCTCCACACGGGCAGCGTCATGGTCGGCGAACGCGAAGGCGCCCCGGTGGTACGGGTCTTCGACCCCGAGTTCTCCTTCGTGGGCCCGATCGGCTACGACCTGGGCCTGTACTGGGCCAACGTATTGGTCTCGGAGGAGCGGGCCCGGGCGCTCGGCACGCTGTCCGACCACGGCGACCAACTCGCCCTGTCCTGGGCGGCGTTCGAGGCGGAGTTCCGCCGCCTGTGGCCCACAAGGGTCGACACGTTCTTCGACGACGCCTACTTGGACCGCTTCCTACGCAGGATCTGGACAGAGTCGGTGGGCTACGCGGGCACAGAAATCATCCGCAGAATCATCGGCTTCGCCCACCTGACAGACCTGACGACCCTCCCCAACCCGGCTCCAGCATCCCGCAGGGCACTACTGATCGGGCGGCAACTGATCCTGCGCCGCGAGGAGTTGACCAACCCGCACGATGTAGAGGCGCTGGTCCTTTAGGGGCGCGGGGAACTGAGCGACAAGCCACAACGAACCCGCAGACGGCAAAAAGGGGCAGCTCCCCCGACGAGGAGCCGCCCCTTTCACCAATCCTGGCTCTACTTCTTGTCGAGCAGATCCTGAACCTTGGCCCGGACCTCATCCGTAGCCAAGCCCCGAATCGTCAGCGTCGTCCGACGACGCAGCACGTCATCCGCAGTCTCAGCCCACTCGTTGTCCCGCGCATAAACAACCTGAGCCCAGATCTCCGGCGCATCCGCATGCACCCGCTCACCCAACTCAGGGTTCTCATTGGCCAGACGAGCGATGTCGAACGCCAACGACCCATAGTGCGTGGCAAGATGCCGAGCCGTGTCCGCAGCCATCCGCGGACCAGGCGCAGGCCCGTCCACCAACAGCCGGTGCGCAACCGCACGAGGGTTCGCGACCCCAGGCAGCGGCATCCGCTTCGGCAGCTCCGAGATCGGCTCGAACCCGTCACCCAGCGGAGCGCCCGGCAGGGTCTCCAGCTTCTGCATGACCGTACGGCCGATGTGCCGGAACGTCGTCCACTTGCCGCCCGAGACGGACAGCATGCCGCCCTTGCCCTCGGTCACGACAGTCTCCCGCTTGGCCTTCGCCGTGTCGCCGGGGCCACCCGGCAGCACCCGCAGGCCCGCGAAGGAGTACGTGATCAGATCACGGGACAGCTGCTGGTCACGTACGGAGAACGCGGCCTCGTCGAGGATCTGCGCCGTGTCCTTCTCGGTGACCGCGACGTCCGCCGGGTCGCCCTCGAACTCCTCGTCGGTCGTACCGAGCAGGAGCATGTCCTCCCACGGCAGGGCGAACGTGATGCGGTACTTGTCGATCGGCGTGGCCAGCGCGGCCTTCCACGGAGACGTCCGCTTCAGGACCAGGTGCGCGCCCTTCGACAGCCGGATGGACGGCGCCGCGTCCGGGTTCTCCATCCTGCGCAGGTGGTCGACCCAGGGGCCGGTCGCGTTGAGCACGAGCCGGGCGTTCACGCCGAACTCGTCACCGGAGAGCCGGTCGCGCAGCTCGGCACCGGTGACCCGGCCGTTGGTGAAGCGCAGCCCGGACACCTCGGCGTGGTTGAGGACGACCGCGCCCGCCTCGACGGCCGCACGGACCGTCATCAGCGCCATGCGCGCGTCGTTCATCTGACCGTCGCCGTACACGGCCACGGCCTTGAGGTTCTCGGTGCGCAGCTCGGGCACGTCCTGCGCGGCCTTGGCCGGCGACAGCAGGTGGCCGACGCCGTCACCGAACGCCGACAGCATGGAGTAGGCGAAGACGCCCGCCCCGAGCTTCGCCGCGCCGTGCGGCCCGCCCTTGTACACGGGGAGGTAGAACGTGAGCGGATTGGCCAGGTGGGGGGCCACCTGACGGGACACCGCGCGGCGCTCGAAGTGGTTCTCCGCCACCAGCTTCACCGCGCCGGTCTGCAGATAGCGCAGACCGCCGTGGAGCAGCTTGGAGGAGGCGGAGGAGGTGGCGCCGGCGAAGTCGCCGGCGTCGACCAGGGCCACCCGCAGCCCGGACTGCGCGGCATGCCAGGCAGTCGAGATGCCGAGGATGCCACCGCCGATCACGAGAAGGTCGTACGTCGCCTTGGAGAGCTGCTCCCGGGTCTCGGCGCGGCTCGGGTTCGTGCCGAAGGCCGGGTGCGTACCGAGGGCAGGCACGGACTGCAGGGTGGACTGGCTGGTCATGTTGTTTCTTACTCCTCGACAGAGCTGTCTTCGAGCCAGCCCATGGACCGCTCGACGGCCTTGAGCCAGCTCTTGTACTCACGGTCGCGCTTCTCCGCGTCCATGTTGGGGGTCCACTCGGCGGCCCGGCGCCAGTTGGCGCGCAGGTCGTCGGTGTTGGTCCAGAAGCCGACGGCGAGGCCGGCGGCGTAGGCGGCACCGAGGCAGGTCGTCTCGGCGACCATGGGACGGACCACGGGGGCGTCCAGGAAGTCCGAGAGGGTCTGCATCAGCAGGTTGTTGGAGGTCATGCCGCCGTCGACCTTGAGGGCCGCCAGCTCGACGCCGGAGTCCTTGGTCATGGCGTCCGTGATCTCACGGGTCTGCCAGGCGGTGGCCTCCAGGACGGCGCGCGCGAGGTGCGCCTTGGTGACGTACCGGGTCAGGCCGGCGATCACACCGCGGGCGTCGGAGCGCCAGTACGGGGCGAACAGACCGGAGAAGGCCGGCACGAAGTAGGCGCCGCCGTTGTCCTCGACCGACGACGCGAGCGTCTCGATCTCGGCGGCGGTGGAGATCAGGCCCATCTGGTCGCGCATCCACTGCACCAGCGAACCGGTGACCGCGATCGAGCCCTCCAGGGCGTAGACCGGGGCGTCGTTCCCGATGCGGTAGCCGACCGTGGTCAGCAGGCCGGAGTACGAGTTGATGATCTTGTCGCCGGTGTTCATCAGCATGAACGTGCCGGTGCCGTACGTCGACTTGGCCTCGCCCTCGGCGAAACAGGTCTGGCCGAACAGGGCCGCCTGCTGGTCGCCGAGCGCCGAGGCGACCGGGATGCCGCCGAGCAGGTCGCCCAGCTTGCCGCCGGTGACCTCGCCGTAGACCTCGGCGGAGGAGCGGATCTCCGGGAGCATCGACAGCGGGACGCCGATCGACTCGGCGATCTTCGGGTCCCACTCCAGGGTGTGCAGGTTCATCAGCATGGTGCGGGAGGCGTTGGTGACGTCGGTGACGTGGTGACCGCCGTTGACACCGCCCGTCAGGTTCCAGATGACCCAGCTGTCCATGGTGCCGAAGAGGATGTCCCCGGCCTCGGCGCGCTCGCGCAGGCCCTCGACGTTGTCGAGCAGCCAGCGGGCCTTGGGGCCGGCGAAGTACGAGGCCAGCGGCAGGCCGGTCTCACGGCGGAAACGATCCTGCCCGACATTGCGGCCCAGCTCCTTGCAGAGCGCGTCGGTACGGGTGTCCTGCCAGACGATGGCGTTGTGGACGGGCTCACCGGTGTTCCTGTCCCACAGCAGCGTCGTCTCGCGCTGGTTGGTGATGCCGATGGCCTTGATGTCGTCGCGGGTGATGCCGGCCTTGGAGATGGCTCCGGCGACGACCTCCTCGACGTTCGTCCAGATCTCGGTGGCGTCGTGCTCCACCCAGCCCGGCTTCGGGAAGATCTGCTCGTGCTCCTTCTGGTCGACGGAGACGATCCGGCCGTCCCGGTCGAAGACGATGCAGCGGCTGGAGGTGGTGCCCTGGTCGATCGCTGCAATGAACGGCCCTGCGCCGTGGGAATGCGTTGCGGCGGTGTGCGCGTCGGTCACTGTGTGCTCCTGAAAGGTCCGTGGGTTCCGTCGGTAAGAGGCGGGCTTGCTGCGTAGTCGCTCAAGACTGCTCAAGACTGCTCTGGCGGCTCAAGGCTGTGTTGGCTGCTCTAAGCAAAAGCGACGTTGTAGATGCCCGCAGCGATGGCGCCGCCGATCAGCGGACCGGCCACCGGGATCCAGGCGTAGGACCAGTCGGAGCCGCCCTTGTTGGGCAGGGGCAGGAGAGCGTGCACGATGCGCGGGCCGAGGTCACGGGCCGGGTTGATCGCGTAGCCGGTCGGGCCACCGAGCGAGAGCCCGATGGAGACGACCACGAGGGCGGTGATCAGCGCGCCCAGGGTGCCGAGACCCTTGCCGTCGCCGTTGAGACCCTGCGTGAGGACGGCGAGCACCAGCACGACGGTGCCGATGACCTCCGTGGCGATGTTCTGCCAGGCGACACGGATCTCGGGACCGGTGGAGAAGATGCCGAGGACGGGGCCCGCGCCCTTCTCCTGGGCTTCGACGGCCTTGGTCTTCGTGGCCTGCGCGCCCGGACCGCCGACGATCTCTCTGTCGGTGAGGTGCGCGTGGAACTGGCCGTAGTAGGCGACCCAGACCAGAGCGGCACCGATCATGGCGCCGAGCAGCTGCCCGCCCCAGTAGATCGGGACGTCGCTCCAGTCGATGCCGTTCTTCTTGAGCGCGAGCGCGAGGGTCACGGCCGGGTTGAGGTGGGCGCCGGAGAGGGGCGCCGAGGTGTAGACGGCCGTCAGTACGGCGAAACCCCACCCGAAGGTGATGGCGAGCCAGCCGGCGTTGCGGGCCTTGGAGGCCTTCAGCGTGACGGCGGCACAGACACCGCCGCCGAGCAGGATGAGTATGGCGGTACCGATGGTCTCGCCGATGAAGATGTCGGAGCTGGACACCCGCGACTCCTTTGTCCTTCGTCCAGGGGGTAACTGCCGGCCCTTGGCGTTGTCACACTCTAACGCCTATTGCCGGTCGGTGTTCGACAATGTCGACCGATGGACGGGAGTCTTGCTCTGGGGTTACGGGCGCGTCAAGAGCTCTGTTATCGAAAACACGATCGTTATTGATTGCTGTGAGCTATCGATCTTGAGTCGGTCGCGACCCGCGTCCACCCGCACACTCCACGCACACGCCGAGCCCGCTCAGTGCATCGAAAAAGGCCGGAACATCCAAGATGTCCCGGCCGTTTTCGTAGGAAAGTTCAGATTTTGTACGAAGGTTCAGAACCGCCCCGCGCCCAGGTCCCGTGACACCGCGCGGGCGCAGTCCCGCACCGCCGCGATCAGTTCCGGGCGCAGCTCGCCCTCCCGGCGGAGCCGTTCCACGGCCCCGGTGACGGCGACCGCGCCGACCGGCATCCGCCGCCGGTCGTGGATGGGGGCGGCGATGGACGCGACGCCCTCCCAGGTCTCCTCGACGTCGGCCGCGTACCCGCGCGCGCGGGTGAGGTCCAGGACGCCCTCGAAGCCCTCCGGGTCGATGATCGTCCGGTCGGTGAACGACTTGCGCTCGACCTCCAGGACCTCGCTGTGCGCGACCGGGTCGAAGGCCGACAGGACCTTGCCCAGGGCCGTGGAGTGCAGCGGCTGCATGGCCCCGACCTCCAGCACCTGGCGGCTGTCGTCGGGGCGGAAGACGTGGTGCACGATCAGCACACCGTGCTGGTGCAGCACCCCCAGGTGGACGCTCTCGCCGCTGGAACGGGCCAGGTCGTCGGTCCACACCAGGGCACGCGCGCGCAGCTCGTGGACGTCCAGATAGGTGGTCCCCAGACGCAGTAGCTCGGCG
Source organism: Streptomyces sp. NPDC000878 (assembly GCF_053599695.1). Taxonomy (NCBI): domain Bacteria; kingdom Bacillati; phylum Actinomycetota; class Actinomycetes; order Kitasatosporales; family Streptomycetaceae; genus Streptomyces; species Streptomyces sp. NPDC000878. The sequence goes on along the minus strand of NZ_JBSFMT010000077.1, from coordinate 33,072 downwards.
CCCAGCTGGTAGCGCCCGGACGCGGCCTCCTGCTCGACGAAGCCCTCCTGCTGGAGGGTGCGCAGGATGCCGTGGGCGGTGCCCTTGGCGAGGCCGAGGGACGAGGCGATGTCCGAGAGGCCGAGCCGACGCTCGCCGCCCGCGAGGAGCCGCAGCATCGCCGCCGCCCGTTCGAGCGACTGGATGTTCCGTGCCATCGCCGTCCTGCCTCCGTCCCCTTCGACCGCCGGCACACCGGCGTTCGCTGCCACCGTTCGGCAATGTCGAACACTACCGGTCCATGTCGACCGCCCGCCAATGGCCGGTCGTCACCTGTTACATCCGCGTACATCCGGGTGGATGTCTCGTATACGGCCCGCCCGCGACCCGCTGCTTCCGGCCACGACACGCGCGCCACGTACGTCCGTCCCGTGGACGCCCTGACCATACGGCCCCGCACCGGGCTACCCTGGCCGCGTGCGCCTTCCCCGGGAAGACGCAAAGCCGACAGCCGTCGCACTCCAGGGAGCCCTTACATGGCCGCCTCGTCGTCCGCCCCTTCCACCGACAACAGGACCCGTGTGTCCGCCCTCCGGGACGCACTCGCCACCCGAGTGGTGGTAGCCGACGGTGCGATGGGCACCATGCTGCAGGCGCAGGACCCGACGATGGAGGACTTCGAGAATCTCGAGGGCTGCAACGAGATTCTGAACGTCACCCGCCCCGACATCGTCCGCTCCGTCCACGAGGCGTACTTCGCCGTGGGCGTCGACTGCGTCGAGACGAACACCTTCGGCGCCAACCACACGGCGGCGTCCGAGTACGACATCGCCGAGCGCGTGTACGAACTGTCCGAGTCCGGTGCCCGTATCGCCCGCGAGACCGCCGACGACTTCGGCGCCCGCGACGGCCGCCAGCGCTGGGTCCTCGGCTCGATCGGCCCCGGCACCAAGCTGCCGTCCCTCGGTCACATCGACTACGTCACCCTCCGCGACGGCTTCCAGGCGAACGCCGAGGGCCTGCTCGCCGGCGGCGCCGACGCCCTGATCGTGGAGACCACACAGGACCTCCTCCAGACGAAGTCGTCGATCCTGGGCGCCCGCCGCGCCATGGAGGCCACCGGCCTCGACGTACCCCTGCTGGTCTCGATGGCCTTCGAGACGACCGGCACGATGCTGCTCGGCTCGGAGATCGGCGCCGCGCTGACCGCGCTCGAACCGCTCGGCATCGACATGATCGGCCTGAACTGCTCGACCGGCCCGGCCGAGATGAGCGAGCACCTGCGCTATCTCTCCCGCCACTCCCGCACTCCGCTGCTCTGCATGCCCAACGCCGGTCTGCCGATCCTCACCAAGGACGGCGCCCACTTCCCGCTCGACCCCGAGGGCCTGGCCGACGCCCAGGACACCTTCGTACGGGACTACGGCCTGAACCTGGTCGGCGGCTGCTGCGGAACCACCCCGGAGCACCTGCGGCAGCTCGTGGAGCGCGTACAGGGCGCCTCGCCCGTCGAGCGCGACCCGCAGCCCGAGCCGGGTGCCGCCTCGCTCTACCAGACGGTCCCGTTCCGCCAGGACACCGCGTACATGGCGATCGGTGAGCGCACCAACGCCAACGGGTCCAGGAAGTTCCGCGAGGCCATGCTGGACGCCCGCTGGGACGACTGTGTCGAGATGGCCCGTGAGCAGATCCGCGAGGGCGCGCACATGCTCGACCTGTGCGTGGACTACGTGGGCCGCGACGGTGTCGCCGACATGGCGGAACTGGCCGGCCGCTTCGCCACCGCCTCCACCCTGCCGATCGTCCTGGACTCCACCGAGGTCCCCGTCATCCGGGCCGGGCTGGAGAAGCTCGGCGGGCGCGCGGTCATCAACTCCGTCAACTACGAGGACGGCGACGGCCCCGAGTCCCGCTTCGCCAAGGTCACCAAGCTCGCCCAGGAGCACGGCGCCGCGCTGATCGCGTTGACCATCGACGAGGAGGGCCAGGCCCGCACTCCGGAGCACAAGGTCGCCATCGCCGAACGGCTGATCGACGACCTGACCGGCAACTGGGGCATCCATGAGTCGGACATCCTCATCGACACGCTGACCTTCACGATCTGTACCGGTCAGGAGGAGTCCCGCAAGGACGGCATCGCGACGATCGAGGCGATCCGCGAGCTGAAGCGCCGCCACCCGGACGTCCAGACGACGCTGGGTCTGTCGAACATCTCCTTCGGTCTCAACCCGGCCGCCCGCATGCTGCTGAACTCGGTCTTCCTCGACGAGTGCGTGAAAGCGGGCCTGGACTCGGCGATCGTCCACGCGAGCAAGATCCTGCCGATCGCCCGCTTCAGCGAGGAGGAGGTCACCACCGCGCTCGACCTGGTCTACGACCGGCGCGCGGAGGGTTACGACCCGCTCCAGAAGCTGATGGCGCTGTTCGAGGGCGCCACCACCAAGTCCCTCAAGGCGGGCAAGGCCGAGGAACTCGCCGCCCTGCCCCTGGACGAGCGGCTTAAGCGCCGCATCATCGACGGCGAGAAGAACGGTCTGGAGGCCGACCTCGACGAGGCACTCCAAACCCGCCCCGCCCTCGACATCGTCAACGACACCCTCCTGGAGGGCATGAAGGTCGTCGGCGAACTCTTCGGCTCCGGCCAGATGCAGCTGCCGTTCGTGCTCCAGTCCGCCGAGGTCATGAAGACGGCCGTCGCCCACCTCGAACCGCACATGGAGAAGACCGACGACGAGGGCAAGGGCACGATCGTCCTCGCCACCGTCCGCGGCGACGTCCACGACATCGGCAAGAACCTCGTCGACATCATCCTCACCAACAACGGCTACACCGTCGTCAACATCGGCATCAAGCAGCCGGTCTCCGCGATCCTCGAAGCCGCGCAGGAGCACCGGGCCGACGTCATCGGCATGTCCGGCCTCCTCGTGAAGTCGACCGTGATCATGAAGGAGAACCTCCAGGAGCTGAACCAGCGCAAGCTGGCCGCCGACTACCCGGTCATCCTCGGCGGCGCCGCCCTGACCAGGGCCTACGTCGAGCAGGACCTCCACGAGATCTACGAGGGCGAGGTCCGCTACGCCCGCGACGCCTTCGAGGGCCTGCGCCTCATGGACGCCCTGATCGGCGTCAAGCGGGGCGTGCCCGGCGCCAAGCTGCCCGAGCTGAAGCAGCGCCGCGTCCGCGCCACCGCCGCCGTACAGACCGAGGAACGCCCGGAAGAGGGCCACGTCCGCTCCGACGTCGCCATCGACAACCCGATCCCCACCCCGCCCTTCCAGGGCACCCGCGTCATCAAGGGCATCCAGCTCAAGGAGTACGCGAGCTGGCTCGACGAGGGCGCCCTCTTCAAGGGCCAGTGGGGCCTCAAGCAGGCCCGCGCCGGCGACGGGCCGACCTACGAGGAGCTGGCCGAGACCGAGGGCCGGCCCCGGCTGCGCGGCCTCCTGGACAAGCTCCAGACGGAGAGCCTGCTGGAGGCGGCCGTCGTCTACGGCTACTTCCCGTGCGTCTCCAAGGACGACGACCTGATCATCCTGGACGACGACGGCAACGAGCGGACGCGCTTCACGTTCCCGCGCCAGCGCCGTGGCCGCAGGCTCTGCCTGGCCGACTTCTTCCGTCCGGAGGAGTCCGGCGAGATCGACGTCGTCGGCCTCCAGGTCGTCACCGTCGGCTCCCGGATCGGCGAGGAGACCGCCAAGCTCTTCGAGTCGAACTCCTACCGCGACTACCTCGAACTGCACGGCCTGTCCGTCCAGTTGGCCGAAGCCCTCGCCGAGTACTGGCACGCGCGCGTCCGCTCCGAACTCGGCTTCGCCGGCGAGGACCCGGCCGACGTCGAGGACATGTTCGCCCTCAAGTACCGGGGCGCCCGCTTCTCCCTCGGCTACGGCGCCTGCCCCGACCTGGAGGACCGCGCCAAGATCGCCGACCTCCTCCAGCCCGAGCGCATCGGCGTCCAGCTCTCCGAGGAGTTCCAGCTCCACCCCGAGCAGTCCACCGACGCCATCGTCATCCACCACCCCGAGGCGAAGTACTTCAACGCACGCTGAGCCGGTCGGCGCCTTTGACGCACGCTGATCGGATAAGTCGTACACTGGTCGGTCCATCGCAGGCCGGTTGCCCTCTGTGCACTCAGGGGCAACCGGCCTGATCGTCCCTCAAGGAGGTGCGCCAGGATGACCAGCACGGTCCCCGCGCTCGGAACCCGTACGGCCGAAGGCTCAGCACTGCAGGCCGTACTCCTCGACATGGACGGCACCCTGGTGGACACCGAGGGCTTCTGGTGGGACGTCGAGGTCGAGATCTTCGCCGGCCTCGGCCACACCCTCGACGACTCCTGGCGGCACGTCGTGGTCGGCGGCCCGATGACCCGCAGCGCCGGATTCCTCCTTGAGGCCACTGGCGCCGACATCACCTTCGCCGAACTGTCGGTCCTGCTCAACGACGGGTTCGAGGACCGGATCGGCCGCGCCCTGCCGCTGATGCCGGGCGCCGCCCGCCTCCTCGCCGAACTCTCCGCGCACGAGATCCCGACCGCCCTCGTCTCCGCCTCGCACCGTCGCATCATCGACCGCGTCCTGGCCTCCCTGGGCCCCCAGCACTTCGCCCTGAGCATCGCCGGCGACGAGGTGGAGCGTACGAAGCCGTACCCCGACCCCTATCTGATCGCCGCCGCCGGACTCGGCGCCGAGCCGGCGAGATGCGCCGTCGTCGAGGACACGGCGACCGGGGTCGCCGCCGCCGAGGCCGCCGGCTGCCATGTCGTGGCCGTGCCGTCGGTCGCGCCCATCGCCCCCGGCGCGCGCCGTACGATCGTGACCTCCCTGGAAGAAGTCGACCTGCCCTTTCTGCGCGGCCTGATGACGTTCGACCGATGACGGAAATGCGCTGACCCGTTTACCGAGCGTGCCTGATCGAATGCGGAAAACGCGCGGATGAACAGGCAGGTCGTCAGATGAGAAATTCGGACCACCGAATATCTGTCGATGGCTGAATTCGGGTATGCGGCAATGTCGGCGAACATGTGAGGTTCGCCACGCGGCAGGGGCTCGACAGTGCACACGTGCTGTGTACACGCACCCCTTTCGGGGTCTTGGGGGAGGCCCTTGTGTCCCGTTTGGGGAGAGCCTGCACGGAATCCTTCCGCTGCCGGTTTTCCGGTGCGTCCACACCCGGTTCCACAGCGTGATCGGCCACCAACTCCGGCTGCCTGCGGGCCTCTCCACGGTCCGGACTAATCTCGTTGCGAGAACATCGCCGTAATCCCGAAACCCCGCGCGCACCACCCCACGCATGCCGGGCCCCTGGGATCGACAGCCTGGAGAAACCCGAGCATGAACCGTAAGACTTTGGTGCTGCCGGCCGTCATCGGTCTGCTCGCTCCGGTGCTCGCCGCCTGCGGCGGAGCCAACGGCGGAGGCAGCGGAGGCGACGCGATCGTCGTCGGCACCACGGACCGGTTCACCGCCTCGAAGGAGGCCCCGGCACCGATCGACCCGGCCTACGCCTACGACGTCGGCACCTGGAACATCCTGCGCCAGACCGTGCAGACCCTCATGGTGCAGCCGCGCGGCGACGGCGAACCGGTGCCCGAGGCCGCCGAGAAGTGCCGGTTCACCGACGCAGGCAACGAGCGCTACGCCTGCACCCTGCGCAAGGACCTCAAGTTCTCCAACGGCGACAAGATCACCGCCTCCGATGTGAAGTTCTCCATCGACCGGGCCCTGCGGATCCAGGCCGACAGCGGTGTGTTCGCCCTGCTGTCCACGATCGACACCGTCGAGACCCAGGGCGACCGCGAGGTCATCTTCCACCTCAAGACCGCCGACGCCACCTTCCCGTTCAAGCTGTCCACCCCGGTCGCGGGCATCGTCAACCCGGACGACTACGACAAGGACAAGCTGCGCGACGGCTTCGACGTGGACGGCTCCGGCCCGTACACGCTCCACTCCGAGGTCAAGAACGACGAACTCGTTAACGCCGTCTTCACCAAGAACCCCAACTACCAGGGGCAGTTGACGCCGAAGAACGACAAGGTCGAACTGCGTTCCTTCGCCGACGCCACCGCGATGGGCACCGCGCTCTCCAAGGGCGACATCGACCTGATGACCCGCACGATGTCCCCCGAGCAGATCAGGAAGCTCGACGACGACTCGACCGGCGACATCGACCTCGTCCAGATGCCCGGCCTCGAAATCCGCTACCTCGCCTTCAACACCGACGCCCCGACGGTGAAGACCAAGGCCGTCCGCCAGGCGATGGCGCAGATCATCAACCGCGCCGAACTCGTCTCGAAGGTGTACGGCGACGAGGCCCAGCCGCTCTACTCGCTGGTCCCGGCCACCATCACCGGCCACTCGAACTCCTTCTTCAACAAGTACGGCGAGCCGAGCGACATCAAGGCCAAGACCCTGATGGAGAACGCCGGTGTCACCGCCCCGGTGAAGCTGACCCTGCACTACACGACCGACCACTACGGCTCGGCCACCAAGCAGGAGTTCGAGGAACTGCAGAAGCAGCTCAACGCCAGCGGACTGTTCAAGGTCAGCATCGAGGGCGCCCCCTGGGCCACCTTCCGCCCGGCCGAGAAGGAGGGCGAGTACGACGTCTACGGCATGGGCTGGTTCCCGGACTTCCCCGACGCGGACAACTACCTCGCCCCGTTCCTCGACAAGGACAACTTCCTCAACCTGCCGTACGCCAACAGCAGGATCCGCACCACTCTGATCCCGGAGTCCCGCCGTGAGGCCGACCGCCTCACCGCCTCCACGAGCCTGACGGACATCCAGGACATCGTCGCCGACGACGTACCCGTACTGCCGCTGTGGCAGGGCAACCAGTACATCGCCGCACGCGACGGCATCACCGGTGCCGAGTGGGCCCTCAACTCCTCCTCGACGCTTCAGCTTTGGGAGCTCGGCCGCGGTGTGAGCAACTGACCGCCACACCCGTCCGACGCGTGAATCCCGACCCGGGGCTGGGACGGTCCCGGGTTCCCGAGACCCGACGACAAGGCACATCCACGTGAACCTGCGCAACCAGTGGCCGGTCCTGCCCATCGTGGCGGGGCTGGCCTCCGGCCTCCTGACCGGATGCGGCTCGGAGAACGGTGAGCCGGGGGCCGACGGCTCCACCGTGGTGATGGGGATGTCCGACGACGTCCTGGCCACCGACCCGGCCTCCGGCTACGACCCCGGCTCCTGGCTGTTGTTCAACAACGTCTTCCAGTCGTTGCTCAGCTTCCCCAACGGGGGCACCGAACCACAGCCCGAGGCCGCCAAGGAGTGCGCCTTCAGCGACGCGCAGACCAAGGTGTACAAGTGCACCCTGCGCGACGGCCTGAAGTTCAGCAACGGTGACGCGCTCACCTCGGAGGACGTCAAGTTCTCCTTCGACCGCATGCTGAAGATCAACGACGACGCGGGCCCCGCGATCATGTTCCCGATGCTCGACTCGGTGGACACCCCCGACGAGAAGACCGTCGTCTTCAACCTCAAGGTGCCCGACGCCACCTTCCCCAGCAAGATCGCCTCCGGCGCCGGCTCGATCGTCGACCACACCCAGTACGACGAGGACGGCCTGCGCACGGACGGCGAAGCCGTCGGCTCCGGCCCCTACAAGCTCGACTCGTTCGGCGACGAAAGCGCGGTCTTCTCCGTCAACCCGAACTACAAGGGCACCGCCGACGTCAAGAACTCCGGCGTCACCCTCCAGTTCTTCCACGGCGACCAGACCAAGCTGAAGGACGCCCTCCTCGACGGCAAGGTCGACATCGCCTACCGAGGCCTCAAGGCCGGCGACATCGCCGACATCGAGAAGGACAGCGGCGACGAGGGCATCGACATCGTCGAGGGCACCAGCGCCGAGGTCCAGCACCTCGTCTTCAACATGAACGACCCGGTCACCGGAAAGCTCGGCGTACGCAAGGCCATCGCCTACCTCCTCGACCGCGAGGCCCTCGTCGACGAGGTCTACGAGGACACCGCGACCCCGCTCTACTCGATCATCCCGGCCGGCATAGCCGGTCACAACACCGCCTTCTTCGACACCTACGGCGCCCGCCCCTCCAAGGCCAAGGCCCAGGCGGCCCTCCAGGACGACGGCATCACCGACAAGGTCGAGCTGACCCTCTGGTCGACCCCGTCCCGCTACGGCCCCGCCACCGACGACGAGTTCAAGGCCATCGCCAAGCAGCTCAACGCCAGCGGCCTCTTCCGGGCGACCGTCAAGTCCGTCCCCTTCGCGCAGTACGAGAAGGACATCGAAGCCGGCAAGTACGGCGTGTACGTGAAGGGCTGGGTGCCGGACTACCCCGACGCCGACAACTTCACCGCCCCCTTCTTCGGCGAGGGCAACGTCCTCGGCAACAACTACGCCAACAGCACCATCACCGGCACGCTCATCCCCGGCACCGCCGCCGAGAGCGACCGCGCCGCGACCGACGCGGACTTCGGCGAACTCCAGGACATCGTCGCCCAGGAGCTCCCCGTCATCCCGATCTGGCAGGCCAAGCAGTACGCCGTCACCCGCGAGAACGTCTACGGCCTGGAGTACTGCCTCGACGCCTCGACCGTCTTCCGCTTCTGGGAGATCAACAAGGGCTGACCCGGCCGATACGACGACGAGGGCGCCCCTTCCGTTCCAGGAAGGGGCGCCCTCGTCGTCGTACACACAGTGCGGTTGCCGCCTACTGGGCGCCGGGACGCACCAGCCCGCTCTCGTACGCGTACACCGCGGCCTGCACCCGGTCGCGCAGCCCCAGCTTGGTCAGCACATGCCCGACATGCGTCTTGACCGTCGTCTCGCTGACGAACAGGTCGGCGGCGATCTCCGCGTTCGACAGCCCGCGTGCCACCAGCTTCAGCACCTCGACCTCACGCTCGGTCAGCGTGTGCAGGGTGTCCGGCACGGGCTCGTCACCCGACGGCAGATGGCCCGCGTACTTGTCGAGCAGCCGGCGCGTGATGCTCGGCGCGAGCATCGCCTCACCGGCCGCCACCACCCGGATCGCCTGCACCAGCTCGTTCGCCGGCGCGTCCTTCAGGAGGAAGCCACTGGCACCGGCCCGCAGCGCCTCCACCACGTACTCGTCGAGATCGAAGGTCGTCAGCACCAGCACCTTCGCCGGCCCGTCCCGCCCAGGACCCGTGATCTGCCGAGTCGCCTCGACCCCATCCATTCGCGGCATGCGAATGTCCATCAGAACCACATCGGGCTGCAGGGCCCGCACCTGGTCGATCGCCTGAAGACCGTCTCCGGCCTCGCCGACGACCGCGATGTCCTGCTCGGCCTCCAGAATCATCCGGAACCCGGTACGCAGCAGCGGCTGGTCGTCGACCAGTAGAACGCGGACGGCCACGTAAGTCTCCTTCGCTAGGCCCCTTCATTCTGCCTTGCCGACCAACATCGGACGCGACCACGCCCTGCTTTTAGGGGCGCGGGGAACTGCGCGACCAGCCCCCACCGGCCGGCAGACGAATCACAACGCTCCCGGTGGAGCCACACCCACCGGCAACGGATAAGGCGGGGGAGTCCCCCCAAACTCCGGACACACGGCCTGGTGATCACACCAACCACAGAGCTTCGTCGGCCGAGGCCGCCAGACCCCGGACTCCGTCGCCTCCCGGATCGCCTCCCACAAGGAATGCAGCTTTCGCTCCACCCGCTCAAGATCAGCCAGCACCGGGTCGTACGTCAGCACATCCCCACTGCCGAGATACACCAGCTGCAACCGCCGAGGCACCACGTTCTTCAACCGCCAGACGACCAGCGCGTAGAACTTCATCTGGAACAGCGCCCCCTCCGCGTACTCCGGCCGCGGCGCCTTCCCCGTCTTGTAGTCGACGATCCGCACCTCGCCCGAGGGCGCCACATCGACCCGGTCGATGATCCCGCGCAGCCGCAGCCCCGAATCCAGCTCCGCCTCGACGAACAGCTCACGCTCGGCGGGCTCCAGCCGCGTCGGATCCTCCAGCCCGAACCAGCGCTCCACCAGCCGCTCTGCCTCGCCCAGCCAGCGCGCCAGCCGCTCCCCGTCCGGATCGTCCGCGAACAGCTCCACCACCTCCGGCCGCGACTCCCGCAGCCGGTCCCACTGGCCCGGGATCAGCGACTTCGCCCGGGGCGCCGTCCGCTCCGCCGCCGGCGCGTCGAACAGCCGCTCAAGGACCGCGTGCACCAGCGTGCCTCTCGTGGCCGCCTCACTCGGCTTCTCCGGCAACCGGTCGATCACCCGGAACCGGTACAGCAACGGACACTGCATGAAGTCACTGGCCCGCGAGGGCGACAGCGACGACGGCGCGGAGGGCAGCACGACCGGCGAGACGGACTCGGCAGTGCCCTCGGTGCTGATTTCCATGACGACGACCTTACGGCCCACCACTGACAGTGACCCACCCGCCGCCACGACCAGGGCCTGTCCGGCGGATCATGTCGCGGACGCGGGGTCTGGCACGCCCATCTGCGGCGTTGTCGTCGCTCTCCCCCACTCTCGGCTTCGCTCGAGAGGGGGGACCCCCATCGCTCCGCGTCGACTCCCTCCTCCGCCTTGCAGCTGCACGCACCAGACCCCGCTCACCGGCGATGATGCGGCGCCGTTGCTTTCCCGCGACCTGATCCGCCGGACAGGCCCTACACCAGGACACCCCGGCGAACACAGGGGGTGCCGGGGCGGAACACGTCGCGACGGCCGCATACCATCGACCCGAGACCCTTCCGCCCCGGAGCGGAAAAGGGAGACGCATTCGACAAGGGGACACTGTGGACGAGAGCGGCGGGAGCGGGCAGCCGCGCTCCGGCAACGACCAGCCGACCGACCGCCACACCGGGAGTACGGCCCCGGCCACCGACCCCGCACGCCCCGAACCCACGAGCACCGACACCAGGCTCGCCCAGACCGAGAAGCCGACGGAGCCCGCCCGGAACGAGCGGAACGATCGGGACGAACACAACGACAAGCCCACGGAACCCGGCGAACCGGCAGCCCCGGAAGAACCCGCGAAACCGACCGGGCCCACCCCGCCGGACGCGCCCGCCGACACCACCGGCCGCTCCCGCACCACCCCCCGCCTCGGCAAGTCCCGCGCCCCCCAGAAGCCCAAGAAGGAACCCGGCGGCGGACTCCTCATGGGACGCCCCTTCGGCGTACCCGTCTACGTCGCCCCCAGCTGGTTCCTCGTCGCCGCCCTCATCACCTGGGTCTTCGGCGGCCAGCTCGACCGCGTCCTGCCCGAACTCGGCGCCCTGCGCTACCTCGTGGCCCTCTTCTTCGCCGTCGCCTTCTACGCCTCCGTCCTGGTCCACGAACTCGCCCACACCGTCGCCGCCCTCCGCTACAAACTCCCGGTACGCCGCATCCAGCTCCAGTTCTTCGGCGGCGTCTCCGAGATCGAGAAGGAGTCCGAGACCCCCGGCCGCGAATTCGTCCTCGCCTTCGTGGGCCCGCTCCTCTCCCTGATCCTCGCGGGCGTCTTCTACCTCGCCCTCCAGACCGTCGAAGCCGGCACCGTCCCCGGAGTCCTGCTGGCCGGCCTGATGATCTCCAACCTCATCGTCGCCGCCTTCAACCTCCTGCCCGGCCTGCCCCTCGACGGCGGCCGGATGCTCCGCGCCGTCGTCTGGAAGATCACCGGCAAACCCATGAGCGGTACGATCGCCGCCGCCTGGGTCGGCCGCGCCCTCGCCGTCTCCGTCCTCATCGGACTCCCGCTGCTCACCCAGTCCGGCGCCCTCGGCTCCAGCGCCGAGGACAGCGTCGGCATGGACACCGTCACCGACGCCCTGCTCGCCGCCATCCTCGCCGCGATCATCTGGACCGGCGCCGGCAACAGCCTCCGCATGGCCCGCCTGCGCGAACACCTCCCGGAACTCCGCGCCCGCAACCTCACCCGCCGCGCCGTCCCCGTCGAGACCAACACCCCCCTCTCCGAGGCCCTGCGCCGCGCCAACGACGCCGGCGCCCGCGCCCTGGTAGTCGTAGACCCCGACGGCGAACCCCTGTCTCTCGTCCGAGAGGCCGCCATCGTCGGCGTACCCGAGCACCGCCGTCCCTGGGTCTCCGTCAGCGGCCTCGCCCAGGACCTCACCGACGGCATGCGCGTCTCGGCCGAACTCTCCGGCGAGGAACTCCTCGACGCCCTGCGCGCGACCCCCGCCACCGAATACCTGGTCGTGGAGGAGTCCGGCGAGATCTACGGAGTCCTCTCGGCGGCCGACGTGGAACGCGCCTTCGTCAAGGCCATGGCCCGCCCGAACTAGAGAGCACGGCTCTCCTGAAGCCGGTGTCGCAGGTTCTCGTCCTGCCGGGGCTCGCGACGCCAGGAACGGGCGGCCAGGCGCTCGACGAGCAGGTAGTGGACGAGCAGCGCCAGGAACCAGGTCACCACGCCCCCGACCAGGAACAGGGCGAGCGGACTGAGCCCCGCCTGGCCGCGCCGCAGCAGCCAGTACACGGGCAGGTGCAGCAGAAACAGGCTGTACGACATACGGCCGATCTCCGTGAGCAGACCGCCCGACAGCAGCCGCACCAGAGGACCCCGATCACCGCAGAGCACCGCCGTCAGCAGACCGGCACCCAGCACGACCCCGACCACGTACCGGCTGTCGCCCTGCTCCCCGCCCCGCAGGACGGCCGCCACCGCCAGGGCTCCCGCAGCGGCGAAACCGGTCACCATCAGCAGCACGGCCCCTGGCCGGGACACCGCACGGCCACGACGCTCAGCCAGATGAACCAGGCACGCGGCAACCGCACCGGCCGGCAACGCGACCGCCTGTACGCCGGAAACGACGCCCAGATCGGGCAGCGCCCCGCATGCCGCAGCGACGGTCACCGCCCCGCCGAGCAGGGCGACGACCAGCGCCACCGGGGCCAGCCGACGCCGGGCCAGGAGACAGAGGCCCGCCAGCACAAGTGACCACGCCAGCATGGAACGCGCGGTGACCTCCACCAACCACAGCGGAGCAAGCGGCGCGTCCGGCAGGGGGACGGCACCGAGCGGCCACCCCCGCAACCACGCGGCCCACCCACCATGTCCGAGTGCCCAGTACGCAGCGAGGGTCATGCCGACCGACACCAGCAGCGCGGGCAGCAACCGCTTCGCGCGACGGCCCAGGAAGCCGACCACGCCGGTCCTCCCGGTGGTGGTCGCCCGACGGAGCAGCGGCAGGGTGGCGAGGAAACCCGAGAGCACCAGCAGGACGTCGACACCCGCACCGGCCCAGGAGAAATACGGCCCGCCCACTCCGGTGTCGTGCAACAGAACGGCCAGCACAGCCGCGCCCCGCAGCCCGTCCACAGGGGAGAATCGCCTCCCACTGGCCTCCTGCCCGGAATCCGGCCTTGGCTCGCCTTCGGGCGCGGGCCCGGCGGCAGGCAGCGCGGGGGATCGGGTGAGGGCCGCGGAGGGAGTGCTGCCGAGCGGTCCTCCGAACGCGACCGGTCCCACCTCGACGTCCGATGCCGGCCAGGCCATCGGTTCCCGCTCCGCGGCCGGTGTCACGTCGTTGCCCGGCTCCGGCCGGACGACCGGATGCAGATCCGCGATCCGTCCCGCCCCGACACTCCGGGGCCTCCCGGCGGTCTGAAGAGGCACGGTGTCATCTGGAGCCCCTTTGGTTGGCGCCCCTTCCGCCGACGGATGGGGACGGGAACCGTACTCGCCCCAGAAGCGCTCTTCGTTCATCGCGGCCAGTCCCGGAAGCAGGAGGCGACAACGGCCTCGGCCGGGCGCCCGAGGAAGGAGGCGCGGGAGACGGCGTCGGCTCCCGCCGCGGGGTCGGCGTGGAAGTCGAGGTTCCACCAGTACAGGCCGGCCATGTCCCGGTCCCGGGCGACCTGACAGGCCGCCGCGAACCAGCGTTGCTGCACCGTCTGGTTGAGCTTCCCCTCGCCCTTCCAGACGGCCGGGTGCCGATAGGCGCCGTCCTCGGCGATGATGCCGACCTCGCTCAGCACGATCCGGGGCAGCTTCCCGGTGCTCTTGCGGTCCAGCCAGCGCTGCCAGCCCTCGGCGATCTCCGCGACGGAGGCGTCGTCGCCGAGCCGGGGGAGGGGGAAGTAGGCGTCCACGCCCAGGTGTTCGACGGGCACGGGGACATGCCGGGAGACGTAGTCGTCCCAGTTGGCGTCGTAGGACAGTTCACCGGTGAACGACCTGCGCGCGGTGGCGATCAGCGAACGCCAGCGCGGATCGTCCTCCAGCGAGGTCAGCTCCGCCCCGACGACGAACGTGCTCGCGTGATGCCGGGCCGCGAGCGTGAGATACGGCGCCAGGAAAGCCTCGTACGACCGGAACCAGGCCGCCCGGTCCGCCGGGGCGAGCGACCCGCGCCAGGCCAGGGGATCCCGGGCCACCAGGCTCCGCTCGTCGAGAAGCGGACGCACGGTGATCCGCAGCCCGGCCGCCGCCGCGGTGTCCAGGAGCATCCCCAGATGCCGTACCGAGGGCGTCTCGGCCGAGGCACCGACCCGGCTCGCCGTGGGCCCGGCGGTCGCGAACGGAAACGTCACCGAGACCGCGTTCATGTCCTTGCCGACCATGTAGTTCACCAGCCGCAGCGAGTCGGCCCGCACGGACGCGTCCGTCTCGCCCGGGTACGTGTACCAGAGCACCTGCGCCCCGAGCTGAGGGTCCCCACGCCGCCAGGGCCGGGCGACCCGCGCCGGAGCAGGGGTCTCGGCCGCCGACGCGGACGCTGACGCCGATGCGGACGGTGTGGTCGGCTCCGGAGCACCGGCTCCCAACGAGACGCACCCACTCGTGAACAGAAGGGCGGGGAGGGAGAGGAGAGCGAGGCCACGCAGACCCCGAAGACGTGTACGCATCCCTCAGGCCGGCTTCGCGATCACGACGAACTGGTTCTCCACGCCCCGCAGACACCGCAGCAGCCCCCGGAACGAACCGGCCGCCTCCCACAACGCGAAGAACGGCATCAGAGCGACCACCGCCATCGGCTCCCACCACAGCCGACGGCCGTTGGCCGACACCGAGGCGTTGATCTTCAGGCCCTCCCAGTACATCCACACCGCGTACCCCATGGTCACCGCCCACAGCGGCAGGATCCACGGCGTGACCGGCGAGGTGTTGAGGTCGCCGAGCAGCGCGCCCACCGCCAGGACGACCCCGACATGCTGGAACGGCCCCATCACCCACGTCGTCACGCTGTACATGAGCAGCGCCCTCGAACGGCGCGGCAGACTCCGGTTGAAGGCCAGCCCCACCAGACCCCACGACCAGCGCTCCCGCTGCTTCAGGAAGTCCCGCATGGTCGCCGGGGACGCCCCGTAACTGCGGCCGGAGAACCAGTCGCTGCGCCCCTTGTAACGGCTGGCGAAGACCAGGGCCAGATGAGCGTCCTCGCAGATGGAGTCAGGCCCGAAGTCCCAGCCGATCGTGGCCTCGATCGACGCACGGAGCAGCAGCAGCTCGCCGTGCAGCCCGGCCAGCGGGGTACCGCCGCCGGTGAGGACGGCGAAGCGGGCGATGTCGTCGGCGGGACGTATCGCGTCGGCCAGCCACGTCAGCCGGTTCACCGCGTTCTCCCGCGGATACGTCAGCATCCCCTGCGCCAGATGCTTTCCGTCGGGACCCGCGCGCCGCTGGGCGTTGATGAACCGGGCGACCTGCTCGGCCGTGTCGGGACCGACCCCGGTGTCGTCGTCCATGTGCAGCACCCACACGTCGTCCAGGGCCTCACCCTCGGCGATGCGCAGCTCATGGGCGTAGTGGTTCGCGCGCGCCTTGAAACGGGTGCCATTGGGTGTGCGATAGGCCTTCGGCACGGTGACCACGCGAATCAGCGGGCTGCGGGCCGCCAGGGCGTCGATGCGCTCGGCCGCCTCACAGCCCTCCTCCGTCAGGACGTCGATACGCAGCGCGGGAAACCAGCCCGGCAGGAACGCGCAGTACGACAGCACCGACCGCTCCAGCGCCGGATACGTGTCGTGCCGTCCAATGGTCGGCACGAGCACGACGAGCCGGTCGTGCAGCGCCGGAGCCGCACCGGCCCAGCCCCGCTGACGCGCGATACGGCGCCGGGTCAGCACGGCACCGGTGACACCGACGAGCGAACTGACGACGGGCAGCGTCCACAGGACGGTCACCACCCAGCCCATCAGAGTCTGCCTGGGGGAGTACAACGCGGAGGAGAAGACGTAGGCGAGACCCGCGGTGACCAGGAACGGCAGGAAGCCCGGCTTCCACACCGCCTGACGCCGCACCATCCGCGCGGTACGGCGGGACGGGAAGACGTCGACGCCGTCGGCGGAGGTGGCCATGATCACCCACTTGTGTACGTAAAGAAAGAATCATCACCAAGGGCCGGAACACCCCCGAAGCACCCTCGAAGCGCTAAGCGGAACCATGCACGCCGATTGTGGATTTTGTGAAGATGATTCCTGTCACAGCACAGGACACCCGACCCCGGTCCCTCATCCACCGACGCGATGGTCGGCGGCCCCCGCCAACACCAGTAGGCTGTTCACATGTCCGAACCGACCGGTGCCGCCCGCAGGCGCGGGCCCTTCAAGGTCGGGGACCAGGTACAGCTGACCGACCCCAAGGGCCGCCACTACACGTTCACGCTCGAAGCCGGAAAGAACTTCCACACCCACAAGGGTTCCTTCCCGCACGACGAGCTGATCGGCGCACCCGAGGGCAGCGTTGTCCGCACCACCGGAAACGTCGCCTACCTCGCGCTGCGCCCCCTGCTCCCCGACTACGTCCTGTCCATGCCCCGCGGCGCCGCCGTGGTCTACCCCAAGGACGCGGGGCAGATCCTGGCCTTCGCCGACATCTTCCCCGGCGCACGCGTCGTGGAAGCCGGCGTGGGCTCCGGCTCACTCAGCAGCTTCCTGCTGCGCGCCATCGGCGACCAGGGCATGCTGCACTCCTACGAGCGCCGCGAGGACTTCGCCGAGATCGCCCAGCAGAACGTGGAACGCTACTTCGGCGGCCCCCACCCCGCCTGGCAGCTCACCGTCGGCGACCTCCAGGACAACCTCAGCGACACCGACGTCGACCGCGTCGTCCTCGACATGCTCGCCCCCTGGGAATGCCTGGAGGCCGTCTCCAAGGCCCTCGTCCCCGGCGGCATCGTCTGCTGCTACGTGGCGACCACCACCCAGCTCGCCCGGACCGTCGAGTCCATCCGCGAGATCGGCTGCTTCAACGAGCCGAGCGCCTGGGAATCGATGGTCCGCAACTGGCACATCGAGGGCCTCGCCGTCCGTCCGGACCACCGCATGATCGGCCACACCGGCTTCCTGCTCACCGCCCGCCGCCTCGCCGACGGCGTCGAGCCCCCCGTCCGCCGCCGCCGCCCCTCCAAGGGCTCCTACGGCGAGGACTACTCCGGCCCCAACGCCGACGGCGGCAACGGCCGCTGACCGCGTCAACGCACGAACACCGTGGCCGAGTTCCCGCAGTACACCGGGAACTCGGCCACACCGCTCTCCAGTTGACGCCACAACAGCACCAGTGCCGACACCGGACCCACGCACCCCGCCGTTCCCTCGCACTGTGACGTGTGGCACTATGCGGGACACCCCACCGGTACAGCCCTCCACGGGAGACACTCCGAGTGCAGCACTCCGCCGTCCCGGAACTGGCACACACGCACACCCGCCCCATCCACTGGCTCGCCACGGCCACCGCCCTCGCCGGAGTCGTCGCCCTCTCCTCGGCCCTCCAGCCGGACTCCGCCACCGCGGCCCAGGCAGCCGGCCCCGGAGGAAAGCCCGCCGCAGCCGTGGCACCCCCCGACCCCACCGGCGTCGACTTCCCCCTCCAGTGCGGCCCCCTCCCGATCCTCGTCCAGGAAAAGGCCACCGGAGACCTCGACGGCGACGGCAGACCCGAAACGGTCGCCTCCGTACGCTGCGACGCCGGTTCCGGCACCCCGCCCAACGGCGTGTACGTCCTCACCCAGGCGGCCGACGCCGAGCAGCCCCGCCTCGTCGCGACCCTCGTCGACCCCAAGGACCGCCTCACCGTCACCGACCTCACCGTCAGTGCCGGCGCCGTCACGGCCACACTCCTCGGCTACTCGTCCCTCGACGTCCCCAGATGCTGCCCGGACGTCGACGAGCGCGCCAAGTGGCAGTGGAAGAACGGCGCGTTCCTCCGCTCGACACCCGCCAGCGCACAGAGCGTGTGAACACCCGCCGGCCGACCGGCAGGCGGCCACGGAACGTACGTACGGCGAACACCGTGTGAGAAATCAGACAGGGGCATTACGAGAATCAGCCGACGGTGGCGCGGAGTGGTCGGACGATCACTCCGCGTCCGGGCCGAAAACCTCGACCCTGTCCGAAACTCGACGTACGTGAATACAGTCGCCCGGACACTCCTTCGCGGAGTCCACCACATCGGTCAGCAACGGCAGCGGAACCGGCGTCGTCGCCCCCGGGGCCTGCAACAACTCGTCCCCGGGGCTCTTCACGTACGCCAGCCCGTCGATGTCCAGCTCGAAGACCTCAGGCGCGTACTGGACGCAGATCCCGTCCCCCGTACACAGGTCCTGATCGATCCAGACCTCCAACGCCTCGGCGCCTGTCCCGGCCTCCTCCTGCACGGTCATATCTCCTGCCGTTTCTGCCCCGAGCAAGACAATCCGACGGCAAGTCGGCCCAGCTCTGGCGGGTGTTGAACACTTCGACCCTACCTCCGGCCGCTTCCCAACCACGTTCTGTGGGTATTCCCCTGGCGTGAGGGAGAGCGCAAGGGTGAAGATCGGACACACCTCGACAGTCTTTGTGATCTAGGGGTTTCAATCGACACCCACCCAGGTAGGGTCTGGAAGCGTCCAGCTCCCCTTGGAGGAGGTGAGGACCGTGGCAGCCCACGACGACGACATGAACCGCGGCATCCGCCCGGGACGAGGGTCCGACGACCCGTCCGGGCAGATTGCCTACCTTGAGCAGGAGATCGCCGTCCTGCGGCGCAAGCTCGCCGACTCTCCGCGACACACGAGGATTCTCGAAGAGCGGATCGTCGAGCTGCAGACAAACCTGGCCGGCGTGTCCGCACAGAACGAGCGGCTCGCCAACACACTCCGAGAGGCCCGCGACCAGATCGTGGCCCTCAAGGAGGAAGTCGACCGGCTCGCACAGCCCCCGGCCGGCTTCGGTGTCTTCCTGGTCGCCAACGAGGACGGCACGGCCGACATCTTCACCGGAGGCCGCAAACTCCGCGTGAACGTCAGCCCCAGCGTCGAGCTCGAAGTGCTACGACGCGGCCAGGAAGTGATGCTCAACGAAGCTCTCAACGTGGTCGAGGCCATGGAGTACGAGAGCGTCGGCGACATCGTCACCCTCAAGGAGATCCTCGAGGACGGCGAGCGCGCCCTGGTACAGGGGCACACCGACGAGGAACGGGTGGTACGGCTCGCCGAGCCCCTCCTGGACGTCGTCATCCGCCCCGGCGACGCCCTCCTGCTCGAACCCCGATCCGGGTACGTCTACGAAGTCGTACCGAAGAGCGAGGTCGAGGAACTGGTCCTCGAAGAGGTACCCGACATCGGCTACGAGCAGATCGGCGGCCTGGGCAACCAGATCGAGATGATCCGCGACGCGGTCGAACTCCCGTACCTCCACCCCGACCTCTTCAAGGAGCACGAACTCAGGCCGCCCAAGGGCGTCCTGCTCTACGGGCCCCCCGGATGCGGAAAGACACTCATCGCCAAGGCCGTCGCCAACTCGCTGGCCAAAAAGGTCGCCGAAGTCACCGGCCAGGCCACCGGCAAGAGCTTCTTCCTCAACATCAAGGGCCCCGAACTCCTCAACAAGTACGTCGGCGAGACCGAGCGGCAGATCCGCCTCGTCTTCCAGCGCGCTCGTGAGAAGGCCAGCGAGGGCACCCCCGTCATCGTCTTCTTCGACGAGATGGAATCCCTCTTCCGCACCCGCGGATCCGGCGTCAGCTCGGACGTGGAGAACACCATCGTCCCCCAGCTCCTCGCCGAGATCGACGGCGTGGAAGGCCTGCAGAACGTGGTCGTCATCGGCGCCTCCAACCGTGAGGACATGATCGACCCCGCCATCCTGCGCCCCGGCCGCCTCGACGTGAAGATCAAGATCGAACGTCCGGACGCCGAATCCGCCAAGGACATCTTCCAGAAGTACCTCACCGACCGCCTCCCGCTGCACCCCGAGGACGTGGGGGAGCACGGCGGCGACAAGGGCGCCACGGTCCAGAGCATGATCCAGACCGCCGTGGAGCACATGTACACGGAATCCGAGGAGAACCGCTTCCTGGAGGTCACCTACGCCAACGGTGACAAGGAAGTCCTCTACTTCAAGGACTTCAACTCCGGCGCCATGATCGAGAACATCGTGGGCCGGGCCAAGAAGATGGCGATCAAGGACTTCCTCGACCACAAGCAGAAGGGCATCCGCGTCTCCCACCTCCTCCAGGCATGCGTGGACGAGTTCAAGGAGAACGAGGACCTCCCCAACACCACCAACCCCGACGACTGGGCCCGGATCTCCGGAAAGAAGGGCGAACGGATCGTCTACATCCGTACGCTCATCACCGGAAAGCAGGGCGCAGACACCGGGCGCTCCATCGACACGGTGGCCAACACCGGTCAATACCTGTAAAAGACGGGGTGGCTGCGGGTGCCCTCACCGGGTACCCGCAGCCAACTGTTTTTCAGGCCACAGCCGGAGCAAGGCAATGACGCAAATGATCTCCCCACCAGCGCAAAGGCGTTCTAGGCTCTTTCGTACCGCCGAGGCGCGCAGTGCGGGGACGGGCACCGCACACGCACCGGAGCGCCAGCGGTACTTGAGCGGCGTCCCCGACCGAGGACACCGCCGGGCAAGGAGGGCCGCATGACCGTACGGCGAGTAATGGGCATCGAGACGGAGTACGGGATCTCCGTCCCCGGCCACCCCAACGCCAATGCCATGCTCACCTCGTCCCAGATCGTCAACGCCTACGCGGCGGCGATGCACCGGGCGCGGCGGGCCCGCTGGGACTTCGAGGAGGAGAACCCGCTGCGGGACGCGCGGGGCTTCGACCTCGCCCGCGAGGCCGCCGACTCCAGTCAGCTCACCGACGAGGACATCGGTCTCGCCAATGTCATCCTCACCAACGGCGCGCGACTGTACGTCGACCACGCACACCCCGAATACAGCTCCCCCGAAGTCACCAACCCCCGCGACGCCGTCCTCTGGGACAAGGCCGGCGAACGCATCATGGCCGAAGCCGCCGAACGCGCCGCGCAGCTCCCCGGCGCCCAGCCGATCCACCTCTACAAGAACAACACCGACAACAAGGGCGCCTCCTACGGCACGCACGAGAACTACCTGATGAAGCGGGAGACCCCCTTCTCGGACATCGTGCGCCACCTCACGCCGTTCTTCGTCTCCCGCCAGGTCGTCACCGGCGCAGGCCGCGTCGGCATCGGCCAGGACGGCCACGAACACGGCTTCCAGCTGAGCCAGCGCGCGGACTACTTCGAGGTAGAGGTAGGCCTGGAGACGACGCTGAAGCGCCCGATCATCAACACCCGGGACGAGCCCCACGCGGACGCGGAGAAATACCGCCGCCTCCACGTGATCATCGGCGACGCGAACCTCTCCGAGATCTCGACCTACCTGAAACTGGGCACGACGGCGTTGGTCCTGTCCATGATCGAGGACGGCTTCATCGCGGTCGACCTGGCCGTGGACCAGCCGGTCCGCACGCTCCACCAGGTGTCCCACGACCCGACGCTCAAGCGCCTGGTCACGCTCCGCAGCGGCCGCACACTGACCGCCGTACAACTCCAGATGGAGTACTTCGAGCTGTCGCGCAAGTACGTGGAGGAGCGGTACGGGGCCGACGCGGACGACCAGACCAAGGACGTCCTGGCCCGCTGGGAAGACACCCTGAACCGCCTGGAGAACGACCCCATGAGCCTTGCCGGCGAACTCGACTGGGTCGCCAAACGAGAACTCATGGAGGGCTACCGCCGCCGCGACGACCTCGACTGGGACGCCGCCAGGCTGCACCTGGTCGACCTCCAGTACGCGGACGTACGGGCCGAGAAGGGCCTTTACAACCGCCTGGTGGCCCGTGGCCGTATCAAGCGCCTGCTGGACGAGGACGAGGTCGAGAGGGCCCGTACGAAGCCCCCGGAGGACACGCGCGCCTACTTCCGCGGACGCTGCCTGGAGCAGTACGCGGACGACGTCGCGGCGGCCTCCTGGGACTCGGTGATCTTCGATCTGCCGGGCCGGGATTCGCTCCAGCGCGTCCCAACCCTTGAGCCGCTTCGCGGAACGCGTAATCACGTGAAAGAGCTCCTGGACCGCTGCCGCACGGCAGAAGACCTGGTCAGGGTCCTGTCGGGCCACTGAGTAGGTGTTGGGGCCGGGACGCCCGGGCAGGGTGGAAAGTGTGGCGTCCGGGAATCATCGAGGTGGTTCCCGGACGTTGTAGCAACAGCGGGGCCAATGTCGGACCCTGCTTGTAGGGTCTGATCAAGAACGTCGAACCGAGCGGGGTGAGGGTTATGGCGACCAAGGACACCGGCGGCGGACAGCAGAAGGCGACGCGCAGCACCGAGGAGGTCGAGGAGGCACCTGAGGCACAGGTATCCGAAGACCTCAAGGAGCGCCAGGAGAAGCTGAGCGACGACGTGGACTCCGTCCTGGACGAGATTGACGATGTCCTCGAGGAGAATGCGGAGGACTTCGTTCGAAGTTTCGTTCAGAAGGGCGGCGAGTAGCCTTCGAATCAAAGGCTCCGGGGGCGCTTAGCTTGGCAAGCGAAGAGGGCTTGAAGCGTTGCTCGCGGTGCAGGGAATCAAAGCCGCGAGCAGCCTTCGCCAGCAACAAGGCGGCCCGTGACGGGTTGCAGGCCTACTGCCGAGAGTGCTGGGCGCAATATCACCAGACCCGGCAGCTGGCGAAGGGAAAGAATGTACGGCCCCGTGTGGAGACGCCGGAGGGTCACAAGTTCTGTCGGAGCTGTGGTGAGGTCAAGCCGCACAGTGAGTGGCATCGCAATGCAACAGCCTCCGACGGTCTTTCGACGAGTTGCGGAGCCTGCCTGGCAAGCAAGGGCCGTGCAGGGCATCTGAAGCGCCACTACGGCATGACGGTGGCCGAGCGTGACGAGATGGTCGCCTCTCAAATGGGGCTCTGCGTGATCTGCCTGAAAGCTCCTGCCATTCATGTGGATCACTGCCACGAGACGGGTAGGGTCCGTGGCGTACTGTGCTTCAACTGCAATTCGGCCATCGGCAAGTTGGGAGATGATCCCGACGCTGTTCGTCGGGCTGCCGCCTACTTGGAAGGATCCCCGTGGAAGCCAACACTCGTAGCACCGGGCGTCTACCGGCTGCCTTCCTGACGCCTGGGTCGTCGTCCTTCATGGACTTCCTGTCCGACCATCAGCCGGAGATGCTTCCGGGCAAGCGGCAGCTGCCGCCCACCCAGGGCGCGATCGAGGCGCCGCACGGCACCACCATCGTGGCTGTCACCTTCCCGGGTGGTGTCGTGCTTGCCGGTGACCGGCGGGCGACCATGGGGAACGTCATCGCGCAGCGGGACATCGAGAAGGTGTTCCCGGCCGATGAGTACTCGGCCGTCGGGATCGCCGGCACCGCCGGTCTCGCCGTCGAGATGGTCAAGTTGTTCCAGCTCGAGTTGGAGCACTTCGAGAAGGTGGAGGGTGCGCAGCTCTCGCTGGAGGGCAAGGCGAACCGGCTGTCCACCATGATTCGTTCGAACCTCGGTATGGCCATGCAGGGTCTTGCCGTGGTGCCGCTGTTCGCCGGGTTCGATGTGGACCGGGGGAAGGGGCGCATCTTCTCGTACGACGTGACGGGTGGGCGTTCCGAGGAGCAGGGGTATGCCGCGACCGGGTCGGGGTCGATCTTCGCGCGTGGTGCGATGAAGAAGCTGTATCGCCGTGATCTGACTGAGGCGGATGCGACGACGCTGGTCATCCAGGCGTTGTACGACGCGGCGGACGACGATTCGGCGACCGGTGGTCCTGATGTCGCGCGCCGGATCTACCCGATTGTCACTGTGATCACCGAGGACGGTTTCCGCAGGTTGACGGACGAGGAAGGCGCCGAGATCGCCCGTTCGATTCTGGAGCGGCGTCTTGAGCAGCCCGACGGCCCGCGTGCCGCGCTGCTGTAGTGCCTCTTCTTGTTCAGGTGGTCCAGTGACTTCGACAGAAAGGGACGGTTAACCGGTGTCGACGCCGTTCTATGTCTCACCCCAGCAGGCGATGGCCGACCGGGCGGAGTACGCCCGTAAGGGCATCGCGCGTGGTCGCAGCCTGGTTGTGCTGCAGTATGCCGATGGCATCGTGTTCGTCGGCGAGAACCCGTCCCGTGCGCTGCACAAGTTCAGCGAGATCTATGACCGGATCGGCTTCGCGGCTGCCGGCAAGTACAACGAGTACGAGAACCTGCGGATCGGTGGTGTGCGGTATGCCGATATGCGTGGGTACACGTACGACCGTGCCGATGTGACGGCTCGTGGTCTGGCGAACGTGTACGCGCAGACGTTGGGCACGATCTTCTCGTCGGCGGCGGAGAAGCCGTACGAGGTCGAGCTGGTGGTGGCCGAGGTGGGGGAGACCCCGGACGGTGACCAGATCTATCGGCTGCCTCATGACGGGTCGATCGTCGATGAGCATGGTTCGGTGGCGGTCGGTGGTAATGCCGAGCAGATCAGCAGTTATCTGGATCAGCGTCATCAGGACGGGTTCTCGTTGGCCGAGGCGCTGAAGTTGGCGGTTCAGGCGCTGTCGCGGGATACGAACGGTACCGAGCGGGAGATTCCGGCGGAGCGGCTGGAGGTGGCGGTGCTGGATCGTACGCGTCCTCAGAAGCGGAAGTTCAAGCGGATCGTCGGTCGTCAGCTGGGTCGGTTGCTGGAGGCCGACGGGGCGTCCACGGAGGCGGAGAGCGCCGCCGAGGAGGAGTAGTCGCCGCCCTCGTTCTTCTTTGTTGGTTCGCACCCCGGTTGCCTTTGGCGGCCGGGGTGCGGGCGTTGGTGGGGGTTCAAGGGCTGCGGGGCGGTGCTGTGGAGTCTCGTACGACGAGTTGGACGGGGATGTCGCCCTGGGTGGGGGTGCGGCCGTCGAGGACGGCGAGGAGGGCTTGCATGCCGCGTTCGCCGAAGAGTTCGGCGTCGAGTCGTACGGTCGTCAGCTCGGGGTCGATGGCGGTGGCGAGGGCGAGGTCGTCGAGGCCGGTGACGGAGAGGTCGTCGGGGATGCGCAGGCCGAGGCGGCGGATGGCCTTGTAGGCGCCGGCGGCGAGTTTGTCGTCGTCGCAGACGAGGGCGGTGGGGTGGGGCCCGGGGGCGGTCAGGGCGGCTGTGGTGGCCTGCTGGGCGCCCTCGATGGAGATGGGGGCGTGGATGGTGCGTACGCGTGTGTCGGGGACGGTGGCGAGGCGTGTGGCGAGTTCGTGGGCGCGTACGGCGAAGGTCCAGGAGGGGATGTCGGCGGCGAGGTGGAGGAAGTGGCGGTGGCCGAGGGCGAGGAGGTGGTCGGCGACCTGGCGTACGCCGTCGGCGATGTCGAGGTTGACGGTGGCGGCGCCGAGGCTGCCGTGGGGGTCGCTGTCGAGCATGACGAGGGGGAGTTGGTCGCCGCGGATGGCGGTGAGGGCGTCGGCGGCCATGGAGGAGGCGAGGACGCCGTCGAGGGCGGCCCGGGCGGAGTGGAAGGGGTCGCGGGCGGGGCCGATGCCTTCGGGGGAGGGGTAGAGGACGACGCCGAAGCCGTGTTCGGCGGCGATGCGGGCGGCTCCGGTGTAGACGCCGGCGAAGAACTCGGTTGTGAGGGCGGGGACGACGAGGAGGACGGTGCGGGTGTGGCCGAGGCGGAGGTTGCGGGCGGCGAGGTTGGGGCGGTAGCCGAGTTCGCGGGCGGCTTCTCGTACGCGTTCGGCGGTGGTCTCGGAGACGCGTCCGCGCCACTTGTCGCCGAGGACGAGGGAGACGGCGGCCTGGGAGACGCCCGCGGCCTGGGCGACGTCACGGCTGGTGGGTCGGGTGCTACCTCGTGCCACCGTGGGCCTGCTCCTTCGTGTGGACGTGCGGACAGCGCACATGGTACGTATGGCAGGCGACGTTATACGTACAACCTCCGGCGTCGCGGTTGACGGGAAGGGCTGGTCATGGCGTCGGGATACCTGGAGATCCTCAGGGCGCGGCACGCGGTGCGGCTGCTCGTGGGCACCCTGGTGGGCCGGTTGCCGAACGCCACGGCGGCGATCGCGATCGTGCTGTTCGTGCGGGCCGAGGGCGGTACCTACAGCCTCGCCGGCGGGCTCGCGGCGGCGTACGGGGTGGCGAACGCCGTGGGGCAGCCGCTGCTGGGGCGCCTGGTGGACCTGTACGGGCAGCCGCGGATCCAGTTGTCGGGCGCGCTCGTGTCGGCGTTCGGCATGGGGGTGTTCGCGTTCGCGGGCACCGATCCGCTGCCGCTCGCGTATGCCGCGGTGGCGGTCGCCGGGCTTTTCACGCCTCCATTGGAGGGCGGTCTGCGGGCGCTGTGGCCCTCTGTCCTCCGTAAGGAGGGCCAGGTGCACACGGCGTACGCGATGGACGCGGTGGCGCAGGAAGTGATGTTCACCGTGGGGCCGTTGCTGGTGACGCTGTGCGCGTCGCTGTGGTCGGCGCAGGCCGCGCTGCTCGTGCTGAACGTGATCGGGGTCCTGGGGGCGCTGTCCGTGGTGCTGTCGCCGCCCTCGCGCGCGTGGCGTTCGGCGCCGCGCGAGGCGCACTGGCTGGGTGCGCTGCGTTCGCCGGGGCTGCTGGCGATGCTGGGGGCGTTCCTGTTCGTGGGGATCGCGCTGGGGTCGATCACGGTGGCCTCGGTGGCGTACGCGGACGACAACGGTGGTGACACGGTGTACGGCTGGCTGATGGCGGCCATCGGGCTGGGTGCGCTGCTCGGCGGGTCGGTGTACGGGGCGCGGCAGTGGAGCGGGCCGGCGGAGCGGCGGCTGACGGTGCTGGTGGGGCTGCTGGCGGTGAGTTACCTGCCGTTGACGCTGATGCCGGGTGCGGTGGCGATGACGTTGCTGATGGTGCTGGCCGGAGTGTTCCTGGCGCCGGCTCTCGCATGTGTGTTCGTGCTGGTGGACCGGCATGCTCCGCGGGGGACGGTCACCGAGGCTTTTTCCTGGCTTGTGACGACGTTCACCGTGGGTGCGTCGCTGGGGACGGGCCTCGCGGGGCCGGTCGTGGAGTGGGGCGGAACGCTGTGGGGGTTCGTCGTGCCGGGGGGTGCGGGGGCCGTGTCGTTGCTGGTTCTGCTGGTCACCGGGCGGGTGCTGGCGGTGCCCGCTGGGGGTGCGGTGGTTGCGGTCTCATCGGAAAATGATCCAAACCGTGCTGCCGGATCCCGTTTCAGCTCGGGGGATCGGGCGTAATGTTCAGTCATGGACCGCCGCATTTTCGGGCTGGAGAACGAGTACGGCGTCACGTGTACGTTCAGGGGACAGCGGCGTCTGTCTCCCGACGAGGTGGCTCGGTACCTCTTCCGCCGTGTCGTGTCATGGGGCCGCAGCAGCAATGTCTTTCTGCGAAACGGCGCCCGCCTCTATCTTGACGTGGGATCACATCCGGAATACGCAACGCCGGAATGTGACAACGTGACGGAACTCGTCACCCACGACAAGGCCGGCGAGCGCATTCTCGAGGGACTCCTGGTGGACGCCGAACGACGCCTGCACGAGGAAGGAATCGCGGGCGACGTCTACCTCTTCAAGAACAACACGGACTCGGCGGGCAACTCTTACGGTTGCCACGAGAACTATCTGGTGGCCCGGCACGGGGAGTTCTCCCGGCTCGCGGACATCCTCATTCCGTTCCTTGTCACCCGCCAGCTTCTGTGCGGTGCGGGCAAGGTGCTGCAGACTCCGCGTGGTGCTGTCTACTGCGTGAGTCAGCGGGCCGAGCACATCTGGGAGGGCGTCTCCTCGGCGACGACCCGGTCCAGGCCGATCATCAACACGCGTGACGAACCGCACGCGGACGCCGAGCGTTACCGTCGGCTGCATGTCATCGTCGGTGACTCGAACATGTCCGAGACGACGATGCTCCTCAAGGTCGGTGCCACCGACCTCGTGCTGCGCATGATCGAGGCGGGCACGGTGATGCGGGACCTGACCCTGGAGAACCCGATCCGGGCGATCCGCGAGGTCAGCCATGACATCACGGGCCGTCGCAAGGTGCGGCTGGCCAGCGGCCGGGAGGCCTCGGCGCTGGATGTGCAGCGCGAGTACTACGAGAAGGCCGTGGACTTCGTCGAGCGACGGGGTATCCGTACGGGCACGGTCGCGCAGGTGCTGGAGCTGTGGGGCCGGGTGCTCGACTCCATCGAGGCCGAGGATCTGGACCGGATCGGCACCGAGATCGACTGGGTGATGAAGTACCAGCTCATCGAGCGGTACCGGGCCAAGCACAATATGACGATGTCGCATCCGCGCGTCGCTCAGATAGACCTCGCCTATCACGACATTCACCGCAGGCGGGGTCTTTACTACCTGCTGGAGAGGAAGAACCAAGCCGCCCGGATCTGCAACGACTTGAAGATCTTCGAGGGCAAGTCGGTTCCGCCGCAGACCACTCGCGCGCGGCTGCGCGGTGACTTCATCCGGCGGGCGCAGGAGCAGCGCCGTGATTTCACGGTCGACTGGGTGCATCTGAAGCTCAACGACCAGGCGCAGCGCACGGTGTTGTGCAAGGACCCGTTCCGCAGTGTCGACGAGCGGGTGGAGAAGCTGATCGCCGGTATGTGAGTCACCGGTGGACGGGCCTCCGATATGTGAGATTTGCGGCCGGGTGTGTTTCCGGAACGCAACGCGGGCGCCGTACGTTTCCCGTACGGCGCCCTTCTCACGCCGTAGAGTTGCGCGCACGCCAGCAACACAAGATCGACACCGATACGAGGCTTTCACCGTGCGCCGACGCTCAGTTCTCCTTGCCGTACCTGCCGGACTTGTCACGCTCGCCGGGTGCGGTGACGACGAGTCCGACACGAGCAAGGCCAGTGACAGCCCGTCTCCTTCGGCATCGGAGTCGGGTTCGTCCACCGCGCCGGCGCCGAAGATCGTCGACGGTCCGCTCCCGGCGGTCACCGCGGGGGCGAAGTTCGACGAGAAGCCGACGGTGGCCAAGGGCAGCGGTGAGCCGTCGAAGGACCTTGCCGTGAAGACGCTGATCGCGGGCAACGGCAAGACGGTCGTGGAGAACGACTACGTCGTGGCGAACTACCTGGGCCAGGTCTGGGACTCGGCGAAGGTCTTCGACAATTCGTACGACCGGGGGACCGCGCTGGTCATCCAGCTCGCGCAGGGCAGCATCATCGACGGCTGGCGGTACGGGCTGACGGGCAAGAAGGCCGGCAGCCGGGTCGAGATGGCCGTCCCGCCGACCTGGGGTTACGGCACGTCCGGCAACTCGCAGGCGGGTATCAAGGGCACCGACACGCTGGTGTTCGTGGTGGACGTCAAGGACACGTTCAACGCGAAGAGTTCGGCGAAGGGCAAGGTCGTCGCCCAGGACGACGCGGCTCTGCCGAAGGTCGGTACGAACACCGACGGGGCGGCTCCCTCGATCGAGGTCCCGAAGGCGACCGCGCCCACGAAGCTGGTGGCGAACTACGTCATCGAGGGCGACGGCGAAGTGGTCAAGGAGACCGAGTCGGTCCTCGTGCAGTACAAGGGCGTGCTGTGGGACACGGGCAAGGAGTTCGACTCGTCGTACAAGAACGGCCAGCTGGTCTCGTTCGGGCTGTCGCAGGTCGTCAAGGGCTGGGCGCAGGGGCTGACGGGCAAGAAGGTCGGCAGCCGCGTGATGATCTCCATCCCGCCGGCCCTGGGCTACGGCGACAACCCGCCGCAGGGCAGCGGTATCGAGAAGGACTCGGTGCTGGTGTTCTCCGTGGACATCCTCGCGAAGATGTGAGCCCTTGTGGTGACCTCTTGTGGTGACCGCTCGATGTGATCCCTTCGTGGAGGTCGGCCTGGCGCGGGCGTCGTCGCGCCGGGGATGAAAGACTGTCCGTGTTGCCTTTGTTCATTCACCAGCAGGAGCCAGAGACGTGAGCATCGAGAAGCCCGAGATCGACTTCCCCGAGGGCGAGCCGCCGGCGGACCTCCAGATCAAGGACATCTGGGAGGGCGACGGAGCCGAAGCGGTGGCGGGTCAGAACGTCACGGTCCACTACGTGGGTGTTGCCTTCAGCACGGGCGAGGAGTTCGACGCCAGCTGGAACCGGGGCAACCCGTTCAAGTTCCCGCTGGGCGGCGGCCGGGTCATCAAGGGCTGGGACCAGGGTGTCCAGGGCATGAAGGTCGGTGGCCGGCGCGAGCTGACCATCCCGGCCCACCTCGCCTACGGCAACCAGAGCCCGACGCCGGCGATCAAGCCGGGCGAGACGCTGATCTTCGTGGTGGACCTGGTCGCGGTCTGACCGTCCTCCGGTCCGATCGTCGTACGACAGTCGAATGGGATCGGGATCAGGTCGGATTGTCGTACGAAACAGGTGCGAGGTCTGACCGGACTTGATCATCTGGGGTCCATGCCTGTCCGGGCATGGGCCCTCGGCTTTTGCCGCGCCACTTCGGGGCGGTACGGTCATCCGTCGTAAGCACCATAGGGAAGGCGAAGGGCGTCGATGGCCATTGCCAAGGCAGAGCGGCTGATGAATCTGGCGCTGTGTCTGCTCGGGACGCGCAGGCCGCTGAGCAAACGCGAGCTGCGTGACTCCATCGAGGCCTACCTTGAGGCGGGCAGCGACGACTCCTTCAACCGGATGTTCGAGCGGGACAAGGACGATCTGCGCGAACTCGGCCTGGTCATCGAGACGGTGGAGAACCTCGACGGCGAGGTCGGCTACCGCGCCGGCCGTGACAGCAACCGGCTGCCGCCCATCACCCTCGACGCCGAGGAGGCAGCCGCGCTGGGCCTGGTCGCGAAGGTCTGGCAGCAGGCGAGGCTCGCCGGTGCGGCCAGCGGCGCGCTGCAGAAGCTGCGCGCGGCCGGACTGCCCGAGGACGTCGACCCGTACGAGGCCCATGGCGCCCTGGAGCCGCGCATCCCGGTGCACGAGGCCGCGTTCGAACCGCTGATGCTGGCCTGCCGGGACCGCCGCCCGGTCCTCTTCGACTACCGCAAGGCCACCGCCGCCCGTCCGGAGCCCCGTCATGTGGAGCCGTGGGCGCTGGAGTGCTGGCGCGGTCACTGGTATCTGGCGGGCTGGGACCGCGACCGGAGCGCCGAACGCGTGTTCCGGCTGTCACGGATCACCGGCAAGGTCCGCAGCCGGGGTGCGAAGTTCACCGCCGAGGTGCCCGATGTCGTCACGGTCCGCGAGACCGTCGCCAGCTGGGCGGGGGAGACGGCTGACCGGTCCGCGCTGATCCGGCTGCGGACGGGCTCCGGTTACCCCCTTCGGGCGAAGGCGTCCCAGGTCCGGGAACTCGGCGACGGCTGGGACGAGTTGGAGATTCCGTACGGGCACGGGCTGGACGCCTGGCTGGTGGAGTTCGGGCCGGACGTGGTGGTCCTGGAGCCGGCCGAACTACGCTCCGACGTGGTGGACCGGCTGCGTGCAGTGGCCAAGGGCTGAGGGGGAGCACAAGCAAGTGGCAGGCAAACCGGCCAGGCCCGTGAACGCCATCGACCAGACGCGGCGGATGCTGTCCCTGGTGACCTATCTGCGCGAGCGGCCCGGTGCGCGCGTCGGCGATGTCGCGCGCGCGTTCGGGATCACCGAGGACGAGCTGGTCTCGGACCTGGACGTGCTGCCCATGTGCGGCACCAGCTTCCGGGGTGGCGACCTGCTCGACATCGACACCGACGGCGAGCGGATCTGGTGGCACAACCCTGCCGCCCTCGGCGAGGAGGCCGCCGAACCGCTCCGGCTCGCCGCCGACGAGGCGACCGCGCTGCTGGTCGCCGCCCGCGCGGTGTCCACGCTGCCCGGGCTGCGCGAGGGCGACCGGCAGGCGCTGCTGCGAGCCACCGCCAAGGTGGAGACGGCCGCCGGTGAGGCCGCCGGCGCCAGCACCCGGCTGTCGGTGACCTTCGAGTCGGAGGGCGGGGTCTTCGCGGACGTCGACCGGGCGATCTCCGAGCGCCGCCGCCTGCGGATCCGCTACTACTCGCCCGCGCGCGACGAGGTCACCGAGCGGGAGATCGACCCGATCCGGCTGGTCAGCGTCGGGCACACCTACGTCGAGGCATGGTGCCGGCGCTCCGAGGCGCGCCGTACGTTTCGGCTCGACCGGGTCGCCGAGATCGAGATTCTGGACGAGCCGTCCGTACCGCCCGAGATAGAACTGCGGGACCTGTCGGAGGGGCTGGTGCAGCCTGCCGCCGAGGACCCCGAGGTGGTCGTCGAGGTCGGGCCCGGCGGGCGCTGGGTCGCCGAGTACTACCCGCACGACAGCGCCGATGAGCTTCCCGACGGCGGGCTGCGTATCACTTTGCGCACCCCCGATCCGACGTCGCTGCGGCGGCTGGCGCTGCGGCTCGGCCGTGACGGGCGCATCGTCTCGCCGCAGGGGCTCGCGGACAGTGCCCGGCAGGCGGCCCAGGAGGCGCTGGTGGCGTACGACGCCCCGTCGGCCGCTCAGGGCACGCAGGCGCGGGGATCCGGGGCGCGCGGAGTTCAGGACGGGCTGTACGACGGACGGGAGCAGGAGCGTTGAGCGAGTCTCCGATGTCAGGTGTTCGGGACATGACGGTTGCGGCTGCCTTCGCGGGGATGAGAAGGGTGGCGCCTGTGGTGTTCCGGGCGGCCTGCCCGGACTGTCGTGGCAACTTCGAGTTGACCGCGAGTGCGCTGCGGCTGGCCATCGGTGCCAGTAGTCGGACCACGTTCTACTCCTTCACCTGTCCCGACTGTGATGTCACTGTGCGTAAGCCTGCCGGTGAGCGGGTTGTCGAGCTGCTCACCGGGGGTGGGGTGAAGACGTTGCGGCTGGCTGGGCCGGCTTGAGGGGGTGGGGGGTGGTTTTTTCGCCCCCGCCGCCCCTGCCCGTCCCATCCCTGGGGGCTGCCGCCCCCAGACCCCCGCTGTCGGCCTGAACGGCCTCGTCCTCAAACGCCGGACGGGG
>NZ_JBSFMT010000076.1:0-46078 GCF_053599695.1 Streptomyces sp. NPDC000878 | reverse complement strand
AGGGACTTGGCAGGCTTGAGCGTCACACTCGCACCCGAGCCCTCGGCCACCTTGTCTGGCGCGGTGCGAGCGCGCCAGCCGCCCCTTCGTGTCCCCCAGCCGCTCGCGCCCCGGTAGTCGGGGCAGCTCTGGCGCGGCATGGGGGAGATCCGGATCGCGTGCCGGGAGAGGGGCAGCTCCCAGGTGCCGGCCTTGAGAGCGATGGCGGCCGCCGTCGCCGTGAGCGGAACGGCGGCCACGAGTAGCAGCGCCGGTTCGGGCGCGCACCGTGTCAGTTCCGGGGCGGGTGCGGCAGGACCAGGAATTGAGTGCCCGTGCCGCTGTCGTGGGGCCGGGCGGTCAGGAAGTCGGGCTCTGCCTTGGCGAGCTGGAGCATCGTCTTCTTGATGAAGTCGGCCGGGCGCTGGAGGTCGACGCGGTCCGCGTGGAAGTTGCTCAGGTAGACGTAGTGGGGGCTGGTGGTGCGGTGAGAGCGCATGCCCCACAGCCGGGTACGCACGATCTTCGCGGCTTGGTCGTCGTCGGGCGCGGCCGGGATGCCACGGTCCAGTGCGCGGCAGCCGGCCGCGTGCGTGTTGGCGAGGTCGGCTGCCTCCTTCTCCGTCAGCCGACTGCTGCGGCTGCTGGCTGCGCGGTAGGTGCAGCCGAGGCAGGCAGTGGCGAAGAACGACGTGCCTTGGCCGCCGTCGGCGGTGTAGACGAGGACGATCGCGCCCTCTCGTTCTCCGACGGCGCCGCGGTAGCGCTGGACAACGGTCGTGCCGTCCGGTGTCCATGTCGCGGTGTCCAGTACGGCAGGACGGCGAGGGAACAGCGTGCTGAGCATGGGTGACTCTCCTTCGGGATGGTCGTTGGCCAGGCGGCCAGGCCGTGTGCGGTCGGCGCCGGGATCATGACGGTGTCGGGGTTGGGCTCGAAGCCCCTTTCGCAGGCGTCACACCGGCCCTGGGTACGCAGCGGGAGGCACGCGTAGTAGCGCCTCTTGCAGTCGGGGCAGGTCTGTCGGGCTGCCATTGCCTGGTCCAGCGCCCGCTCCTGATCGAGGGTGGGTGTCCTCTTGGGCTTGGCCAGGTCGAGGCGGTACAGCCCGCCTCTGGTGGGGTGGTTGCACGACCGGTCGGGCCTGTACGAGCAGTACTTGCAGCGCACGATCGCGACCGGGTCGTGGCCGCCCGGGCTGAGTCCGAGGTCCCGGAGTTGACGCCTGGTGACCAGGCCTTCGGGCACGACCTGGCGGTCGTACTCGGGCAGGTCCGATTCCGTGCGCGACGGCACCCGTTTCACCTCGCGGCGGCGCTTCTTCCGGGGGCGTGGCATCACTGCCTCCAGGCGCCGGGCAGCCGTGCGGAGCGCTGCGGGTAGCGGGGGCCGGGACGGAAGGGTCGTGGCCGGCCGATCCGGCGGCGCGGTCTGGGGATGAGCACGGGCAGTTCCTCCAGGCGTCGGTGGGCAGGGAGCAGTGCGTCCCGCCGACGGTGTTCGTCGGCGGGACGTAGGGGCGGTGCTGGCGGCCGGTCGGCCTGTCCGGTCCTCGCCCACCGCGAGCGGGTGGGCGAGGACCAGGCGGAGCGACCGGAGGGCGGAGAGGGTCAGCGGCTGGCGGGACTGGTCGGCCGGATGCGGCTCGCCCACGGGCTTGCCGGGTCGTGCTGGCGCCGGCCGGTGAGGAAGTCGAGCGTGATCCACAGTCGTTCACCGTCGGGGCCGTACTCGGGGGCGATGACCGAGACGTACGTGCCGGTGCTGACCTGTCGGTAGAGGTCGCGGTTCAGCTCCGGCCACTGGATGGCCATGTCCGCGCGGCTGATCCGTCCGCCGAACGCCGTGACGGGCTCGCCGTCGCGGGTGGTGGCGACCACGGGCGGCTCCTGGACGCCACCGTCGGGGTGGTGGTCGTTGATCCGGATGAACAGCCCGGCGGCGCACGCGGCGTCGACCAGGCGGTGGACCAGTGTCGGGTCGGTGACCACCAGTTCGACTGCGGCGCGTTGCTCCCACCACAGGCCGTCCGCTCCGGTGCCCGCGAATCCGGGCTGCAAGCAGGTGGTGACGTACCCCTCCCGGCACAGCGCGGCGAGCGTGGGCACCAGGTGCTCAGTCTCATCTTCGGGTCCGTAACGCGCCTGGTAGCCGGGGCGGGAAGCAATCTCCCCCTCCAGCCAGCGGGCCATCAGCTCACCGAGATCGGTGACGGTCCGGGCGGACTGCCAGCGGAGCCGGTCGGAGCGGCTCATCCACGGCAACTTCATCGACGTACTCCTCATTGGTTGAGGGCTCTGGGGCGGGGTGTTGAAGGTGGTGCGGGCCGGTCGGCCAGTGAGGCCTCGGGCGCGCGGCGGCGCTCGAGGACCAGGCGGGTCGACGGGATGTCAGCGCTGCTGGAACCGGTGGACGTTGTCGGGTTCGTCGTCGAAGTCGGCGGCTGCCGGGGCAGCCTGGATCGTGGCGTGGATGCGGAGGTCGGGGCGGAACTCCGGCGGGTGGTTGTTGATGACGGGCCGCAGGCTCAGGCCGCGCAGGGCGAGGATGCTGGCGAGGGCCCACATGAGCGCGGCCAGGCCGGTGGCGACGGTGCGCCCGTCGGCCGGGGAAGCCGCCCACACCATCGCGACGGATACGCCGCCCCACAGAGCCCACGTGATGCGCGCTCCGGCGTTGCCCGCGCATCCGCCGATGAGTCCGAGCAGTCCGGCGAGCTGCCAGAAGGCGTAGAGCGCGGAGGTGGGGACGGCGAGGCCGGCCGAGTGCTGGCCGATGTATGAGCGGACCGGATTGTCGATCACGCCCCGCAGGTCGTCGGCGGTGTCCGTACCGGGCGGTGGCCCGTCCGGGAGTGCGGTGAACAGGCCGTGCAGCACGGCGCCAGCGACGTCGGATGCGGTGTCCAGCAGCAGGGTGGTCCAGCCCAGTGCGGACAGGGTGAGAACCGCCTTGATCCAGTTCGCCATGTCGTGCCAGCCGGCGTGCCGGGCTGCGAACACCTCGTCCCACCGGCGGTACAGGACGCCGCCCTCCGCCCAGGCCGCGGTCCACCACGCGCGCAGCGGCGCGAGGCGGGAGGGCTTCTTTGGCTTCCGGGGGACGTGGACGGGCAGGTAGGTGCGCGGCTCGGAGTGCTGGGCGGTGTG
Organism: Streptomyces sp. NPDC000878; assembly: GCF_053599695.1. NCBI lineage: Bacteria > Bacillati > Actinomycetota > Actinomycetes > Kitasatosporales > Streptomycetaceae > Streptomyces > Streptomyces sp. NPDC000878. Next base: position 42,950 of record NZ_JBSFMT010000076.1, on the reverse strand, counting down.
GGTGGTGGCGTGGGACTGCATGGTCAAGCAGCTCCTTCGGCGGAGGTGAGGGTGTCGGGTTGATGCGCTGGCCGGGCGGCCTGTCCCGTGCCCGTCCCTCGGGGCGGGGTCGGGCGCGAGGCAGGGGGCCTGGGCTGGTCACAGGCCTCGGGCGTCGGCGAGATCGGCGGCCTGGTCGACCATGCGGATCGGGACGCGGCCGCCGTCCCAGGCGTCGTTGAAGCCCGGGACGGAGTCGACGTCGTCGCCGAACCTGCGGCGGATCGCGTCCATGAGCACCGTGACGGCGTTGCTCTCTAGGCCGCGGTCGCCGCGGGCTTCGGCTCGGATGGCCCCGAGCATGCAGGCGGCGCCGTCCTCGTCGACCAGGACGTCCTTGCACCAGCCGCCGGTGAGCAGACGGTGGTGGGCGCGCTGCAGGAGGGCCGCGACCGGCGTCGGGTACAGGTCCGGCAGTAGGCGGGGCTCGGTGTCGACGGGGCCGGTGACGACATCGGCCAGGTCGACGGGCTCGGTGTCGATGTGCGCGGTGTTGACCTCGTAGGCGACCTTGGCTTCGTCCAGCCGCACGGTCATCGCCGCGTTGATGAACGCCATGCGTTCCTCTAGGGACAGTGCCGCCGGCGGCGCGGGGGCCGTGGTGTTCTGGATGGTTGGGGCGGTCTGGGCTATGGCGGGGGAGAGCGTGCTGTGGGGCATCGGGGCTCCAGGCGGGGTACGCCGAAGGGCGCCGCCGGGATGGTGTCCGGCGGCGCCCTTCGGCGACGTGCAGCAGGTGAGTTGAGGCTGGCGGGTGGGTAGTCACCGCACCTGCGCCCCGGGCATCCTCGATCGGACAGGCGCGGGGAAGGGGATCGGGTGGAGTTCGTCTTCGAGTGCGGGTGGTGCGGCGGGGACAACTTCTTCGTGGGCAAGCAGGTCGGCTTCTGGGTCGACAAGTGGGAAGTGCCCTCGGAGTGGGACTGCCGCTTCTGCGACGGACTCAACTACACGCCGGACCCGCCGTGGACCGAGGCGTAGTCAGAAGCTGGAGACCAGTCCGGCGAGTGAGGTGAGGCCGCTGTTGATGGCCGGGGCCAGGCCGGTCGCGGCGAGGGTGAAGCCGAACAGGGTGCAGGCCAGCATGGGGCCGACACGCACGTAGCCGCCCTTGAGCAGGACGAAGACGATGATGCCCAGCAGCACGGCGGCGGAGATGGAAAGGGCCACGGCGAGTGGTGCCTCCTTCGGGCTCGGATCGGATGGGGCCGGCTGTGCTCGGGCAGGCCGGCCCCACAGGTGCTGGAGTGGGAGAGGGTCAGACGTTGTTGAGGCTCTTGATGGCCTCCAGCGCCTGGCGGGGCGAGGTGACCTGGGACTCGCGGCTGCTGCCGGACTTGGTGCCGCGTTTACCGCCCCCGCCCTTGCCGCCGCGTCGGCGGGAGCCGCCGCCGTCGTCGCCGTCCTCGTCGGGCTCGGGCCAGAACTCGCCGGGTCGCACAGGCTCGTTCCAGTCGAACCACAGGCCGCGCTTCTCCAGCTCGCTGATCTCGTGGTCGGTGAGGTGGTTGACGTCGTCGGGGAACAGGGTGGACAGGTCGGTGTCGAAGTCCGCGTACAGCGACCGCATGAGGACCGCGCGACCGTTGTCGAGGACCATGACGGCGACACCGCCGGTGGACACCCCGTTCTCCGGGTCGGCCTCGCCCTTCATGGCCCGCTCGATCGCGGAGCCCTCGTTGCGGGAGTAGCGGGCCGGGATGGTCGGCACGTCGTAGGCGTTCTCCATCGTGCCCTCCGCCGCCTTGCGGGTGGCGCCGGGCGAACCCATGTTGAAGATGGTCGGGCGGGAGTTCTGCCGGAGGTTGTCCTTCATCTCGGTGGAGAACCCGTTGTGCGCGAACGGCGACTGCCCGGCCGGGTTGAAACCGATCCCGTACTTCAGGCCGGTGACCGTCAGGTCATCTCCGTCGGTCTGGATGAACTCGCCGAAGTCCCCGTCCTGCGCCGCGGTCATGAACTCGTCCGCGTACACGTTCAGCTGCCGGAAGGGGCAGCGGGAGTCGCCCGGCTTGTAGTCGTGCGGCTGGCCGTCGTGCGGCCAGGGCATCTCCGCCCTGATCTCGCACAACGCCTTCGACGCGCGCAGCGAGCGGGCCATCCACAGCGCGTTCGAGCCCTGGCGGTCGATGTACTTACCGAGCACGGTGGTCTTTTCGTCCTTGCGGACGGTGGAGAGCCACACCACCTGGCCGTCCAGGGACTGAGCGGCCATGTTGATCGCGAAGAACTGCGTCTTCCCGGACCGGGACACCCCGAGGATGAGGCCGTGGGCTGCGGCGTTCTTGTCGTGCTGGAACACCATGCTCTTCACCGGCTGGCCGGTGATGGTGAACCCGCACACGTACATGCCCTTGGCGTCCGGGGTGAGCAGCTCGCGGGTGGCGGGGAAGATCGCGCTCAGCGGGGGCTTGTCGAACGCACTGATGAGGAACTCGGTGCCGTCGATGAGGACGAACACGCAGGAGTCGTCCTCGGGCAGGCTCAGGCCGCGGCAGACCTTGGCCAGGTCGATGCGCGGGGTCTCGGTGGCATCGGCCATCTTCGCCCGGTAGAACGTCACCCCGCGTACCTCGTCGCGGCTCTTGTGGATCAGTTCGGAGCCGGGGGCACCGCCCTTGGGGGAGCCGACCTTGTCCGTCCAGCGCTCCTGAGGAGTCGGCTTGGTGCGCCGGCGCAGGTTGGCGTCGGGGGTGATGCGGGCCTCCAGCCAGCCCGGCCCGCCCTGTCGGCCTGGCTGGATCGCGACGTCCGCGAGGACGACGTCGCTGGAGTGCACGCCGAACGCGGCGGCGACGACGGCCTCCGTGAGGCCGGTGATCGGACGCCCGGGCTCCGAGGCGCGCAGCAGGATCGTCATGTCGTTCCGCATGCCGGGGAGCCGGGTGGCCTTGACGAGGTGGGTGCGGGCGGGCATCCCGGCCTGCTCCCACAGCACCCTGGCGTCGCGGGTGAGCAGGTCGGCGCCGTCGTCCGGCTGCGCCACCGACTCCTCGAGGACTTCGGCGGGTGCCGGCTGGGGGGCCGGGGCCGCGACGGCTGGACGGTGGCGGCGGCGGGCGTGCCGGGAGAACGGCATCACCAGGTAGCCGGCCGCCGCCCATCCGGCGGCGAGCAGGGCGTCCATCCAGTACGGACCCCAGCCTGTGGTGGTCTTGGCGGCGACGTCGACGGCGGCGGCCAGGACCAGCGGGGACCAGCGCAGGATCTTGCGTCCGGCCCCGGTCTCCTCGCTCTTGGCGGCGAGGAACCAGCCGCCGATCCCAGCGGCGCCGGCCAGCTGCACGACCTGGTTGACGGGGTGGTCGGGGTAGATGTTCGGAGCCACGGCCAGCACGGGCGCGACGAGGGTGTAGGCGAGGCGTTCGAGCGCGACACTGCGCGGCGTGGTCACCGGCTTCTCCTTCGGGAACGGGCGCGGGCGGCCCCGCGGATGTCGCGGGGCCGCCCGTGGCGGGGTGGGTGGGAGAGCGGGTGTCAGCGGTTGAAGAACCCGGGCCTGGGGGTCCTTGCGCGCCGGTTGGAGCGGATGTCGTCCAGTGCGCCATACAGCTTCGAGTGGGTTCGCTTGGTCTGGTAGGTGAGGTCGACGACCTCCCCCGCGGTGGCACCGAGCTTCTTCACCTCGACGGCGGCGCCGCCCAGGGCGACAGCCACCTCGTTCGTGGCCAGCACGAAGAGGGCGTCCAGGTCCGCGTTCTCGATGTCCCTGGCCACGCCCGTGGTGTGGGTGGCGTTGGCCTTCATGTCGCGGCGCAGCGCTTCCAGTTCGAGGACGGCGTCGTCCATCGACTTGCCGAGCTTGTCCAGCTTGGCCTGGACGGCCTTGTAGCGGTTGTCGGCGTCGGCCGGTACGGGGGCCGCGCTGCCGGTGTGTGGTACGAGATCGCTCATGAGCGGCTCCTCCAGGGGTTAGTCGTGATGGACGGCGGCCGACGTGTGCGTCAGGCCCGCGTCTTCCTTGGCGGCCATGTCCTGGCCGTAGATGCGGGCGACCATGACGGCGGCGAGCCTGGCGGCCTCCTTGGCGAAGCTGCACTCCTGGGCGCAGCGCTGGGCCTGGAGCTTCATGCGGCCCGCGGCGTCGGCCAGGTCCGTGATCTGGTCGGTGACGCGGGTGTCGATGTTGTGGTCGTCGACCAGGTCGGCGGCCATGTCCCGCAGGGCGTCGGCGACTTTGCCGAGGGCCTCCGCGATGGCTTCGGCGCGCTCCTGGTGGGAGGCGGCCTTGATGGCGATGTTCGCCATCTCCATCAGGAACTCGTCGAACGTGATGTCCGTGCGGTGCTGGGCGCTGAGATTGCCCTGCCCGGACGGCTTGCTGACCTGCGCGCTGCTCACGCTGCTCCCTTCCGTGCTGGTGGGTCGGCTGGTGCCGGGCCGTGCGGTGTGACGTTCCGGCGCGGGAGGCAGGCCCCTGACGCCGGTCGTCATGGCTGCGGGCTTGTCGGGGACGATGTCCGCGTCGACGATGTCGTCCTCGCCGTTGCTGTCCGTGCGCGGCGAGCGGCCGGGACGGTCGGGCCACTCCCACGTCGGGGTGGAGTCCTCCTCGCCAAACGGGCTGTCCGCCGGACGGCCACGCCGCCCGGCACGACCCGTACGACCACGCCCCGCCCGCCCGGTCCGGCCGGTGCGGCGAGTACGTCCGCGGCGTCCGGCCCGGCCCGTGCCGCCGGTGCGCCGGCGCCGGAACCGACGACGCTTCTTCGCATCGCCAGACGCCCCGTCACCGGCAGTGGAGTCCTTGCCCGGCTCATCGCCCGCCTTGCCGTCCTTCGCGGCGCTGGAGGCCCCGTCAGGGCCGTCCTTGGCGGCCTTCCCGTCCTTGCCGTCGGTGCTCTTGCCGTCGTCGGTGCCCTTGCCCTTGGAGTCCTTGTCCTTGGTCAGGTTCACCTTCTCGGTGCCGGCCGCCTTGGCGGCCTTCGCGTCGGCGGCGGCCTTCGCGTCGGCACGGCGCTTGTCGAAGCGGCGCTGGACTTCCTCGCCCACGGCCTGGCCCAAGGTGGTGCGACCGGAGCCGGCCGACGCCGCGGCTTCCCGCTTCGCCTTCCGCGCCTCCCCCCGCTCCGCTTTCTTGGCCCGGCGGTCCTCCCATTCCTTCTGCCGGTTGGCGCGGGCTTGATCGCGGTCCTTGGTCCGGTCGGCGACGCCGGCGGTGTGCCCGGCGCCGCGCCGCTCCTGCCGCCCGGCCTGCCGGGCTCCGGCGCGCTCCTGGCGGCCGCGGGCCCGCTCGGCACGAGCGCCGGACGCCGGGCCGTGCTGCGCCCGGCCACTGCCGTCACCCTTCGAGCCGCCGCCCCGGCCGGAGCCGCCAGAGCCCGTCGGGGAGCCTTTCGAACCCCCGGACGAACCGCTGCGCCCGGAACCGGCCGCACGGCCACCAGAGCCCGTCTGAGAGCCCTTCGTGCCGCCCTTGCCGCCTCCGCTGCCCCCGGCCGATCCCGAACGCCCGCCGGGGCCGCCGGAGTTGGAGCCGCGCGAGCCCCCGGGCCGGTTCGACCTCGAACTCGAGTTACGGGACGGCCCCGTGCCGCCCCCGCCGCCGGCCTTCGAGCGGGCCTTGTCCGCACCCAGGCCGGAGCCGGACGACTTCGTACGGTCGGTGTCGGCCTTTGACCGTGCCGCCGCCTTGTCGCCCTTCGCTTTCATCATCGCGGCGTGGAGCCTTCCATTCTGCTCCATCATCGCGACTTCCTGCGCGGTGCGGCCCTCCAGCAGCGCGGCCTTCCGCGCTATTTCAGCCTCACGGAAAGGCGCTTCGCTTTCATGATTTGTCCGCGCCAATTCCAGCCGGTATTCCAGCCAGTCACCGAGACGGTCAGCGAGAGAGCGCGGCTGTTCGTATTCGCCTTCCTCGTATTCACCGTCATCTTCACCGGCTTCCGGCGCCGCAATACCTCCGGACCGCAGGGCTGCCGACGGGTCCGGAGCTGCCGGAATTACCGGCAGTTCCATCGTCGTCTCCTCCGGCGACTCCGGCGGTGCTGGGGGAATGTCTTCCGGCGGCGGAATGGTGTCGCCGTAATCCGGGATCGGCGGTGGCACGTACGTGGAATCACCGCTCCAGGGGCCCTGGACCAGGTTCCCGGTGCCGTCCTCATCGGACACAGTGCGCCTCCCTCCTGTGACTTGACAGAGCGTGGGGTCTTGTGTGCACGCGTGTGCACGTGCACGTGTGCACGCTTTACACGCGCGAGGCCCCACCGGAGCCCGGCGGGGCCTTCGCTGGTGACGGTCAGTTACGCGGGGGGTGCTTCGCCACGACCTGCTCCGCGTACTGCAGCAGGTCGCTCCAGATCCGTCCGTTGCCCTCCACCCGCTGGTCCAGTGCCGTGATGAACAGACGGCAGATCAGCGCGAATCCGGAGTAGACGTCGCCGCGACCGGCTTTGACGTCCTTGGCCATTCGGGATCGTGCCAGGCGGAGCCAGAATTCCATCAGCCCCGCCTCGCCGCGAGATTCGCGGGCTTTCGTCGCCTCTTCCTTCAGCCAGTTCTGACGCCGTTCGGCGGAGCGTTCGGCACTGCTGAGGGGGCGGTTCACGCCGACTCCCGACCGAGGTCGTAAATCGACGTGGGACCACCATACCCGGAATTCCCGCTCTGCGCACCCTGCTGCTGCGGGTTGGGTGCGGCCTGCAGCGTCGGCGGGTTCTTCTTCCGCTGCCTTTCCAGCTCCTTTTCCTTCCTTCCCTTAGCCGTATTTACGACGGTCTCGTCGTGGGCGCGGCGCTTATAGGCGCTCTTTTCCAGGCCCCCGGTGAGGTTGTTCAGGTTCTTGAGCACGTCCCCGAGGGCCTTTTCGACGGGCATCGCGCGAAGCCTCGCGTGGTACCAGCGGTCGCCCTCCACGTGCGTCTCGCGCAGGTGCACGCGGGTCTCGATCGCGAGGGTCTCCAGGTTCTTGCCGATGTCCAGCAGGACCCGCTGAACGTCGGCCAGGTACCGGGCGGTTGCCTCCGGGCTCTGCGCGACGTCGCGCAGAGGGGAGTGGTTCGGGTCGTTGCTGTTCATGCGAGAAGACCTCCGGGTCTCGGGGTGGGGGAACGGGGAATCCGTGATCCCCGAGGCTGTTGCGCGGGGTTGGGCGGTAGTCGGAACGAACCTCGCCCGCACCGCGTCCCGAGTGGGGCGCGGTGCGGGCGAGCGGCCTGCCGGCCGTGGCCGTCACCGGTCCGCGCTTGGTGGGCGAGCGCGGGCCGGTGGCGACCATGAGCGGCAGGGGTTCTGCCAGGGGGTGAGCGCCCGAGCGCTCACCGGGCGCTCACCTACGCGCCCGGGGCGGCCTTTTCGACCTGCTCGCGCAGGCGCTGAGCGGTCGGGCGGGAGACCGGCTTGTCGGACAGGCCCGCCTTGGTGAGCGCGTCGCGGATCTCCGTCCACTCGGGACGGCGCCCGAGCTCGGTGTAGAGCAGACGGATGCGTGCGTGGCGGCGCTCGGTCAGCGCGTCACTCTCGCTGCGCGTAAGAGCGCCCTCCGCTCGCTGAGCGTCTCCGTCCTCCGTGGCGCGCTCACTCTCGTGAGCGCCGGAGGTGAGCGCCGGGCGCTCACGCTCACCGCGAACCTCCCCGGAGGTGAGCGCGCTCACGTCGGGGTGAGCGTGCTCGGTTTCCTCCGCTCGCTCGATGGTGTGAGCGTCCTCGGGGGTGAGCGTGTCGGCGAGCGCGGCGGGCAGTTCTCCGAGCTTGAGCGTCATCCGCTGGTCCAGCGGAGCCTTCCAGCGCCACAGCAAACCGTGCTCTTCCTTGAGCTGCGCTCGCAGGTACGTCTGCTCCTGGAGGCGGGTGAGCGCCTCCTCGTAGGAGGTGATCTCCCACAGGATCATCCGGCGGCGCAGCCGGGCGGTGGGGATCGGGGCGAGGATCCAGCGGCTGCGGCGCACCGTCTCCATCCGCACCTTTCCGGTGACCGCCCCGATCCTCGTGGCGTACACGTGGGAGGCGATCTCCGAGAAGACGACCCACAGCAGGGTGAGGGCGGCGTGCCCTAGGCGGCCGGACATGCTGTCGGAGGCGTGCCAGTTCAGGTAGACGGTCACCGCCGTCAGCGCCCTCGGCACCCACCGGATCCAGCGCAGTTCCATGCCCATGCGGATCAGGACCAGGCTGGCGCCGGTGAAGGCCGGGATGGAGACGTCGATGCCGACCGGCAGCAGCCACGGCCACTCCCAGCCCCACCCTGCCGCCTTGGTCTCCAGCGCGGTGTAGGAGGACAGCAGGCCGATGGTGGAGACGGCCGCGGCGGCCAGTACGATCGCGACGACGCCCACCAGCTCCCCTCCGGACAGCGGCGGTACGCCGCCGGCGGGCCGGGCGTCGTTGCGTGCCTTGCGTCGGGCGGCCCGCGACTCGGTCCGGATCTCGCGGCGCCGGGCCCTCTGCACGGTGCGCTGCGTGGCCGCCTCCAGGACGCGTTCACCTTCGGCGCGGGCCTGGGCGGCGGCGATCTGGTCGGCGGTGGCCTTCTCGGCTGCCTCCCGGGCCGTCTTCGCGTCGGTGTCGATCTGCTCGCGAAGCCGGGCGATGTCCTTGTCGACACCGGCCCGCAGCTCCTCAACCGTGGCACGGGCGTCGGCCAGGGCGCGGTCGGCGTCCTGTCGAAGGCCGACGGCCACCTTCTCCGCCCCGGCCCTCACCTGCACGGCCTGGTCGTCCGCGCGCTCGCGCATACGGTCGGCATCCGCGCGGGCCCGCTCCATGACCTGGTCGGAGTCCCGGGCGGCGCGGGCGCGGATCTCGCTCGCGGCGCGGTCGGCGTCGGCGAGCAGCTCGGTGCGCTGCGCCTCCGTGTCCGCGCGGACCGTGGCCGCGTCCCGGTCGGCAGCCGACCGGAGTTCACCGGCCGCCGTCCTCGCCTCGGTGACGACGTCCTGCGCCTGGCGGCGCGCGTCGGCGAGGACCTGGTCGGCCTTGCCGGTCGCCGCCGTAGTAAGGGCGTCGGCCTCGGAACGCGCGTCGGTGAGCAGCTGCTCCGCCTTCGCTTCGCTGTCGACGCGGACCTGGTCTGCGTCGGAAGCCGCGGTGGTCACCGCCTCCGTATGGACTTGGCCGGCGGCCACCGTCGCGTCGGCGAGGATGCGTACCTGCTCGGTGGTGGCTGCTTCAGTGATCGAGATCGCCTCCGCACGGGCCACGTCCAGCAGTTCGCCGGCGCGCGCCTGGCCGTCGGCGAGGATGCTGTCGGCATCGTCGGCAGCCCGGTCCCGGAGGTCGGCGGCACGGTCGGCGGCGTCGGCCAGGTGCGGATCGGCCTCCGGGTACACCGCCGGAGTGGCGGTCTCGGGGACGGCGGCCTGAGCGGGAACGGCCGCCTGCGTCTGCGCCTGGGTGCGCCCGCCGCGGGGCTTCGGGGTCGCCGCGGGCTGGCGCCTGCGACGGGTGGAGGTCTTGGTGGCCACGGGGGTGTCCTCTCTCTTCCGGGCGCCTCCGTGAGAAGGGGCACCGTGGATCAATGGCGGTCGGTAGGGTCGTGACCAGGCCCTCCGGGACCCCGGCAGCTCAAATGCCGGGGGCTCGGAGGGCCGTCCTTCCAAGGGGCGGGTGGTCAGCGCTGGACAGACGGCTTGCCGTTGTCCTGCGTGAGGTGCTGGCGCAGCCAGGCGACGGCGGCCGGGGTCATCGCCCCGGTGTCCGGCTCGGTCAGCGGCGCGGTGTCGATGTCGTGCATCGCGTCGGCCGGCGGGAGCAGCCGCATGTAGTCGGGGTCGATCCCCGCGCGGGCACGGTTACCGCTCAGCTCCACCAGGTCGTAGAGGACCTTGCCGGTGTCGGCGTGCCGCCAGGACCGCTCCACCCGGCCGACGAACGTGTGGCCGGGAAGTCCGAGCCAGAACCGTTCGGCATCGCGGAACAGGACCAGGTTGCCCTTCTTGTAACTGGTCTGCGTCGGCGTGGTCTGCGTGCGCGGCTGCTGTGCCACGTTGTGTCCTTCCGTTGAAGTGCACCGGCTCCGGGCTGTTCCCGGGCCGGGACGTGCGAGAAGACCGGCCGCCCGTTGCGCGGGCGTCCGACTGGTGACGGTGCTGTGAGGCGGGTAGCTACTTCCGTTCCGCTCCCGGCAGACGGGAGCAGCGCGGTCAGACCGCCGTGAGCCGACGCGGGGCGATGACCCGACCGTCGGGGAGCAGCTCGCCGGTGTCCTCGAAGAGGAGGACCCCGTTACACAGCAGGCTCCAGCCCTGCTCCGGGTAGCCGACCACGGTGTGGGCGGCCTCCCGGTCGGGGCTGGTGGCAGACGGGCACTTCGGCGTGTGCGAGCACGGGACGGCGGCCATGGGTGAACTCCCTCGGGACGGTGTCGAATGAGGCGGACCGGAAGGCAGCAGCACGAAATGGCCGACTGCTGGGGTGCGGTCCCTGCGTTCTCCGCCGCCACCGGACCTCGAGGGCCGGAGGCGTCCGGGCAGCGCAGGGCTGCAGGTGGTGGGGTGTCAGGCGCCCGGTTTGCGGGCGCGGTTGCGGGCGGCGCGGCGCTTCATCGAGCGGCGTTCGTCCTCGGACAGCCCGCCCCAGACACCAGAGTCCTGGCCGGACTCCATGGCCCACTGCAGGCACTGCTCCATGACCGGGCAGCGGCGGCAGACGGCCTTGGCCTCGTCGATCTGAAGCAGCGCAGGACCGGTGTTGCCGATCGGGAAGAACAGCTCCGGGTCCTCTTCGCGGCAAACAGCGTTGTGACGCCAGTCCATTACGTCCTCCGTGGTGTGGCAGTTCGGGGTGGTGGGCCAAGCCGCAGGGGGCGGCGCGAAGTGATCCCGCCCCCTGCGGGGCGTACTACTTGCTGCCGGCGATCTGGCAGCGGACCTGCTTGCCGACCGGCGAGGGAGCGGAGTCCCAGCCGGGCGCCAGCATGTCCAGCAGACCCAGGCCGCGCCCGGACTCTGCGGTGTCGCTGTCCATCGCCACCGCGCTGCGGCGCGGCGGCAGATCGACGGCGGGATCGTGCACATTCACCTGGATCCCGCACCCGGTGACGTACACCTCGACAACCAGCGGAACGTGATCACCGCAGGCCCGCACGGAGTTGCCGAGCAGCTCCGAGACGACCCACTCCGCGGTGTCGGCGGTGTCCTGACCGACCCCGTACCCCACCGGCACCGACGCGGTCAGGCCGCGCACCGTGCTGAAGGCGAACTCGGAGGCCGTGATGTGAGCGACGAACCCGCCCGCGCGGTGACGCAGGTAGACGCCGGGGACGGAGGCCGGAAGCACCGGCCGGTCCGCAACCATGGTTCCGGGACCGGAGACGGTGAGCGTCGTCACCGTGACCCGCCGCCCTTGCCCTGCCGGGCCCGGCGCAGCGCTTCGTCAATGTCCGGGTCGCTGTCCCCCTGCGCACCGAGCGGGGCAGGGGATGTCATCATGTAGCTCAAGGTTGTTGTCCTTCCGCGAAGGGGATGACCTGCTGAACGGCCTCGGGGTGCAATCCCGGGGCCGCTCGTTTTGGCTCTGTACGAGTAGCCACGGCCGCCACCCAGCTGTTCGGGGTGGCGGCCGTGGTCGTTCGCCCCGCCAGCACTTCAGCGGGGAGTGCGTCCTGCGCACTCCGCCGTCGACCGGGCCCCAACAGGGAACGGTCGGCGGCGGGCAGCGCAGGGCTGCAAGGTCAGCCCTGTACCTGCACCTCTTCGTCCCCCTCCTCCATGTACTCCGCGTATTCGGCCTGGTCCATGTCCTCGTAACCAGCACACAGCTCTTCGAACGAGACGTCGTCGGCCATCGGTCCTCCAGGTCGTATGGACGGCTGTCGTACGAGCAGCCGCGGCCCCGGCCACCCCAAGCGATCGGGATGGCCGGGGCCGTAGTTGTTCGCGCGCGGCAGTTCAGCGCGGGGGGCGCTCGGGGCGAAGCGTGGTCAGCGGGACCGTCGGACCGTCCAAGGGGACATCCCCAGCAGGCATCCGACTACGGTCACCGTCGACGTCAGCGACCCTGGGCAGTACCGCGTTCCAGTCGGCTACACGTCCGGCCGGCGTACGCTCCGCACGGGCCCGGAGGGTCTGGCCAGTCTGGCGGCTGAACGCCTTCGGCAACACGGCAGTCGGCCGGCGGGACGACGTCTCCTTGTGGGCGTCGGCCAGGGCCTGGCGCCACTCGGGGATCGTCATGTCGAACTCCACGCGGCGGTTGCTGCCCCGGCAGTGAACCGCGTCGGCCACGCCCGCCTTCCCGGTGTGGTGCGGGACCAGCTTCTGGACCTTGCTCTGCACACCGGTGATCGGGCACCAGGTCTTGCAGTCCTCGCAGACGAGAACCGCCTTCAGCGGCTCGCGCAGGTCGATGTGCGAGGGCAGGAGCTGGGAGAGCTTGAGGGCAGGGCGGTTGCTGGGCTTCCTCTTCGTGCGGGTCCGGCGGGGTCGTTCCTTGGCAGTGGGCATCGCGGACGTGATGGTCATCTGGCGAATCTCCTCGTGTGCGTAAGAGGGAGAGGGATGCGTCGCGGTGCTCTCTCCGCCCGTCAGGCCGCACGGAAGATCCGGCGTCCTGACGGACGGACAGCGCATAGCGCTGCGACGTGCAGCAGAGAGTCGAGAAACCCGGGGGATTTGGTGTTGCCATCAACCCCGGCCACCCCGAGGGGCAGACGACTTCTACGGTGGTGCTGGTAGGGGACCGAGGTTCCGGCTCCCTCATCCGGCGCCGCCCATCAGGCGGTTCCGGGTGGGGGAGCCGGGTCCGCGAGGACCCGGCGGGACAGTCAGGCCGCGACCGGCACCGAGACGGCGGCCCGGGTGACGCGCAGCTGCGCGGCGTAGGGGAGGAGCACGTCGACCAGGCGCTCACGTACGAAGCGGGCGATGCTCGGGTCGGCGGCCGCGATGTCACGGGCGGCGAGCATCCGGTTCTCCCGGGCCTCGATCGCCTCGATCGCTGCCTCCAGGTCCAGACCCTCCAGCCGCTCGTGGGGGAGGAGGCCGGCCTCGTACATCGAGAGCGGCGTGCCGAACGCGACGTCCAAGTCGACGTCGCCGAAATCCGGCAGCTCCACCTCGATCGCGTCCAGCAACTCCTGGGTCTCAACGTCGAAGCCCTCGGTGGCGAGGCTGGCAGCGGGGCGGCGGATGACGTTCACGAGTGGTAATCCCTTCAGTAGGCGACCGCCGCAGAGGCGGATTACGCAGATGAGGTGCATTCGGTCAGGCCGGATAGGCGCCTTCCGGCGGTCCGTCCCTTGCGGGGCGGTGACATGTAAGACGATGGAGTCTTCTAGAAGACTTGTCAAGCCTTCTAGAATGCCGTTGACTGAGCAGAGCCCAACCCGGAAGGAGCCGCCACCGTGCCGCCCCAGATCCCTAAGCGACCACCGAAGTGGCGCCAGCTCGCAGACGAGATCGCGGCTCAGATCACCGAAGGCGAGTACGCGCCCGGTGATCGGCTTCCCTCTGTCCAAGCCCTGGTCAAGCAGGGAAAGGGGGCAACAGCGACCGTCCATCGCGCCTATCAGGCGCTGGAAGCGGAAGGACTCGTGCGCACGACTCAGGGGAGCGGCACCACGGTCTTGGAGCCCGACAGCATGCCTTCGAGCACCCTGACCGGCGCGGCTCGGCTTGAACGTCTGCGACGGACGGGTAGACCTCTCGCCTTCCGGGAGACCTACGTGAATTCCCGCTCCGTGCTTCGATCGTGCGCAGACCCGCAGATCGCGAATCTTCTCGGCATCGACCTGTACGACGAGATCGTCCTCAGAAGCCGGACCTTCGTACGTGACGACAAGCCGACCGTGCTCGCCCTGAACTGCATCCACATGCGGGCGCTGGCTGTGCTCCCCGAGTTGCTGCGCGAGGGGCCGATGGAGAAGTTCCGGCACGACTTGTATGTCGAGCGCACAGGGAAAGCCATTACCGCAGGTCCCGAACAGAGCACCGCGCGCCTCGCGTCCGACAACGAACTCGCGGAGTTCGGCATCGAGGTGCCGCCCGACGTGCCCGTACCCGTACTGGTCTTGCGCACCGTCTACTCCGACGACGACGGGCCGCTGGAGGTCTGGGAGGACATCCTTCGGCCAGGCATGTGGCACAGCAGTAACGCTTAACCGCATCCCACCGAAAGGGCTGATGCCCTGGACTAGATCATCAGCCCGTTGTCCGCATCCCCGATGCCATGTTGCAACCACGGCGCTCACCGGTCCCTCCTCGAGGAAGGGGCGAAGAGGGCCTTGAGGAGCCAGCCCGTGACGCCGCTTCCGGCCACCGCCACGGCGATGTCGCGGATCACCATGAGGAGCACCGATGCGACCAGGCCAGCGGTCAGGATTGCGGCAATACGTATGGCCACGGCGCCGGGTCGCCCGCGTGGCGGAGGATTTACACCCGGTCTCGTGCAGGAGCAGCCGTGTGTCGGCGTCGGCCTTGTGAGCGTGAAGTCGACGCTCCGACCATGTGCGTCGGCCACGGTGGGCGATGTGCTGTGGGCATGCCGAAGCTGGGTCATCTCGCCCTCCTGGAGAGGAAGTTGGGGGTTGCGGCTGGAGGAGCCGTGACTCCAGGTTTAGGCGTGATCTTCGGTGGCTTCTACGGTTGGCGTGTATCCGTCGGCCGGATACACGGACTTGGATACATGGAGGGGGGCTCGAAGTGGGGCAACAGCCGAATGTGCTGACGCCGGGTCAGTCGCCCCAGCACCGTCTTGGTTACGTGATCCGGGAGCTGCGCGAGGCGCGCGGTCTGTCCATGCGGGAGTTGGCCGCGCAGACGTTCGTTTCGCACTCCAAGGTGCAGCGATGGGAGAACGGCGACCGCCCTCCGAAGGACCGGGGTGAGGTTGAGCTCATCGACAGGGCTCTTGGCGCTGGCGGGTTCCTGATCGAGCTGTGGCAGGAGATAGGCCAGGGTGCCTCCGGGCCCGGCCATGTATCCGATGCAGGCCCCCATGTATCCGATACATCGCTAGACCTGGCCACGGCCCTGTCCCAGGCGGCAGCGTCGGACGGTGAGGGGATCTTCGTCCCTCGACGTCTAGACGATGGAACGGTGGTGCTCGTGGCACTCGATCGACGCGCGCTCCTGCGCGCCGGGGCAGGGAGCGGTGCAGCAGCGGTGGCTGGCTTTCCCATGCCGGCGTCCGCTGCGGTCACGGAAGATCCGTTCGGCTTCGCAAGAAGTGCGACCGAGAGTTGGTCCGGGCTTCGACTGTCGCGCCCTGCCCCGGAGTTCGGTGTCGACTGGCACGCGCTTCTTCCCGGGGGCCGTTCCATGCTTGGCTCCCAGCTCTCGCTCCAGGTCCACCCGGCGCGCCTTGATGCAGGCCGGGTGATCCTGTCTGTGCCTGACCAGCGGCGTGCGGAGGAGTTCCTGGCGCGGCCTCATCGAGGTCTATTGGTCGGGGCGGTCGAGACCGGTGGCCCCACGAGGTTCTACGCCCTGGACGGCCGCGCGGCCCGTGCGAAGCTCACGAGGAACGGCGGCGTGTGCGAAGTCGCCGCCCCCGCCGCCTACGAACTGGATGACTTCACCATCGGGCTGCTGTGGGCCGTCAGCAACTACGACGAAGCACTACAGGCCGATGACCAGGCTCTGTCCGAGACGCGCAGCGATCTCCGGGCGTACGAGCGGCTGTCTGCCTCTGCGGTCAGCCGGGAAGCCGCGCCCGGGCTGAACACCGTCGCCCACATGTGGCTCGGCTCCGATTTCTGCGCTCGCCACATCCTGCGGGCGCTGCCGGATCTGCCGGCGCTGCCCGCGTTCTGGACTCGGGAGCAGCGGGGGGAAGAGGCGAGCGCGTGGTTGATCTTCGATCACAAGTTTCCGTACCTGCGGGAGACCACCAAGGCACTCGGCAGTACGAGCACCCGGGCGTTCTGTATTCCGGAGCACGTCGTCCGTTCCTCCCCGCGGTATGAACGGATCCTGTTGTTCCTGGCCGTGGCGCTGATGGAGTCATTGGGGATCCACGCCCAGTTCACGACCGATCCCGCGTACGAGGCAGTCGAAGGCTTCGTGGTCGCTCCCGACAAGGAAGCGGTGATCGCCAACTGGGTCCGCGGGGACGGGATGTGGCACGTCGACGTGACAGCCCGGTCCTCGGTCGTCCGGGAGTTCACGATCGCGTCCCGCGACGTGAACGCGCACTCGCTCACCGCGGCGCCGACGGCTGCCGGACGCCTCCGTGCTCTTGCGCAGTATCTCGAGCTTCCATGGTCTTGGCTCATCGAGCGGAGCGGCCAGCTCGCCCGGTACGGATCGTCCGGGCTGATCCAGGCCCGCAGCCGGCTCGTGTCCGCGGCCGGCATCGATGCTGCGTGCGCGTATGTGGGCTCTCTCCCAGCCGACCACTAACCCGCAACCACATGTCCACGAAGGGAAAACAGCCCATGGCCGACAACGTCCGGCGCGTCGCGGTGATCTCGCTCGGCGGCACCATCGCGATGACCGACCAGACAGACAGCGGCGCGACGCCGACGCTGTCGGCCGACGACCTTGTCGCGGCCGTACCGGGGCTTGCCAGCACGGGGATCCACGTAGAGGTTCACGATTTCCGCCAGCTGCCCGGTGCCTCACTGGCCTTCTCCGACCTGCTCGAACTTGCCGTCAAGGTGGAGACGCTCGGGGTCGACGGCGTGGTAGTCACCCAGGGGACGGACACGATCGAGGAGACCGCGTATCTGCTGGACCTCGTCACCTCCGGGGACACGCCGCTCGTGGTGACCGGCGCCATGCGCAACGCGAGCATGGCGGGAGCAGACGGTCCCGCGAACGTGCTGGCGGCCATCCGGGTCGCGGCCAGCACCGAAGCACGGGGCGCGGGGTGTGTGGTGGTGTTCGCCGAAGAGATCCACGCTGCCCGCTGGGTCCGCAAGACCCATGCCACGAGTCCCACGGCCTTCACCTCGTACCCCGGCCCGATCGGCTACGTCGCAGAGAACCGTGTGCGGCTCACGACACGCCCCAGCACCTTCCCGATGATCGATCCGCATGGTGTCACCGCGCCCGCGCGCACCGCGGTCTTCACCGTCGGGCTCGGAGACGATGGAACGCTCCTGCCCGCCCTGGGCGATCACGTCGACGGCCTGGTGGTCGCGGCGTTCGGAGCCGGGCATGTCCCGATGGCGTGCGTGGACGGGCTCAGCGATCTCGCCAAGCGCATGCCCGTCGTCCTCGCTAGCCGCACCGGATCGGGTCCGGTTCTCCGGCAGACCTATGGCTTTCCCGGCTCCGAGTCCGACCTGCTCGGGCGCGGGCTGATCTCCGGCAGCACGTTGGACCCATTCAAGGCGCGCGTCCTGCTGCAGTTGCTCCTGATGACCGCCGCCGACAAGGACCAGATCGCCCAGGCCTTCAGCACCATCTCGTAACCGCCCCCAAAGCCTCCGGGAACTCATCTTGCGCAGCTACGAACTGACCACTGGTCGGACATTCGCCGTGAATTTCGACCACGGCGACGACTTTTTTCCCACCCTCGCCGCCTTCTGTCGCGAGCAGGGAGTGAAGCAGGGCTACATCCCCATGTTCATCGCAGGATTCGCTGAGGCGGAGATCGTGGGCGCCTGCGAGAAGCTGGAAGATCCCGAAGCCCCGGTGTGGAGCAAGGTCCACGTGGCGGGCGTGGAGGCGATGGGGTGCGGAACTCTCGCGTACGACGCTGAGACAGATACGGTCCTGCCGCACATCCACACCTCGCTGGGAGAGAAGGCGCGCTCCGCTAGCGGATTCACCAGCCATCTGCTTAGTGCCCGCGTCCAGTTCCTCGTTGAGATGTACGTAGTCGAGATCGCCGCACCCACGATGACACGACCGAAGAACCCGAATTTGTACGACGTACCGCTTCTGACCTTTGACGAGTGAGGGACGCGTGTGCCTGCTCTCCGGGCGGCGGGTTGTGGTGCCGACCGTGTGGCGGGAGCCGCGAGCAGGTAGCTGCCCGCCCGGCGGGATTCGCCGGGGTGTTTGTGCAAATCCTCTTGGATTCCGGGCCGGTTCCTGTTCGGATCTTGGGCACGTGCCGTGTGACCGGCGCAGTTGATCCCCGTGAGGCGCGAATTCGGCAGGGAGGTATTGGGTCGTGATGAGCCGTCAGTGGTCGTCTGGCTTTGCGACACGTGTGCCCCAGGGCAGTGCCGGGATCGGCGGGAACGGTACAGTGACCCCCAGCGTTGATCAAAAAGAAAAGTGGCCCCGTCTACCGGCCTTGGACAAGCCGGGAGGGGCCACATGGCCTTCGGACCTTGTAGTGGGGGTCCTGGGGCCTGCCGAGCACCCTTTTTGCAAGAAGGAAGGTGCCGACGTGATCAGGGTACCCGTACCCGTCACCCGACACACCGCACCCCGCCGTGGGGGCAGCAGCCATGCCGGTTGCTGGTCCTTCGACGGGGCGTTCGTGCTGTCCGCGCGCACCCCGGTTCACCCCTCGGTTGAGGGGGGCGGGATGACGTAGGTCTGCGGGGGCGGCGCCCGTACGGGTCTTCATGCCGCCCCGGGTCGCTCAGCTTCAGGTGATTGGGAGTCACCTCGGCTCAGCGCCCATCTGCTACCGGAGAAGGCCTTGGGAGGCCCCTCCGAAGGGATTGTCCGCCCGGTTGGGAGCCGGTTGGACGGTTCGACATCAGGTTTCAGGCCGAAACCAGAAGCACCACTCAGGGGCTTCGTCGTGTCACACGACCGAAGTCCCGTGACTGGAGTCATTGTGCATGACCTCGCTCGGGGTCGCCAGCTTTGGCGTCCCCGTGTACGGCCCTCCCACCCGTCGGAGCGGCCACAAAGTCAGCCCACCGTGGCCGACATCACACGATCTGGTGTCCCCGCCTGGACCAGGTCCGTCCCGAGCAACACCTTTACCCGGTGCGTGCAGGCCGCGGCTGGCTCCGGCGTCAACAGGTCCGTTGCTGCTCGCTGGAATCTGTCCACAGGTGATCTGGTCCATGGTCGCCGGATGGATCATGGTGTGGCTTCTTCCCGGGGTGTCCGATGAGCGCCCTCACGGCGGCGGCCCTGGGTGAGCCCCTCGCCGGCGGTGTTCCGCGACGCCGGTTGCGGTCGGTGCCCGCGCAGGCCGGCCCGGTGCCGGCGCGCGGTCCGGCGCACCCGCTCTCGCTGGGTCGGGATGCCCGGGCGCGGCTGGTTGCCGCGGTACGGACGTTGCTGGACTCCGACGGTCTGGAGGGCGCGTCGGACGCGGTCCGGCTGACGGTGCTGGTGCTGACGTCGCGGACGCCGTCGGAGTCGGGCGTGGTGGAGATCCGTACGCCGGAGCTCGCGCGGTGGCTGGGGCTGTCGGCGTCGTACGTCGCTTCCGAGGTGATTCCGGGACTGCGCCGGTCCGGGCTGGTTTCGGTCCGTACGGCGGAGGGCGAGTTCGGGCAGGACGCCGGGCTGGAGTGCCGGGTGCTCCCGCTGTGGGCCGCGTACGGGGTGGTCGGGCATCCGCTGGCGCTTGAGAAGAAGGAACTGGCCGTGATGCTGCGGCTGTTGGAGGCCGTGATGGCGCCGGGCTGGGCGCACCGGGACGGCACGGTGACCCCGGCCGGGCTGCTCGGACCGCGTACGGGCCGGGGTGCGGCGACCGACCGTCTCGCGCTGCTCCTGCTGGTCCTGGAGTCGCGGGAGAACGGGCGGGTGAGGCAGTGCGGCGGCACCGTGGACACCCAGCGCGGCCGGGCGGCGGCGACGGTGGCCCGACTGCTGGGCTGCAAGGCGTCGGCGGGCGAGCGGGTGCTGGAGCGTCTTGAGGAGCGCGGCCTGGTGGCGCGGGTCCGGGTGCGTACAGCATCCAAGCTGCGTCACCGGACACGGTTGGTGGTGCCTGCGGTCGCGATCGCGCAGGGCCGGGACGGGATCGCCGATGCCCGGGAGGATCGTCTGAAGGTCCCGGAGTCCGGGTTTTTTTCAGACCCCGACGTTGCGGCAGGGGCTAGTGAGGTCTCGCAGCCTCTTTCCCAGTCCCAGGTCAGCGATGTCTTGGTGGCGGGTGGGACGGATGTTGCAGACCCCGATCTTGCGGCAACCCTTCACACTGACCACCCTCCTGTGGGTACTCCTGGCCGTTCTCCTTCTGTCTCTCTTGGGTTTTCCGGCGAAGGCCGTGGTGGGACCAGTGGTCGGCCGGAGCGCGCGGGCACGTGCGAGGACCAGGCCCCGGACCCTGCTGCCGCTGAGCAGCTGCTGGACGGCGGTGACGGTGACCCGCTTCGCGGTGAACAGCATGAGAAGTCCCCGTCGATCAGCGATGTGGGCAACTGCGGGCCGGTGGACGGCACTTCGGTGCGGGCCGGGAACGATGCAGGTCAGGGCAGGCAGCAGCAGGGGAGGGTGGCTCTGCCGCCGAAGGACCTGCGGGTGATCTTGGAACCGGTCCGGACGGTGTGGGAGCGCCTGGAGCGTCGGGGTGCCCGCAAGCTGGTGGAGTCCGCGGCCCGTACCGAGTTGCGCCGGGTGGAGGGTTTCGCGGGCCGGGCCGACGCGCCGCAGGTCCTCGCCGACCGGCTCGCCCGGCGCCTGGACGAGCAGATGCGGCTCGGTGCGCCGATCACGAATCCGGTGGGCTGGCTGGTCAGCCGGGCTCTGCCCCAGCGCCAGCAGTGCGGCGAGAAGCTCTGTGACGACCGCATGCTGCTCGACTCGGGCCGGGACTGTCCGCGGTGTGAGGACCGGCAGGCCGACAGTCGTGCCCAGCGGCACGTGGTCGCGGCCGCCGTCGACGACGCGATGCCGTACGCCTCGCCGGAGGAGCGCCGTACGGCGACCGAGGTGCGGTTGCACGAGGCCGTGACCTCTCAGGCGTGGGCTCGCGAGTACCGGTGGGAGCGGGAGCGCGCCCGGAAGGCAGCGGTTGCCAAGGACCGTGCCGAAGTCGCGGCCGCGTATCCCGCCCTCGATGAGCCGGCCGCGCCGCAGGCCTCCGTTGTGCTGCCCGCTGCCCGCCCGGCGCTCGCCGTACGGGAGCTGGAGGACGTCGTCGTCGACCAGGAGCTGGTCCTCGAGGAACTGAGCCGTGAGCAGGTCGTGGGCTGGCGCAACCGTGCCGCGAAGGACCACCAGGTCGTGTTCGACCACATCGACCGGTACGGCGAGATTTCGGCGAGGCGCCTGTTCACGAGCGTGTTCGTCGATCAGGTCACCCGCCTGTCCCGCCTGGGGCACCTGTCCCTCGGCTACACCACCTGGGAGCAGTCATGAGCAGGCAGTAACTGTCGGACGTCGCCCTGTCCCGGGTCGTGTGGCGGGGGCCGGAAGGGCCGCTGCCGAATGCAAGGATCGAGGCCAAGTGGCCGCGAAATGAAGGAGATTGACGATGCCGAAGAAGCGCAAGAAGGACCGCAAGGCGCCCCGGAAGAGGGCCTCCGTCCGGACCGCCCCAGCTCAGCCCACAGGCCTGCTGGTCGACTGGGACGACGCTCAGGAAGAGGACTCCGGCCCGCTTGAGGCCTTCGCCGAACGGTTTCCCACTCCCGTCGACGCGGTGAAGGCCGTGCAGGCCGGCGAGCGCGTGGAGTGGACAGGTGAGATCGACGGATCGACGATGCGCCACCGTGTCCTTCTGACCGGCGATGGCGCTGCCGCCGTCGAGCAGGCCGTCTTCGTCGGCGGCGTTCTTGAGGAGATCCTGCTGTGTGCGTGGCACCAGGCCGGAGAGCAGGGGCAGGAGGTGCTGGAGGCCGGAGTGCTCTCCGCCCTGGATGACCTGCACACGGCGGTCCGGCCGGTCCTGGAGGCTGAGATCCGCGAGGTTCGTCCCGACTACACCGCCGCTGTTCTGCAGTCCTTCCGCGAAGAGCCGGAACCGCGCGGGCCGGGCATGCCGGTGTTCGGATGGCGTCTCCTCCACCCGGTCGGCCCGGACACCATCTGGGAGGAGACCCGCGATACCGCCGCGTGGAACAGCTCCCAGACCATGGCCAGCTGGCCCAACTACTACGACCACGTCCCCGAGCTCCAGCCGACCGAACTTGCCCGCCTCCTGCGCCAGCACGGTGTCCCGGCCGTGCTCTGCGCGGATTGCGGCAAACCCGTCACCGACCGCCACCCGCGGTGGGCCGGCATCTGGGTCACTCCCGACGTTGAGTGCGGGCCCTTGTGCGGAGATACCGAGGTTCGCGACGCCCGTCTTGTCGGTGCGCAGCCTCTGCTAGGGACGATCGCCGACCAGGAGTTCGGCCTCCCGCATCGTCCCGCTGAGACCACGTGACGGTGGCCTGCCGGTTTGACCGGGCGCCATCTGCACTGTCAGCATGGCGCCCCACAACCACATACAGAGGCGTTCTGCGACCGGGGTGACGCACCACGAGGTCCCTCGCGCAGGGTGCGGCTTTACGGCAGAGGTTTCAGAGGCTCTTCCCAACTCCCTCACCGCCGGCACCAACCCGTTCGTCGGGCATCCGGCGCGGGTTCCGTGACCACCCGGTTTGACCGGATATCACGGGCACTGCCACGATGACGCCCCACAACCGCATGTAGAGGCATCGGACGTTCGAGGTGAGCCGCGCTCCCTCACGTACGGTGCAGGCACCACGGCAAGGTCGATGGCTCCACCAATCCCTCGCCGGCTCCACCGCTCGAAGGCTCCCGCGCCCGGAATCCCGGGCCGGGGGCCTCTTTGTCTCCCCACCCACCCCTGCATGTCCCGTGTTCGAAAGCCCCGGCAGCCGCCGGGGCTTTACCTGTATCCGGAGGTCCCCGTGCCAGATCTTGCGTCTGCCGTGCCCGCCTACGTCCTGCTCGCCGTGCTCGCGGTCATCGTCGTGCTGCTCACCGTGGTCGCCATCGTGGCGCGAGCGGTGGTGGCGAAGGCCCGGCCCGAGGACTTACCGCATGTCCTTCCCGGCCTGGGGCAGGTCCTGGCCGCGCTGGCCCTGTTCCTTCCCTGGGGGCGCGGGGCGCGGGGCCAGACCGTGGCCCCGCCGGTCCCCGTACGGTCCGAGCGCAGAGGAGGCCGACGGCCGCAGGGCTGAAGCCAAGATCAGGCCGTCGGCGGCTGGCTGGAGGAGGAGGCCTGGTCGGAGGGCTGGTCCAGCTGCTGCTGGCGGCGCCGCTGCTCGTTGCGGTGGTCTTCGACGCGCTTGGTGAACTTCTTCAGCGCCTCGTCTTCCTGGTCGGGACCGAACTCGCTGTAGGGGCCGATGCCGAAGGTGACGGCGTTGGCCTCCTCCTCGATGGCGTCGGCGGTCTGCTGGAGGAAGTAGCTGCGCTCGCGGAACTTGTAGTAGCCGGTGAACATCGCGGCCACCGTGATGGCGAAGCTGATGACGGTCAGGGTGACGCTCTGCCAGGTCAGTTCCTTGCCAGTGTCCAGGGCCGCGATCGTGGTCGTGGACGCGGAACCGATCATGATGAGGGTCTGCAGGCTGTTGTGGATCCGCCGGTACTTGCGGCTGTCGGCCTGGTACTGCTCGATCGCGGTGGTGACTTCCTCGCGGTAGAGAGAGCGCCGGTCAGCCAGGTCCGGCCGGTTCTTCGCATTCAGCTTCCACAGGCTCTCCTGTGCGGAGGCGAGCTGCGCCTCCGCACGCTGGAGGGTGGGCAGGTCCCGCCCGGCGAAGCGCACCCCGACCAGCGCCAGCAGGGACATCAGGAGCAGGCTGCCGCAGACCAGATCGCCCAGGACGAACCGCGCCGGGTTGGCCGTGGTGAGCGCGGCGATGCCCGTGCCGATGACGGCGGTGAGTATCGACAGCCAGCTGACCGCCCATCCGGTGCGCCAGATGCGGTCCAGCCGCCGGCGCCGGGCGAGCTTCTCCTGTGTGTCGATGACGAGGTTGGTGGTCACCACGTAGATCCGTTCGTCGGCGTCCCGGATCCGGCGGGGCGCGTCGTCGTCAGGGCTTCGTGCCACGGTCAGCGGGCGAACGCTTCGGTGAGGCGCACGCTGTAGCCGTCCTCTTCCATCAGCACGACGGCGACGCCGAACGGGTCGGGGTGGTCCAGCTCGATGGGAGTGAAGGCGAAGTTCGCCGCGGCCTGGATGGGCGGCACAAGCTCGCCGCCGGGCTGCGGCGCGGGGGCCGGCCGCCAGTCCGGGGCGACCGACGTCCAGCCCTCGGGGCTACGGGAGATGAGCTGCTCGCTGTAGGGGAACTGGTGCAGGACGTGCCCGTCGCGCGTGGCGAGCACCATGTTCAGGCACGGGGCCGGGCCGACGACGGGCAGCTGGCAGGCGGTGGCGATGTCGTGGGTTTCCCAGGCAAGGATGGCCTCGTCCGCGCCGGCTGCCGCCACGATGTTCGCGAGTTCCGCGATCCCGGTGAGCGCGTCCTCGCCGACCTTGATCGGGCGGACCCAGATCATCCCGACCAGTTCGCCGCGCACCAGCGGCATGATGAGCGGGCGCGGCACGGTCCCTTCACCCAGTCCTGCGGTGTACGCGCTCTTCACCACGTCGACCAGCGCGTCCCACATCCGTGCTTCCACGAACTCCCCCTCGCGGTCAGGCTGTTCACGATCACCTGCCCCTGCCACGCAGGTTGTTGCCTGTCAGCGAGATGATCGGCCAGCCGTAGGGCGCGGGTGGCCGAAGGCAGGGTGTGCGCCGCTCAGTAGGGTCGGGGGCACGGGACGAGATCGACTCCGAGGCGGCCTGAGCGGCCTGAGTAGGCCGGTTGGGAAACGGCTACGCGTCGTGCTCTTCGTCGTCGGGGCGCGCGAGATCCTGGTTCAGCGCACGCAACAAGGCGTGAGCGAGGAGGATCGCCGGCAGCACGAACTCCGGACGGTAGGCGTCGGGCGAGGCCTGGTGCGCTCCGAGGTGGCGGTTGAAGGTGTCCTGGGTGGCGCCGGGCCCGAAGGCGCTCCTCAAGCCCGCCAGCACCAGGAAGTGCTTGAACTGCAGGAGAGTGAGGTCGCCCCAGTCGTCCGCGTCGTCCAGGGCGCTGCCGATGGTGCCGTGGTGCCCGGCCTTCGGCGGGTAGGTCACCTGGGGAAAGGTGCGCCTGATCCAGGCGTTGCCGTGCCTCTTCATCGCCGTCTCGAGCACGTTGCCCGCCAGGGCCTGGGCGCCCTCGGTGAAGTCGGCCCGCGCGGTGCGGGTGGCAGCGTTCAAGATGGTGACCATGCCGGTGAGCTCGGGGTGGGTGACGATCTGGAGGCTGGCGTCGACGTCGTCGAGAACGTCGTCCCGGCGCTCGGCAATGAGGGCGTAGCGCTCCGCTCGGGTGCTGAGGGGGAGCAGGGCTTTGACGATCTCGGTCCGTGGTGCCCACACGAGGGACAGCCCGTCGTCCTGGCCCAGGTCCAGGATCGTGTAGAGGTCCTCGGTGTCGAGGCCGCTGAGGTTCGCGGGCAGGAAGAGGGTTGCTGCCGCGGCGAGTTGGTCCAGCAGTGCGCGGGGGAGCGACACACTGCGCACGACGTCGTTGATGCGGCTGTGCCAGTCGTAGATGTCGCTCAGGTCGCTCTGCAGCGCCAGGACCGGCTCGGCGATCGCCCGGTACTGCCGTTGGGCGTCCAGTGCAGCCTGGTAGACCGTGTTACCCGGTCCCATGACGCTGTCGATGGCCCGGCGGGTGGACTCCAGCGCTCGGATCTGGCGGCGGGCGGGCTCAAGCATCTTGTCGATGGAGTTGAGCCAGGCCGCAGTCTCCCGGGCGGACTTCATGAGACCGGACAGGTCGATGTTGGCGCCGGCGCCCTGCCGTGGCTCCGCCTCTTGACCGAAGTCTTCTTCGCCGTCTTCTGCGTCCGGGGTTTCCTCGTCATTCATGCACTCATGATCCCGGCTCTGGCACGGGCGGGCACTCTCATTTGTGGCTGCTGGGCGCAGCGCACGAGGCCGTACGTACGTGCCGGGATGGTGAACTCGCCACCGCAAAGGCTGTTGAGCCGCCGCCCTCGAGCCTCAGGGCTGACTCTGGGGCTCGCTGTATGCCGCAGCCATGTTCGGCTGTAGCCGTGACGCATCCGATGATGCGCGATTCACATGCGATTCGATGCGCGAATTGACGTGCGATTGATGTAGGGTTTCTGTGGAGGTGAGCCCTGTGCCCACTGAGAACGAGTTGCTCAACAACGTGGATGCGTTGCTGGAGCAGGTTGCCCAGGACGATCTGCCGCTGCCCGCTGAGCGCAGGCGTCTGCGCGAGGCTGCCGGGCTGAGCCAGGCCCAGGTTGCGAAGGCGCTCGACACGCGCCGCGAGGCGGTCGGGAACTGGGAGGCCGGCCGGACCGAGCCGCGGCCGCCACAGCGCGCCGCCTATGCCCGACTCTTGGAGAAACTGACCGAACGCTTCCCCGTTCCCGAGAGCGAGGCGGCCAGCAAGCCCGTCGTGCCGGAGACGTTCACCGCCGTACCCGCCCCGGCGGCTCCTGCTCCGTCGGCGCCAGCCGCTGCGAAGACGCCCGCCCGTCCGGCGGCGAGCACGACCAGGCCGTCGTCGACGTCGCGGCGCCCGAGCGCGAAAAAGGCCACGAAGGCAACCACTTCGACGCCGGCTGTGGTCGACCCGCGTTTCGAGAACGGCCCGCTGGCGGTCGTCGACTGCGAGGACGGGCAGGTGTCGGCGTACTGCGTCGGCGGCCTGGTCCTGGACGTGCCCGCCAAGTCGCTGCCCGCACTGGTGGACTGGACGCTTGCCGAGGCGAAGCTCGGTCAGGCCCGCCTGCACCGCAACGGCCGTGACGCTGATCCCGTCCTAGTCCTCACCCCGGCCGCGCTGGAGCGCTACGGTCTGCCCGCCGACCTGTCGGATGAGGAGCGACGCGCGGGCCGGCTCCCGGACAGCCACAAGGTGGTCAAGCAGATCAAGAAGGCCGAACTGCAGCTCACCCAGCGCGGGTTCGGGCCGTGGGCGCGGATCTACCGTGAGCCCGAGGGCTCCAGGCGCCGCTGCGTGCAGCTGTGCATCCCCTCCTGGAACGCCCTGGACGCGCGGGAGTGGGACGACAAGGACGACCCGCAGATCCCGTCCATGCACCCTGCGGACCTCGCCCGGTATCTCGGCATGTACGCGCAGTTGGTGACGACGCCGCGCGGCACCGCGTCGACGACCGGCCTGGAGCTGATGACCGCGCTGCGCCCGCCGACCCGTGCGGAGAAGAACGAGGACACCGGCGAGTTCGAGCGGGCGTTCAACACGGACGCACTCACCGCGGTGTACGACGTCGTGGAGTGCGAGGTCCCGGACGAGCACCCCATCCTCAAGGGGAAGTTCGAGCGCCACCACATGCGGACCCCGGCAGAGATGCTGATGGAGGAGCCGTACGACTGGTGCCGGCCACTGACCGATGACGAGTGCCGGAATCCGTACCTGGTCGCCGTCGACATCAACATGTCCTTCGCGGCGGCCGCCAACGGCCTCACCGTCGGCCTCGGCGGTCCCACCCATCTGAAGAACCGCCCGGCGTTCGACCCGAAGCTGCCCGGCTCGTGGCTGGTCGACCTCAGCCACGTCGACCTCTCCCGCGTGCAGATCAACGGGCGCACCGTCGACGCCGACCGGCTCCCCTCGCCGTTCACGCCGAAGGGCGACCGCCCGATCGGCCCGGCCTGGTACGCGACGCACACCGTGGCGTACGCGGTGGAGCTCGGCTTCGAGGTCGCCCCGATCGAGGCGCACGTGCGCCTCCAGTCCGGCCGCTACCTGGACCCCTGGTACAACCGGCTGCGCGACGCGTACGTGACGGTGATGGCCGACCTCGGTGTCACCACCGCGATGAGCGGCCAGGAGTTCCTGGACGCGATGGCCCGCTCAAGGAGCATCGACCCGACGATGGCGCTGCTGGCGAAGGCGGTCAAGGCGACCGCGAAGGGCGGCATCGGCAAGCTCCGGCAGCGCAACCGGGGCCAGGTGCCGTACTACGAGGAATGGCCGGCGCTGAAGCGGGAGACGTGGCGCCCGGACATCCGGGCCGCCGTGCTCGCGAGCCAGCGGGTCGGCATCCACCGCAAGTTGATGAAGACCGCCGCCGCGGCCGACCTGTACCCGGTCGCGATCGGCACCGACGCCATCGTCTACCCCTCCCCGGGCCCGTCCCCTCTGGACGTACTGCCGTTCACGGACGAGGGCAAGCCGGTGGCGGGTACGTTCCGGCTCGGGGTCTCGCCGGGGATGGTCAAGCACCAGGGCACCCAGACCGTGCTGTGGGCAGAGCAGCAGTTCGAGGAGGCCGGCGCGGTGTTCAACCTGTCCAACCTCATCAAGAACGACCCGACGGCCGGAGAAGGGGAGTAGCCGACCATGACCGACTCGCTCGGGGACAGCCTGGACCAGGCGCTGGAGGGGGCGTTCACCCGCCGCATCCCGCAGAGCGCCCAGGCGCAGATGAAATACCTGGTCAAGCAACTCAAGGGCACCAAGGCTGCTGCCGAGGCCATCGGGACCTCCCAGCGCACCGTGGAGCGGTACGTCGCGGGCAAGTTCAAGCGGCCCCGCCGCGACCTCCGGGACCGCATCGAGCGTGAGGTCAAGAAGCGGTGGCAGCCGCAGATCAGGGCGAAGGCCAAGAAGAAGGCCGCGAGCACCCGCGGCCTAGTCGTCTCCACCCGCGCGCGGTTCGGGTTCACCGCGGCGCCGGGCACGACCGACGACTCCCGGATCCGCGACATCACCCAGGCCCTGCCGCCCCGCTGGGCGGACCGCCTCTTCGAGGCCCGCGACGCCGGCGCCAACGAGGAGCAGCTCCAGCGCATCGCCGCCGAAGGCCTCGCGGAGATGTACTTCCGCAACAACAACACCCGCGCCCACGGCCTGAGCGTGGAGTTCACCGACGTGGAACACATCCAGATCGAGCTGTAGTGCGCTGTGATGTCCGTACAATCGTGACGGGCCCTGATCCATGTACCGGATCAGGGCCCGTTGTCGTGTGTGCCGTGGGGGCTTCGTGGTCAAAGCCCCGATGCACAGCGTCAGTTGCGCATCTGCCGCGCGCTGGTGAGCGCCTTGGCGATCGCGGCGAGGAGCCCGTCGGCGGTGCGGGTCTGCTGCCGGATGCGCACGGCGAGCTCGCCGATCGGGGTGCTGCCGTCGACGGGCAGTCGGGTGTACCCCTGCATGTTCTCGGTGACGTCGCCCACGAGCGTCTCCAGGGGAGGAGACGCTTGCGCGCCGTGGCTCTCGATGTGGGGGATCAGCCGCGTGATCTCGTGGAAGTCGCCGGGGCCAGCGGGGTGCGGCAGGGCAGCGACGCGGCGGACCTCGATGTCGGCGCCGTGCAGCAGGCGGATCAGCGCGTTCAGGTCGTTGTTGGTGGCGTCGGCGGTGCGGTCCCTGTCGTTGCGCCGACCGAGGATGATCCAGCCAACGACGGCGAGGACGATGGTCACCACCAGCCCGATGCCCGTCAGTACGACGGTGGTGGAGCTGGTCCCGAAGATGATCGTCGTGCCGACCTCCGTCGACTTGTCCGTCGCGATGACGATCTCGTCCAAGGTGTGGATCGCGCGGGTGAGGGCGCCGCTCATGGGTGGCTTCTCCTTGAATGTGGCGACGCCCGCCTTCCGAGGAACCGGAAGGCGGGCGATGTTCGCCGGTCCTGTCGTGTTAGTGGCCGCTCCCGTTGCTTCCGTTAGATGGGTGAGGCGTACGGCCAGAACTGAGGCCTGAGGGCCAGAAGTTCACGAGGCTTATAGCCACGAAGGTGCATCCGAGGACGAGCTGGTTCCAGAGCACGGAGAGGATGGCCCCGAGGGCGCTGAGGACTCCGATGCCCACGGCGGTGAAGCGCCTGCGCGGCTCGCCCTTCTGGGAGTCGAGCAGGCGCTGCGGGTACTGAACGACGGTTCCAAGAACGAACAGGAACCTGGCCTGCAGGCCCCTGCGGTGGGGTACTCCGGCCCGGTTGAGGACACTTCGGAGGTACGCCTCGTCACGGCGGCTGCGCTTTGGCCGACGCGCTATTGAATGCAAACTCATGATGGTCGAGTTCCTTGTCGATGGCGTGTGCGTGTGGACTCGGGATGGTTCCAGCGCCAACTGGAGGTAGATCCCGACCGGAGTCCTCGCTGCCCGTCAGCACGGTCATCGAGGACTCGAGACGGGCTCTACTTCTGCGGCTTGGCGCGCTTCACTGAGGCCTTCTTGGGCTTCTTCCGGGTGTCCATCTCGCCATATGACGAGAAGCGGGCCGCCAGTCGCAGATCTGCGAGCGCTATGACATCGGCGTGGATCTTCTTGAGTGCCTGGTTGTGGCAGTTCCGCAGCGCCACCTCGCTCCGGTCAAGGAGTCCGCTGATCGCGTCGTAGGGAAGATCTCGGACGCTGTGCAGGTAGAAGACCATGATCTGGTACGGCGTGAGCGTACGGGTGCACTGCTCGAACAGCTCCTTGAAGTGCAGCGAGTCGTTGAACCCCTCCCACCGGAGCGCTGTCGCCCGGTCACCGAAGAGCTCCATGTTGTCGGCGAGGATCTGCCTGATCTTGGCCTTCCTCCGCTTCCAGATCTGCAGGACCCTGAACCGCGCGATGCCGAAGGCGTACGCGCGCTGGTTGTTCACGCGCGTCCCGCTCACCAACTTGTCGATGAGTGTCTGGTGCACCTCGGAGGTCTCCTCTTCCGCCTCGTGCTCGGAGAGATCGCCTCGCCAGGCGAAGAAGTGGATCAACTCCTTTCGGCGGTCTGCCAGAGCGATGAACTCCGCCTGTACCTCCTTGGGCAGGTCCTCGAACTTCTCGTATTTCTGTGCCCGCTCCGGATCCTGTTGAGCGGGCTCTTCGAGCTCCTCCAGATCCGTCAGGTCCAGGTCGGCCAGCGTCGGCGCCTCATCATCGGACGCCATACGTGGCTCGATGACCTTGGCTCGCTGCTCGGACATGCTGCTGTTCTCACGCATCCGCGATGCTCCACGGTGATCAGGGGGACGGTGGAGCGTGCTCGGGGACGCACCTCTCCGTCCTTTCTGTGGAATCCAGGGCGCGCCGTGTTAGACGGAACAGCAGACAGGTTGCGTGACCTGCATCACACAACCGGGGGGTGCTTGTCGATCGCGCTCTAGTCAGACGCCGCCTTACTGAGGCACCGTCGATGAACCCGACCAACACAACACCCTCAACACACAGGGAGAAACGGTCAGTTGAGTTATCAGCCGCGTGACTTAGAACCCGTCTACACCCCCGCCTCGGGCTACGCCCACTTCGTCCTCTACACCGAGCCGAAGTACGGCATCGTCGGGGCGGCGTGGAACGGCACGGTGTCCATCGAGCGGGAGTCCCCGTACGTGAAGGAGTGGCTGGGCAGGCTCCAGCCGTGCGCGCCGAACCCCTTGCACACGACGCTCGTGGCGTCGGACAAGATCGCCGATCTGTTCCATGCGTGCGTGGACGACGACAAGGACTCCCCGGCGGCGGTCGGCGGATCAGGGTGCGTGTGCTTCAAGACGTTCATGGACCCAGAGTTCGGGCTGCCGGTCGTGGCGGACCACTACCGCACCGTCAGCGGGAACATCGATCAGTGGACCTACAAGGCGTACGCCCCGCTCGATCTGCGGCCGGATGACGAGTTCCACCGCCTGATCATCGACCGACAGAGCGGCATGTTCTGGATCCGCACCCGCGACGGCCTGCTGTCGATCCTGCCGGAGGAGAACGGACGCGCCTACGGCAGCGGTTACGGCGGGGGAGGCCCCTCCGAGCTCGCCCGGTACGTCACCGCGCTCCTGGAATCCGGCGGCGAGGACACCGCTGCCGCGGGCGACCGTCGGCATGGCGCCCAGCCGGACCCGAAGGTCTTCGCCTGGGTGTCCGGCGAGGCCGCCACCCGTACCCAGGAACTGTCGTACGAGGCCCTGGCGGCCATTCAGAGCGGCTGACCTCCCGCTCGCACGCACGAGGCCCCGTACCGGCGCAGCAGCTCGGTGCGGGGCCTCACGCGCGTATCCGCGGGGATCGGATGTGCGTGACGCGACACTGTGTCCAACGCCTCCGTACCGTGCCCGGTTACGCCGCCGGGTCTTCGGAGGAACGGGCAGAGCGCCGGCGGACGACGTCCGGCAGCTCGCGGGAGCGCGCGGCCGGGATGAAGAAGAGGCCTGCCATGCCCAGCCCGGTGATCACGACGCTCAGCAGCCCGGCTGACAGGTCGGGTTCGTCGAACACCGCGACGCCGCAGAACACCGAGGCGACCGCTGTGAACACCAGCGTCGCGGCGATCCACGGCTCCCGCAGCGGCGACGGCGTACGCGCCACCGCGCTCATCCACCAGGTCGTCCCGGCCATCCAGCAGAACAGCACGGCGGCCGACGGCAGCAGCACCGGCGGCACCCAGCGGGCGACATCACCGGCGGGCAGCCGCTGCCCGGTCAGGTAGCCGACCCGCACCAGCCACACCAGATACACCGGTACGGCGACCACGATCAGCACCCACATCGCGATCCGCAGCGCCCACAGCGTGCCCCGCCCGCTCATCGTCCCCCCTCGCTCGCCCGGCCAGGAGGAACGTACTGACGGCGAGCCCGGGCCCGCCAGAACGCGTTCACCGCCACGGGTGGCCGGTTCACCCCTCCTGACGGATCGTCGCCCGTGTGTACGGCACGGCGGGCGAGGAACTCGAGGACGTTGTCGGCGACGGCGAGGTAGTCCCGTCGGGTCCGGTCGGCATCGGCGACCGCGTCGAATCCGTAGACCAGGCGCGCGAGCTCCTCCCGCAGCGGCCGGCCAGTGTCGGCGGGACACCGCAGGTCCCGGTAGCTGTCCTTCGCCATCGCCCCTCCCCAATTCGCCTTGCACGCCAGGATCTCGGGGTGGTGTCGCGCTTATGTCGCACGCCCGGCGAAGGCCGGCGGCACCGGGGCCAGGGTGCTTTCGCGTCCTACGAGGACGTCCGGGAGGCGCGGTGCCGTGCCCACCAGGACAGCCGTGGTGCGGTGGCTGCTCGGACGGCCTGCCCGAACACGTCCAGGGCCGCCTCCAGGCGCGCGGTGTTCTCCACGTCCCCAGCGGCGTTGAGCAGCTGCTCGGTGGCGACGGCGACGGCCGGGTCGGGGTAGCGCATCAGCGGCGCCGCCGCAGCGGCGACCCGGGCGAGCGGTCCCCGTACGGCGGCCACGGTCTGCTTGGTCGCCCGGCGGTCCCAGCTCAACAGTTCCGCCGCATGCCCGAGGCCCGACAGCATGCTCAGCCCGTCCGTGCCGCCCGCGATCCGGGCCCGGGCGGCGCCCCCGGCGAAGGCGAGCGTGGCCAGCAGGAACGACCGCGCCCGCTCAGCCGGACCTTCCCACAGCAGGCGGTTGGCGGCGGCCGTGCCCTGCAGTTCCGCCAACGCCACCGTCATCGCGTCGGCCTGCACCCGCAGAGCGCCGATCTCCGACTGCTGATCCTGACGGTTGCGGGCGCGCACGGTCAGCCACGACGCGAGGACGGCGATGACCGCCCCAGACACGAGCGCACTGTTGGCCAGACTGTCGGCCAGATCGATCAACTTCTCCATGGCCGAAGGCTGACTGCGCACCCGCCCCGATGGCCAGCTCGTTGCGCACCTGACGCACAACACGTACGCGGCTGTTGCCCCAGGTCACCCTGGAGAGTGAACGTCAGGTCAGCCGCCGTCGCCGACGTCGAAGCCATGGTCGAAGCCCCGCAGCAACGGCTCCAGCTCCTGCGCGGCGCCGCACAGCGAGCACAGCTGTGGTGGGAGACCCGGCACTGACCTACGCGAAGAGGGCTTCTGAGCGGAGCAGCCTTAGAGGCTGTTGTCTTTTCGGACGTGATCGCTGCGTTTCCGCTGGTCGGGGATAGGAGCGGTGGTTCCGTGGGAGTGGTGGCCTGTCGGGTCGTCGTTCCCGGGAGGTCGCGGATGCCGTCGGTTGTTGGACTGTTGGAACAGCAGGAGCTCGCTGCTCGTCGTCGAGTCGACGGGTTGCGGGAGGAGGCTGACCGTATCCAGGCCGAGCTGGCCGCGGCCGAGCAGGAATGGCAGGAGTGGGCGATCGCCCGAAGGCGGGTCGATACGGTGCTGGCTCCGGACGGCGACAGCACCGCCGAGGCGGAGGTCACCGAGGATCCGCGGGATGCGGACGCGCAGTCGGCGCCCCGAGATGCGGCGAAGCCGAAGTCGCAGGTGCCGGTGTGGCGTGAGGGGCTGGCCTGGTCGGTGCTGTCGGTGGACTATCAGCGCATCCTGAAGGCGCTCGCGGACCGGGCCCGTCTGCATCAAGGGCCGCTGACCTGCCAGGAGATGGCCGCTGAGTTCGGCATGGATGTGGTGCCGGCACGGGTGGAGGCACTGCGGTCGAAGGCGAAACGCCTGGTCGCCCGCGGCTGGCTGGCCGAGCAGCAGCCGGGCCGGTTCACCCTCGCTGCGGGTGTGGCCGGGCCAGGCGGCGGGTCATGAGCCCGATCATCGACCAGTAGACCATCGCCTCGGCGCTGGCAGTGCGCCGCTCGAAGTCGCGCACCAGGCGGCGACTTCGCATCAGGTGGGCGAAGAGACGCTCGACGATCCACCGCTTGGGCAGCACCACGAACCCCTTGGCGTCGTCGCTGCGCTTGACGATCGAAACGACCAGCGCAAGCGCGGCCAGGCAGTACTCGACGAGACTGCCGGTATAGCCGCCATCAGCCCAGACCAGGGCCAACAGGTGGTGGGCGCCTGCCACTTGCTCAAGCAGGACTTGGGCGGCGGTGCGGTCCCCGACATCCGCGGCCGTGACCATCACCCCCAGCAGCAGGCCGAGCGTGTCGACCACGACATGCCGCTTACAGCCGTTGATCAGCTTGCCGCCGTCGAAGCCGCGACTGTCGGCGCCGACGACGGCGTCCGCCTTGACGGACTGCGAGTCGATCACCCCGGCCGTCGGCTCCGCATCCCGCCCCAGCCGCTCGCGGACCTGGCCGCGCAGCCGGTCGTGGAACTCCTTGACCAGAGCATGGTTACGCCAGCGTCGGAAGAATGCGTAAACCCGGTCCCACGGCGGGAAGTCGGCGGGCATCGCCCGCCACTTGATGCCATTGTCCACGAGATACCGGATCGCATCGAGCATCGTCCGGTGGCAATACGCCTCCGGCCGGCCACCCCGACCGCGCATCCAGCCCGGTACCGGCAGCAGCGGCCGGACGGCCGTCCATTCCTCATCCGTCATGTCCGTCGGATAGCGGCGCTGCCGGGACCCGTTGTCGGCGGCGTTTCCGAACCGGTGAGCCAGGCAGTCACACTCCAGGGCGACCGAACTGGACGGCCCCGCCGTCGGCAGGGAACACTTCGGCACCAGGGCCTCCTGATGTTGCTCGGTGATTCGACACCAACGAGCTGTTCAGGAGGCCCTATCCGTATGCGCCAAGGGCCCCGCGACCACCCGATCGGGACTCCCGTTCGACGCGCATCTCTCAAGATCGGAAAGACAACAGCTACTTACGCACGCAGAGCCTGGCTGGGCCCGTAATCGCCCCGGCCGGGCTCTGTCACACCACCCGCCGTCGGCCAGCAGGCAGGCACGACGTGGGCCCCTATAAGACGACCAGCTGAGAGATGACTCAGGCTCGGAACCCGAGTGAGGCCACGAAGGAGGAGTCCTCCGACTTGTTGAACAGGTGGGTCACAACGAAGTCGTCGTACAGCCCAGGGGGTACTTCGGTGTCGATGCGTACGCGGATGCTGAGGAAAGCGGGCGACGTCTGGTCTGTCAGATCGACGGTGACTTCTTTGTAGTTGTCGTCCGAACCCTTCAAGTGGGCTGTGGCGAGCACTGTCTCGGTGAAGTGGTTCGGCCCCTCTGCATTCGGCCGGTACAGCGTCACCGTGATGAGGTGGCCCGGGTAGGTAGCAAAGGTTTCTGGCTTCGAACGAGTCTTCCGGCCCCGATTAGCGATCTTCGGGGCCTGCTGTGAACGAGTCGATTGGCCCCACCTGAGCCCGTGAGAGCCGTGCGAGGACCTCTGGCTGGCCCAGCACGGCGGCCTGCTGCAGCAGCACCGGCGGCACCCAGCGGGCGACATCGCCGGCGGGCAGCCGCGATGTTGTCGGCGGCGGCGAGGTAGTCCTGGCGGGTCCGGTCGTCGTCGGCGACCGCGTCGAAGCAGTAGACCAGGCGCGCGATCTCCTCCCGCAGAGGCCGCCCGGTGTCGCCGGGAACGCGCAGGTCCCGGTAACTGTCCCTCGTCATCGCCCCTCCCCAGCCGGTTCGTTCGCCAGCATCACGGGACGGTGTCGCGCTTGTGTCGCACACCCTGTCCCGCCGATCGGGGCACTCGTTCAGGACTCCGCTGATGCCCCGCCCTCAGGGGGAGCGGTGTGTTCCGCGCCCCACGGGTAGAGCGCCCATGCCTCGTCCAGGATCGGATTGATGACGGGCCGTCCGTCGGCGAGAGCCCGCAGGGACCATCCGGCTGGCGGTGGCTGCTCGATCCGGGCCAGGATCGCCTCCTCCAGGCTGGGAGTCGTCGCGACGACGGCGTCCTCGAGTTCGTTTGCCGAGGCCACCACCGTGGGCACGTCCGTGGACGGCAGGACGTGGCGGAACTCGGGGGTGTTGACCAGGTGGTACGGCTCCATCGTCATCACGATTCCGAACATCGGCCGATCGTGGGGGATGTGGGCGAACTTCGGGTGCCGGTCCCGGATGAGCTTCGCGGTCCTCGGGATCTGCTCCCCGATGGCCTTGCCCAGCTTCTTGTTCAGCTCTTCGCCGAACGTCTGCTGCGGCCCGAGCCGCAGGCCTGCGGTGGGCCGGGCCGACTTGGCGTCCAGCAGCAGCACGAGACCGGGCAGGACCACGATCCAGTCGACGCTCCTCTTGCCGCCGCCCTTGCCGTAGACGATCTCGTGATGGACCTCGGCATCGGGAAGCAGCCGCAGATGTCGGCCCACGTAATGCTCGAACAGCTCGCCCAGGTCTCCCGCGAACATCTCGAACGCCTTGCTGCCTCTGCCGAAGTGATCCATCCCCGTGTAGTAGAGGCCCATCGGGCTGACCTTGCCCAGCACGGCGGGTGTCACCGGGATCAGGTAGTCGCACCCGAATCCCCGCACCAGGGGCCTGGAGCGCAGCGGGTTCGCCGTGTACCTCCGCATCCGTGGGTCGGAAGAGGTCAGTCCGCCTGCGGCACGGGCGCGTGCCTCCTCTGCCCCCGTGGCGAAGTGCCGTTCGAGCACCGCCTCCACTGCGTCGCGACTCGTGAGCTCCTTGAACACGGCGAGCTCGTTCTCGGGCACCGAGTCCAAGTCGAAGCGGCCCTGCCGGTGGATCGCCACGGTGAACAGCAGCTGCCCCAGCCCCACGTAGTCCGACAGCGGGCAGCCCAGCACGTCCCGCTCCCAGCCGGTGACGAGGGCCTTCAGCGGTTTCGTCGGCTCCGTCTGGACCAGCAGTGCCAGGCTGCGGGCGAGCTCGGAGAAGTCGTCCTCCTGCCAGGTGAACTGCTGCCCGGCCACCCGCAGCAGGTACCCCGCCAGCCGATCGCCGACCGGCAGGTGCCGGTAGACATCGTCCAGCGCCAGGTACTGGGCGAGGATCTCCTCCA
This sequence comes from Streptomyces sp. NPDC000878, assembly GCF_053599695.1. Taxonomy (NCBI): domain Bacteria; kingdom Bacillati; phylum Actinomycetota; class Actinomycetes; order Kitasatosporales; family Streptomycetaceae; genus Streptomyces; species Streptomyces sp. NPDC000878. Next base: position 5,602 of record NZ_JBSFMT010000076.1, on the reverse strand, counting down.
GGTCGTCCGCGGCCGCCAGCCGCTGCCGATACTCGTTCCCACGGGTCAGTGACACCCAGGCGGCATCGGCAAAAGCCCACGGCCGGTACAGCACCCCGACGCGTGGGTGCCGGTTCAGCTTCACCGAGGCCTGTTGCCAGTCGGCCTTCGTCGGTACTAGCGAGCTCACCTGCGCGATCAGGGGCAGAAGGGAACTGGGTGGGTGACGGCGGACCCGCTGGACGTACTCGCGGTCGGAGACGGGGAACTTGGGCGAGTGGAGCATGCGCACGATTCTCCTCGCGTCGGCCCGCCGAACCGGACGCATTTTCCTGAGGAGGGCCGGGGTCAGCGGGCGCGGGTGACCTCGATCGGGCTGTTGGGACAGCCGGCGAGGACGTCGGCGAGAACGGTCTGTTCGGCGGGGTCGACGGTCAGGTTCCAGCGGGTTTTGATGGCGATCCAGTCGGTGGCGTACGTGCAGCGGTAGCCGGCCGCCGGGGGCTGCCAGGTGGCCGGGTCCTGGTCCGACTTCGAGCGGTTGCTGGTGGCGGACACCGCGATCAGCGCGCGGGCGTCTCCGAGGTCGTTGGCGTAGGCCTGGCGTTCGGCCGCTGTCCACGTGGAGGCGCCGGAGTCCCAGGATTCGGCGAGCGGGACCAGGTGGTCGATGTCGAGAGCGCGGGCCTGCGTGAAGTACATGTCGTCGTACGGGGAGTACCAGGACCCGCCGGTCAGCACGCAGTTGGAGTCCTGGGCGGGCGCGATGACGGCCTCCTCCAGGAGGACCTCCTGCCTGGTGTTGCACGAGTCGCGGTCGGCGTCGACCCAGTGGCGGAACTTCGAGCGTTCGTACCCGGTGCGGTCCTCGGTCTGGACGGTCAGGGCGTGGAGGGCGTCGCGTACGGGCAGGGCGACGGTGTCGCCGGGGGCGGCGGCGTGCGCGGTGGCGGGGGAGAGCAGGACGGTCAGCGCGCAGAACACGGCGGCAGCGGCGCCGGCGGTTCGGGAGCGGGCGGGGTGCAAGGGGCTTCCTCTCGAAGGTCACGGACGGTTCGTGATCTTCGTAGCGGGCGGGCCCGGCACGCTGCCCGGCGATCCGCCGTCGGCTCACCCGTACGGCCGGTAAGTCACACAGGCTCCCCAGCCCCGGGACGAGGCGGAGTGCCATCAGGGAGGTCCGCTGGCCGCGCGGGAGGGGACCCGTGAGGCGGTCGGCCAGAGGGCGGGCGGTGGCACGCTGCCGGGCTGGCGCCGGGCGGGTTCGCTCTCACCACCGCGCGCCCCTCGATCGGGTGACGGCGGATCGGTTCTGCACAGAGGAGGCTGCGGGTGGCGGGAGCGCGTCGTCAGATGTCTGTACAGAAGAGAGCAGAGTGTGACGTCTGACACGAACCAGGCGGTTCTTGAACAGTGAACCTCTCCGCAAGGCCTCGTTTTCCCAGCTCACCAGGCATATTCAGAACACCTGACCCATGAGGGGACTAACGTTCCGCTTACGGTCAAGATCGGTGAGTGACGATTTTCGGGGGTCGCATGAGTTTCAGGCCCTGAAAGTCGACAGGGTGGTGCGTGAGGGCCCAATCAACTGGGCGTTCGCGCGGGCAAGTTGGCCCGCGCTGGATTTCACCGGCCTCGATGGAGAGTCCGGTGCCCGCATCGCATGGAGGACCGTATGGGCAACGGCGACGTCACCACTGACGTATCGCCCCAGGACGGCGGCCACGGCCAGCCCGTCCAGGCCCCTCCCGATCTGCCGCTCGACTTCGAGGCCTTCTATCTGGGGCATCAGGAGTTTTTCCATGACTTCGCGGAGATCCACCTGGGCAGCCGCCGGGTCGCCGAACAGGTGGTCCACCAGGTGTTCCTGGCCATCCTGGGCGGCTGGGACGATCTGCTGCAGCAGGGCGACCTCGAACAGCAGACCCTGGCCGTGCTGCACCGGGGCGTCACCCGCCGCCTCGAAGCCGACGGACGCCCGCCGGCGTTCCTCATCAACGGCCCGATAGCGAAGAACCTGGAAGCGGTCCGCAGCCAGATGGAGCTCAGCAGCAACGCCAACCGCGTGTACGAGGCGATCCTGGATCTGCCGACCCGGCAGTTCACCGTGATCGTCCTGCGCCACCTGCTCGGCTACCCCACCAAGCGGATCGCCCGCTACATGGGCCTGGACACCCGCACCGTCGACTACCACGGCCGCAAGGGCAAGGAGCGCCTGCGCATCCAGCTGCGCCTGCCCGCCACGCCCAGCAAGAGCAAGAAAGGACCGGGACAGTGAGCACCACCATCGACGCCCTCCTGGCCGACGCGCGCCTGCCCACCACGCGGCACGAGGGCTTCGACGTCGGCGCCGCGCTGCGCCGCCTCGCCGCCGACGCGGCCACCGCGTCACCGACGCCGAACCCGGACATGGTCCGCGCCACGGAGGCCGGCCAGCGGCTGTCGGTGGTGTGCCGCTGGGTCCTCAACAAGCCCGACGCCGCCGACCACGTCGACCGCCTCGCCCAGGAACCCGACGAAGTGACCGCGGACCAGCTGGACGTCGACGGCGCCCTCGTCTTCGCGTGCCTGCTCCACCTCACCGACCACCGCGAGAGCGCCCAGTTCTGGTGGCAGCTCGCCGCCGGGGCCGGCCACCGCGCCGCCGCCTACTGCCTGCACCTGCACCACCTCGCCCTCGGCGAGACGCGCGAGGCACGGCACTGGCTCCACGAGGTCACCCACGACGTCCTCGACTCCGACGCCCCCGACAGCGACTTCCTCGCCACCCTGGAAGCCGTCGCGACGTACGTCCGCAGGACCGGCTCCAGCCTCACCAGCCCGCCCACCGGAGGCCTCGAAATGGAAGTCGACCGCCTCGCCACCGACAAGACCGGCTCGTGCATCATCGTCCGGCGCCCCGACCAGCAACTCGCCGACCGACTGCACGACTTCACCCGCCGCTGACCGCCCTGAGCACCTCGGAGGGGCAGCATGTGACGGGCATCACCTCACGGCTGAGCCCACGTCATCTACCTGCACCTTCAGCAGGGCCATGGGCCGCTCGGTTCAACGAAACGGTACGAGACGGAACGAGACGGGACCCGTTGCTGCCCCGGGCTACGACGCCGGAACGGACTGTTCGCGGCCGTCGATACACTCCCTGAACGCGCAGAAGGAGCCCTGAACCCCAACTGGTTTCTCAGGCCACGGTGTTGGGAGGGCTCCCTGCGCGGTGATCCAGCACGCCTATCAACGAGAGGAACTCCGTTGGACGAGAGTAACGCGAAACGCAGGTCGAGGCACCTACTCAAGCGGCTCCACGACACAGGCAGCCACCTGCGCACATGGCTCGGAAGCCATGGACAGGATGTCCAGACTCACTTCCTCCAGGGGGCAGCGACCCGGCTAGGCAGCGGCGCGGTGACCCTGCTCATCCTGTGGTGGGAGACCCGCCACTGACACCGACGGCGGGCCCACTCCGACGGGCCCGCCGTCCTCTTCGGCAACCCGCCCTTCGCGAACTCGTGAACTAGCCGAACCGGGGCGAGCGACTGCGGCCCATCACCCTATTCACGTTCAGTAACAGCACAATCACGTTACAGAATCGGAAGGAGGTGATGCGTCTGCCAGTCTGGTGAAACGCTTGCGCCTTACACCACTGACCGGGGGGCCGTTCATGGCAATTCCACCTCCACCTGTGCCACCGCATGGCGAGCCGCGTGTCACAAAGACACCAGAACACTGGATGGCCGTTGCCGCCCTCATTTCCGCCGTGACTGGAGTCCTCACCTTTTTCGTGGGCTTCATCGGGCTGCCAGCCGCCGGGATCGACTCGCCTGCCGCGAGCGTCGAGACGGCAACAATCACGGCCACAGCCACCGTCACGACAACAGCACCTGCACCTGCACCTTCGGACGCCTCCGGTGCGCCGGCTTCCACTTCCAGCTCTCCTGCGGTGCGCTGGTCCGGTTCGCTCCTCGTCTCAGGTGACTTCAACCTGGACTCGATTCCTCCCCAGGCCGACCTCCCAACTGGCGGCGACATCGCGGTGTTGCAAATCAGTGACGGACAAGAGGCCGAATTGACGAGCTCTAGAGTGGGCTTGGCGGTGGTCCCCAAAGGGGAGAACCCGGATTCCGCAAAATGCGCCCTTCTCGCGCAGACCCAGGGACAGCGCCTCGCAACCCTTTCACTTACTGCGGGAGACAAGGTCTGTTTGATCACCGACGAAGGACGTACGGCACTCGTCACCGTGACTGCCGTGCACCCGCAAGCCGAGAACGCGAGCCTTGACGTCCGCATCTGGCAGAAGACCGACTGATTCCAGAGCCTCGGCTCTGGCCAGCGAATGGCCGGGTGCTGGCCAGTGCGACGGTGGGTAGTTCTCGGGGATGGCGAAGAAGACGAAGAAGAGGTCTGGCTCGGCGGCTGGGCTGGCGCGAGTGACGCGGCAGAAGCTGATCGATGGCTTACCCGGGACCGGCGGGGTGCGGATACGGTTCGCACGGCCGGAGGAGGCCGCTGTGATTACCGCGCTGTTGACGGAGGCGTCCGACGACTTGGAGACGGGGCATCTTGAGTCGCTGGCCGAAGGGCGGTGCGGGACATGGCTGCTGGACGGCCTTGCGGGTGCCCGCCTGGTCGAACCGCTCGTGCGTGCGGCTGCGGCCGATGACATGCAGTCGGCGGCGGCCGCGATGTCACTGCCGTTGGTCGCACAGGACCGTGAGGGGCAGGTCCTCGGGGCGCTGCTGGCCGTCCCGTCCGGCACGGTCATCTCCACAGTCAGCCAACTGCCCGGGCACGGACAGCACGCTCTGCTGTCGATGCTCAAGTACGCGAAGATCAAAGCGGTCGCGGTCAGCAAGGACGCCCGCGGCCGCGGGATCGGGGCCGCCCTGCTGAAGCGGTGCGTGCAGCTGTACTGGCAGCTGGACTACATGCTGCTGTTCGGCGGGTTCGAGACCGGACGCGAGCTCGGTCCGTACTACACGCGCCAGGGCTTCACTGTGCTTCGGCCCGGCCAGACGATCGACGTGGGCACCCTGTTGGCCGGTATGCCGATCCAGCTCGGCTCGGGGCCCGGCGAGACGTTCTTCTACCGGTGGCGTGGCCGCGTCAGATGACAGGTGACGAGCCGTCACCACGCAGCAGATCGGGCCGGACATCGGCCATGGCGAAGGCCCTCGTGAGCCCGGCCACGAGGGCGTCGTCGATGCGGTAGAGCCGTGCTCGCTCTTCCCACTGAAGCAGGGGGCCCGCGCCGTCGGGTCCGAGGCGGCACTGCACCGCCTTGATGCTGGTCAGCGTCCCGCCGATCCGGGACGGGAGGCGATACCGCCCAGTTCGGCGACTACAGCGCAGAGGAGACCACATGTTCACCATCCTTCGGGTGGCGCTCGTCACCCCCGCCACCTTGGACACCGACGCCTACCGGGAGTTCTGCTGGGGCGCCGACCTGGAGCGCACGGACACCGGATACGGGCTGCTCCTGGCCTTCGACAACCACAACGGTGACGAGTTCACCGCGGTCGTCGACGACGTTGTGGCTTTGTAGGTGAGTCTTGAGGCCAGTTGTGGGTGGGTTCTGACTCCAGTGATGTCGGTGGGCAGTTGATGTCGGTGAGTTCTGACTCCACTT
>NZ_JBSFMT010000075.1:33932-51591 GCF_053599695.1 Streptomyces sp. NPDC000878 | reverse complement strand
GGCCCGCGCTGTCGAAGGTGACCAGGTCGCCGATGCCGTCCCGGCCGAAGTCGTGGCGCTCCGGGGAGCGGACCGACAGCGGCTTGTCGTAGATCGTCGTAAACGTCTCCGCGGCCGTATCCGTGCCCGTGCCGGTGCCCGTGTCCGCCGACGTTTCACTCGGGGTGCTGGCCGTCAGGGTCACCCTGTACGTGCCGGTGCGGACCAGCGCCCCGTTCGTGGCCCGCCCGTCCCAGGTCGCGGTCAGCTTCCCGCGCACCGGGCCGCCGGTGACGGTCCGTACGACAGCACCGGCGGAGGTGGCGACGGTCAACTTCCAGCTCACGGCCGGCCTGTTCAGATGCCAGACGCCCTTGAAGTGGGTGCCCTCGCGCAGATCGACCGAGGCGGGGGCGGTCGCGTCGGTCGCCGCGAGCGGGGAGGTGGTCACCTGCGGCCACTTCACCGTCACGTCACCCGACGCCGTCGAGTAGGCGACCGGACCGCCGAACCGGTCCACGTTCCAGAACCGGCCGCGCAGATCGGCGGGCGCGTACGCCGGGGACGGCAGCGGACCCAGCTCCTCCGTACCGACCTTGGCAGCGGGGACCGCGCCCCGCAGATAGGTGATCAGCAGCTTGCCGGCCTCGTCGTCCTGGGAGACCAGATAGCCGTCGCCCAGCAGCGCGTAGCCCTGCGGTACGTCCTGCACCGCATGTCTCTCCTGGTCGTACACGCCCGCTCGTCCGTCCGGACCGCAGGACCAGTAGACGTACCGGCCCACCACCTGCAGATCGGTCGGCAGGCAGGCGGCGAGCGGAATGCTCTCCAGCTTCCCCATCGACGGCAGCGAGACCCTGTTGAACCAGGTCGCGCCGTTCGCGTCGGTCCCGGTCGTCCACAGGGTGTTCCCCCACAGGGCGACGGCCGGCCAGGAGCCGGTGGCCAGCACCTTGGTCCCGTCCCGCACCTCCTGCGTACCCCGGGTCGTACGGACCACGGTGTACGAACCCGACGCGGCCAGGACCGCCGAGACCCCGTCCTGCGGGTGGGCGACGTCGCTCTCCCCCGTGCCGACGAGCCGCAGGCACTCCTCGTAGCAGTCGACGTGGTAGGTGTACGCGGGGTCGTACACGTCGTACCCGAGGTCGCCCAGGTTCTCCGGCGGTGCGGCGGTCAGCGTGCCGTCGGCCGCCAGGGAGAGCGCGGAGGCGGTGAGATCGGTGCCGGAGGCCGGGTCGGGCGCGTTCGCCTTCTCGGTGCCGAGCAGGACCCGTCCCTGGTCGACCGCGACACCACCGGCCTCGTACACCGAGACCGGGGGCAGCGGCACCATCGGATCGACGGCCGGGGTCCCGTCCGTGCCCAGGGTGACGCGCTGGACCGCCCAGTGCTCCGCGTCCGTACCGCCCTCGATGTAGAGGCTGCCGTCGTCGCCGTCGGCGAAGGAACCGTTCGAGGCGGGCAGCAGCGTGCGTGCCGCGCCGCCGGTCACCGGCACGGCGCGGATCGGGCCCTTGGCCGTGTCCGGGTACAGCACCCAGTCGCCGATCACGCGGGCCTCAAGAAGGGCGGCTCGCGGAAGATCGACCAGGTGGCCGGGGGCCTGCGGGCGATCGCGGTCGATGACGTACAGGTGCGAGGTCCGGAAGTCCCTGTCGCTGGCGTAGAAGAGCGCCTTGTCGCCGGCCAGGTGGGGGTACTGCAGGTAGCGGAAGTTCTCGCTCGGCACGTACGTCATCGTGGCGGTGTCGAAGTCGAGCAGCGCGGTGCGCCCGTCGGCGTCGGCGTCGGCGTTGCCGTCGTGGTCGCTGTCGGGCTTGTACCAGAACGCGGCCCCCCGCGTGTCCAGCCCCTGTTCGAGGACGTACCCGCCGAAGTCGTCCGCGACGCCGGTCACCGGCCGCTCGACCGGCTGCCCGCCGCCCGCCGGGATCTCCAGCAGGACGAGCGTCCACTTCTCGCCGACCGGGCGGGCGACCAGCAGACGGTTCTCGGCGAAGACGTACGTGGCCCGGTCACCGGCCGGCACATAGAAGCGCGTCGCCGTGCCGGTGGCGTAGTTCCGGACCAGGTACACGTTCGTCGTCCCCGCGGCCCGCTCAAGGCCGAGGCCGCCGTTGTAGGCGTACGCGTAGGCGTGGTGCGGGTATTCCCTGGCCGAGCCGTCGCGGCCGACCCAGGTCGCCGGGGATTCGGACACGTGCGAATTCTGTACGGACAGGTACCCGGTGTCGTCCGCCGCGGCCAGCGACGCCTGCCGAGGCGCCGCCCGGTGCGCGCCGGTCAGCGTGACGGACGGCATGTCCTCACCGTCCGCCGCGACGGCCGGTCCCGACGTGAACTGCAGCAGCCCGGCCACCACCGCCAGGGCCGCCGCGACGGAGACCGCCCCGGCCCTCGCCCGTCTCCTTCTCGACACCGTACGCAGAGTCGTGCGTCTCACGCGTCCCACCCCCATCGGCCCGCCCGGTCAGTGCGTCGGCACCGCGCTGGGACTGCCGTCAGGAACGGCCACTCCAACCCATGCCGCCCCGTCAGACTCACGCCGAGGGCAAGACGTTGTACGGGAGGGCACCGGACGGTGCCGCGGGGCCGGCCGAAGAGCCGGCCGTCAGCCTCCCGGCAGACGCGGAGCCGTGGTCGAACTGCGTACCACCAGCCGCGAACCGACGCGGATGAGCCGGCCGACGCCCTCCGGGCCGGGATCGCCGCTACCGGAATCGCCGTTGCCGGAGCTGCTGTCGGCGCGGCTGCCGATGCGGCGCAGGATCTGCTCCGCGGCCAGCTCGCCGAGGTCGCGGGCGCCGTTGTCGACGACGGTGATCGGCGGGTGCCAGTACGGGAACCAGGGCGCCTCCTCGTGGCACACGAGCGAGAGCTGCTCCGGCACCCGGACCCCGAGCTGCACCAGGGACCCGAGCGCCCCGAACGTCGCTTCGTGGTTGGCGCTGTACAACGCGGTGGGCGGGTCGTCCGCGCCCATCACCCGCAGGACCGCCTCCGCGCCGAACGGCACGGTGTACGGGCCACGCGCGCACAGGACGGGATCGGGTTCGAGTCCGGCGGCCCCCAGGGCGGCGGCGAACCCCGCGTAACGGTCGCGTCCCGAGTCGACGCTCGCCGGGCCGCCGATGAAGGCGATCCGCCGGTGTCCGAGGCCGAGCAGGTGCTGGACGGCCAGTTCGGCGCCCTCCCGGTCGCCGGCCATCACGGAGTCACCGGGAGCGCCGTCGGGGGTGCGCATCAGGTTGACGACCGGGATGCCGGCCGCGCTCACCTCACGGACCGTCGCGGTGTTGTCGCCGGTGCCCACGATGATCAGGCCGTCGACGCGATGGTCCAACAGCATGTCCAGGTAACGGCGTTCGCGTACCGGGTCGGAGTCGGTCACGCACAGCAGCACCTGGTAGCCGCACTCGTCCAGCCGCTGCTGGAGCACCCCGGTGATGGTGTGGAAGGAGGCGTTCACCAGGTTGGTGATCACCAGCCCTATGAGGTTGCTGCGCCGTGTGCGCAGTCCGCTGGCGATCCGGTTCGGCCGGTAGCCGAGGCGTTCCGCCGCGGACTGCACCGCGCGCTTCGTCCGGTCGCTGACCCGGCTGGACCCGCTGAGCACCCGCGAGGCCGTGCTCTTGGAGACCCCTGCGGCCTCGGCCACCTCGTCCAAGGTGACTGCCACCCGCCCACCCCCGATCCGATCTGATCCGATCATGAAATCGATCCCATACGACCCTGCTCACACGCTGAGTCGAGATCGCCATGATGGCAGATCCGGTGAAGTCAGTGGCGTAAACAATGCGTTTCACGAGCAGTTTCCGGCCAGAACGGCATTGACCCCCGCCCCGACCCGCTGCCACCGTGCTGTGCAATCGATCCCACACGGAGCACAGCATGACCCCTTCGAGCACCGTCCCCTGGCGCGGCTACTGGCCCGCCGCTCCCACCCCCTTCGCCGCCGACGGCTCCCTCGACGAGGACGCCTGGCGCGAACTGCTCGGGCTGTACGCCGAACACGGCGTCCACGGGGTCCTGGTGAACGGTACGACCGGCGAGTGGTTCTCCCAGACCCCCGAGGAGCGCCGCCGGGTCGCCGAGATCGCGGTCACCGAACTCTCCGGGCAGCTGCCGGTGGTGATCGGCTGCGGCGCGTACACCGTGGCCGAGTCCGCGCGGTACGGCGCACACGCCCGCTCGATCGGCGCGGACGGCATCCTCACCACCCCGCCGCCCTACGTCCATCCGAGCCAGGACGAGATCCACGCCTTCTACGCCACCCTCGCCGGCGCGGTCGACCTGCCGCTCATGGTCTACAACTGGCCGCGCGGCACCGCCGTCGACATCACCGTCGACACCCTGGCCCGGCTGGCCGAACTGGACACCGTGGTGGCCGTCAAGGACAGCTCAGGCGACGAGCTGAAGGTCGCGGACACCTGCGCCGCCCTGGCCGGGAAGGTCCAGGTCTTCGGCCGCTTCATCCACCGCCGGGGCATGGCCGTCATGGCCGAGTTCGGCGGGGCGGGAAACATCGACGGCGGCGGCCTCGGCGCCCGCTTCGCCGTCCCCTTCTACGAGGCCTACTGGGCAGGCGACTTGGCTCTCGCCCGGGAATGGTCCGCACGCTACGAACGGCTTGTGAACCTGCTCGTCAACGACGACTACAGCTCACGGTTCGCCTCACCCACCTCGCAGCTCAAAGCCGCCATGCGGCTGCTCGGGCAGCCCGGAGGGCACGTACGCCCCCCGCTGCTCCCCCTGGAGGACCCGTCCGCGCTGCTCGGCCTGTCCGAGGCGCTCGACGAGGCCGGGCTGCACCCCTGTTCCACCAGTACCGGAAAAAGGTGAACCGACCGTGCGCAGACTTCTCATCGCGGCCTCCTCAGCAGCCGCCCTGCTCCTGACCGTCACGGCCTGCGGCAGCGAGGACTCGTCCTCGTCGTCCGCCGCCGCCCCGACCGGCTGCACGCCCAAGGTGGGCAAGGCGGACCTGGTCAAGGCGGGCACGCTGACGATCTCGACCAACGCGACCCTGCCGCCCATGCAGTACCTGGACGCCTCCAACAAGATCGTCGGCATGCGGGTGGACCTCGGCAACGAGATAGCCAAACTCCTCTGTCTCACCCCGGAGTTCGTCAACATCCCCTTCGACGCGCAGATCCCCGGCGTGCAGTCCGGACGCTGGGACATGATCGACACCGGCATGTTCTACACACCGGAGCGCGCCAAGACCGTCAAGCTCGTCCCGTACGAGATCCAGGGCGTCTCCGTCTCCGTCGCCAAGGGCAACCCGAAGAAGATCGCCTCCGAGGACACCCTGTCCGGCAAAACCATCGCGGTGGAGGCCCCGGGCTACGAGTTCGACACCCTCACCGCGCTCAACAAGGAACTGAAGGCGGCGGGCAAGAAGCAGATCACCGTCCGCACCTTCACGACCACCGCCGACGCCTACCAGGCACTGTCCGCGGGCCAGGTCGAGGGCGTGGCCATCGTCGAGTCGGTCACCAGCTACTACCAGAAGGACGGCCGCTTCGAGACGGCGGTCAAGGGCATGAACCCCGCCCCGCTCGCCCTCGGCTTCGGCAAGCAGAAGCCCGCCGACGCGGTCGCCGACGCGCTGGGCACCCTGCGCGAGAACGGCTACTTGGCGACGTTGTTCAAGAAGTACGGCGTCACGGCCTACACCGGCGACCTCAAGGTGACCACCGGCGCGATCAGCGCGAAGTAACCCGTCGACGCCAAGTAACCATCGAAGGGCGAGAGCCATGTGGTCCTGGGATGCCTTCTTCTCCTTTCTCACCAATCCCCAGCTCATTCAGGGAGCCTGGACGACGATCTGGCTGACCACGGTCAGCATGGTGCTCGCCCTTCCGCTCGCCGTGCTCGTGGCGCTGGGCAGAGCGTCCCGCATCGCACCGGTCCGGGCGGTCACGGGCTTCTACGTCTGGCTGATGCGCGGCACCCCCCTGCTGGTCCAACTGGTCATCATCTACACGGGGTTGCCGCAGGTGGGCCTGCGCCTCGGCGTGATCAGCGCGGCCCTGACCGGGCTGGTCCTCAACGAGGCGGCGTACCTCTCGGAGATCGTCCGCGCCGGGGTCCTCTCGGTCCCGCGCGGCCAGTCCGAGGCCGCCCGCGCGCTGGGCATGCCGCCCTGGAAGGTGTTCCGGGTGGTGGTCATGCCGCAGGCGCTGCGGGTGATGGTCCCGCCGCTCGGCAACAGCTTCAACGGCCTGCTCAAGACGACCACGCTCGTCTCGGTGATCTCGGTCGAAGAGCTGCTGCGCCGCACGCAGTTCGCCGTCCAGACCAACTTCCGCGTCCTGGAGGGCCTCACCGCGGCGGCCCTGTACTACCTGGCGATGACCACCCTGTGGGGGCTGGTCCAGCGGTGGCTGGAGGCCCGGGTGGGCCGCGGCCACGAGAACAGGCCGGCCAGTGGCCGCCGTACGAAGAGCACGGTCCTCGAATTGGAGACCCGATGAGCACCGAGACGGTCGTCGAAGCGCGCCAGGTCCGCAAGTCGTACGGCGGGGTCGAGGTCCTCAAGGGCATCGACCTGACCGTCCGGCGGGGCGAGGTCGTCCTCGTCCTGGGCCCGTCGGGCGGCGGCAAGAGCACCTTCCTGCGCACCCTGAACCACCTGGAGGCGCCCGACTCGGGCACCGTCAGCATCTGCGGCGAGCGGATCGGTTACGGCGAGAAGGGCGCCCTGCGGGAGAGCCGGATCGCCGTCCAACGGCGGCGGACCGGCATGGTGTTCCAGCAGTTCAACCTGTTCCCGAACATGACCGCGCTGGACAACGTGGCGTCCGGTCCCGTGCACGTGAACGGCGTCTCCAGGACCGAAGCACGGGCCGCGGCAGGCGAGTTGCTGGCGATGGTCGGCCTAGCCGACAAGACCGGCTCCTACCCCTCCCAGCTCTCCGGCGGTCAGCAGCAGCGGGTGGCCATCGCCCGCGCCCTGGCGATGCGGCCCGAACTGCTGCTCTTCGACGAACCGACCTCGGCGCTCGACCCGGAGATGGTCGGGGAGGTGCTCGACGTCATGGTCCGGCTCCGCGAGGAGGGCATGACCATGATCGTGGTCAGCCATGAGATGGGCTTCGCCCGCGCGGCGGCCGACCGGGTGGTGTTCATCGCCGACGGCCTGGTGGTGGAGGACAAGTCCCCGGACCTGTTCTTCTCCGCGCCGGAGCACGAACGCACCCGCCAGTTCCTGGACCGCATCCTGTGAACCCCCCACCCCTCTTGATCCCTGTGAGCACAGCCATGAGCACCAACTCCCTTCCGCAGACGGTCACCGTGACCATCGACGGCACCCCCGGCCAGGCCTGGGCGGGCCAGTCCGTGACCGCCGCCCTGGTCACGGCCGGCATCTGGCCGCTGCGCCGCAACCCGGTCAACGGCCAACTGCGCGGCCCCTTTTGTGGGATGGGCGTCTGCCTGGAGTGCGAGGTGACCATCAACGGCCGCCCCGGCTCCCGCAGTTGCACCGCGCACGTCACCGACGGCATGGACATCCGCACCCACACCGAGCCCCTGCCGACGGCCGCGCATGGCTGACGTCGTGACAGAGTCCGAGGCGGACGTCGCGGTGATCGGCGGCGGGCCGGCGGGACTGCACGCGGCGCTGGTCCTGGCCCGGGGCGGGCTGAGCGTCGTCCTGCTCGACGAGTCCGACACCCTCGGCGGCCAGTACTACAAGCGCCGGGCCGAGCAACTCACCGCCGCCTTCGGCGACTTCCGCCCACGCGGCACCGAACTGATCCGCCAGGTACGGGAGTCGGGCGTCGACTGCCGCACCGGCACCCTGGTCTGGGGCGCCGAGGACGCCGGCCGCACCCTGTTCACCAGCGACGTGCACACCGGCGCCCTCGGCCAGGTGCGCGCCCGTGCCACGCTCGCCGCCACCGGCGCGTACGAACGCACCCTGCCCTTCCCGGGGTGGACGCTGCCGGGTGTGGTCACCCCCGGGTTCGCCCTGCATCTGGCCACCATGGACCGGGTCCCCGTGGGCCGGCGGGTGGTGCTCGCCGGGACCGGTCCTTTCCTGCTCCCGGTCGCCTGCGCGCTGCTGGAGGCGGGCGCCGGGATCGAGGCGCTGGTCGAGCTGAACCACCCGTACCGCCCCCGGACTTCGGTGGTCGGCGGCGCGCTGCGGCAGCCCGCCCGGCTCGCGGAGGCGGCCCGCTATCTGCTGACCCTCGCCCGGCACGGCGTACGCGTCGAACAGGGCGCGCGCGTGGTGGCCGCGCACGGCGACACCCAGGTCACCGCGGTGGACATAGCGGGCGAGGACGGTGGCGTCCGCCGAGTGGAGACCGACGCGCTGTGCGTCGGCTTCGGCTTCCGCCCCAGCACCGAACTCCCCCGGCTGCTGGGCTGCCGTACCGAGCCGGACCCGACGGGCACGGAGCAGCTCCCGGTCGTGGACGCGGACGGCGCGACCTCGGTGGACGGGCTGTACGTCGCCGGGGACTGCGCCGGCATCGCGGGCGTACACGCGGCAGGTGTACGAGGACAGCTCGCCGCCCATGCGATCCTGCGCCGCCTGGCACCGGAACGCGCGCCCGTACGGGTGGCCGGCCTCCGCCGCCGGGCCCGTGCCCTGGACCGCTTCGCGGAACTGGCCGACCACCTCTACCCCCTGCCCGCTCTGGCCGACCTCGCCGACACCACCCAGGTCTGCCGCTGCGAGGGCGTCACCGCGGGCGAGATCCGGCAGGCCGTCGCCACCGGCTGGAACGACCTGCACGGCACCAAGGCCGCCACCCGCGCCGGCATGGGCCCCTGCCAGGGACGCGAATGCGGCCACATCGTCGCGGCGCTGGCCGCGCGGGGCTCCGGGCCGGACCGGGAACCGGAGTGCCTCGCAGCCCGGGAACCGGAGTGCTTCGCGGCCCGTATGCCGCTGCGACCGCTGCCGATGGCCACGACGGTCGAGGCGGTCGAAGGGCGGGAGGTGGCGGACCGGTGACCGACGCACAGCCGGACGTCATCGTCATAGGCGCCGGCATCCTCGGCGCCAGTGCCGCCTTCCATCTCGCCGAACGCGGTTACCGCGTCGTGGTGTTGGAGCGCGGCGCCCCCAACAGGGAGGGCTCCGGCACCACCGCGGGCAACCTCCACATCCAGGCCATCCACACCCGTCGCCCCGGCCAGGAGGTCCCGGTCGACAGCGCCCGGCTGCTGCCGCTGCAACGGCGGGCGTCGGACCACTGGGCACAGATCGAGGAACGGCTCGGCGCGGACGTGGAGTTGCGGCGCGGCGGCGGCTTCATGGTCGCCGAAACCGCCGTACAGGAAGAGGAGTTGAGGGAGAAGCACGAGTGGGAGCGCGAGGCGGGCATCCCCACCGAGGTGCTGAGCGGTGACGAGGCCCGCAAGCAGCTGCCGCTCCTCTCCGACCGTGTACGCGCCGCCAGTTGGTGCCCACTCGACGGTTACGCCAACCCGCTGCTGATCACCCCGGCCTATCTGTCCGCCGCCCGCCGACTCGGCGCCGAGCTGCACGCCTTCACCCCGGTGACCGGCGTCCAGCGGGTCGGCGACGACTACAAGGTGCTCTCGGGCGACCGGAGTTGGACCGCGCCCGTCGTCGTCAACGTGGCCGGACCGTGGATCACCGAGATCTCCGCACTCGCGGGGGTGGGGATACGGATGTCCCCGGTCGCGATCCAGATGCACGTGACCGTGCGGGTGCCGCCGGTGATGCACCACCTGGTCCAGCACATCGGCGAGGGCATGTCCGTCAAGCAGGTCAGCGCCGGCAACCTGCTGATCGGCGGCGGCTGGCCCGCGGCGAAGCTGGACATGGCGGGCCGCAGCACCGTCAGCCTGCCCA
The DNA here is from genome assembly GCF_053599695.1 of Streptomyces sp. NPDC000878. Taxonomy (NCBI): domain Bacteria; kingdom Bacillati; phylum Actinomycetota; class Actinomycetes; order Kitasatosporales; family Streptomycetaceae; genus Streptomyces; species Streptomyces sp. NPDC000878. Next base: position 41,768 of record NZ_JBSFMT010000075.1, on the reverse strand, counting down.
GCATGGCCGGCAACCTCGCCCAGGCCGGACGGATCCTGCCGTTCCTCGGCGATCTGCGGCTGCTGCGCATGTGGGCCGGACCGCTGGCCGCGACCCCGGACGAGATGCCGGTGATCGGCGAAGTCCCGGGCCACCCGGGGTTCTTCGTCGCGGGCGGCACGTACGCGTTCACCCTCGCCCCGGTGTGGGGCGACACGCTGGCCCGCCAGATCGCCGGGGAGCCCCCGGCCGACCCGGTGGACGACCTGGGCCCCGCCCGCCTGCTCCACAAGGTCACCATCCCCACTCCCCGAAAGGCCACCGCACCATGACCACCACTCTGAGGATGTTCGTCAACGGCCAGGCGATGTCCGGAGGCACGCTCAACCACGCGCTGAGCGACGCCCGTCTGCTCGGCCCCGCCCACACGGCACCCGCCTACCGCTTCTTCTCCGTACGCGACGAGTTCCCCGGTCTGCACCCGGTCACGGAGGGCGGCGCGGCGATCAACGGCGAGGTGTACGAGGTGAGTTACGAGGTGCTGCGCGAGCAGCTGCTCCCCGAGGAGCCGCAGGAACTCGAACTGGGCGTCATCACCCTGGAGGACGGCTCGGGTTCCTTCTCGATGCGTATGCGCGCCTCCGCGCTGACGGCCCCCGGCGTCGTCGACATCACGGCCCACGGCGGCTGGCACGCCTACCTCGCCACGCGCTGACCCCTCTCACCGACTCACTGGAGGCTCGCCATGTCCCCTTCCGAACCGATCGACCTCGTCGTCCGGGGCGGCACCGTGGTCAACGCCGACTGGCAGGGCACCGCGGACGTCCTGGTGGGCGGCGGAAAGGTGCTGGGGGTGGTGGAACCGGGCGCGTACCGCGCCGCGCAGCCGCCCGGCACCACCGAGATCGACGCGTCCGGACGCCTCGTCCTGCCCGGCGGGGTGGACCCGCACTGCCATGTCGGCTTCACCTCGGGCGACTTCACCTCCCTCGACGACTACCGCCAGGCGACCACGGCGGCCGTCTTCGGCGGTACGACCACCATCGTGGACTTCGCCATCCCGCGCCCCGGCGAGAACCCGGCCGACGTCGCCGCGACCCAACGCGCCAAGGCCGCACAGGGGTTGTGCGACAGCGCGCTGCACGGGTGCGTGGTCGAGTGGGACGACACCGTGCCGGAGCAGCTGCGCTCGCTGACCTCCGACGGCATCGTCACGGTGAAGATGTTCACCACGTACCGCGGCGAGACGATGGCCGACGAGAAGACCATCCTGAACGTGATGACGACACTGCGGGACCTGGGCGGCATGGTGGTCATCCACTGCGAGGCCGACCACATCATCGCGGACACGCAGGAGCGCGGTGAGGCGGCCGGGTCGATCAGCGCGTGCCATCACGCCGGTACGCGGCCGGAGTTGGCCGAGAACGCGTCGGTCGCCGAGATCCTCGCCATCGCCGAGTCGGTGTCGGCCCCGGTGTACTTCGTCCACCAGTCCACACCCGAGGCCGTCGACCTGGTGGCCCGCGCCCGCGGCCGGGGCGTACGCGCTTTCACCGAGACCGTCGCCCACCACCTGGTCCTGGACGACACGGCGTACGAGGGCCCGCACCCCGAACGCTTCGTGTGCTGCCCGCCGTTGCGCGGCGCCGGCACGGTCGCCGGGCTGCGCTCCCGCGTGCTGATGGGCCAGGTGGCGACGATCGGCAGCGACCACTGCTGCTACGACACGGCCCAGAAGGAGTCGGTGAGCCACGACGTACGGGCAATGCCCAATGGCCTGCCGGGAGTTGAGACCCGAATGCCGGTGATCTTCAGCGAGCTGGTGGTCAAGGGCGGACTGCCGGCGGGCCGCTTCGTCGAGCTGATGTGCGCCAACCCGGCCCGGCTCAACGGCCTGTACCCCCGCAAGGGCGTCATCGCCCCCGGCGCGGACGCGGACCTGGCGATCTGGGACCCCACGGCCACCCGGACCGTCCGCAGCACCGGCCTGCACATGGCCACGGACTACACCCCGTACGAGGGCATCCAGGTCACCGGCTGGCCCCAGACCGTCCTGGTGGCCGGCCGCCCCGTCGTCGAGGCAGGCCGCCTGACAGACCCCGAACCCCGGGGCCGCCATCTGCGCTCGGGGCCACTGAGCGGGTCCTTGGTCTGCTGATCCGGCGGGGCCGGAGACCGGCGTCGGCCATCGCAGCGGCGGTGGCGGGGAACCGGCCCCAGGAGATCAGGCTCGTACGTCCCGCTGCTGAAGTTCCTTGAGCACGCCCGCCACCGTCGCGAAGTCGTTGTCCACATGGAGGACGGTATGGCCGTGGTGGACGGCAGTCGCACACACCAACAGGTCGATCGCTCCTGCCGCGCGATGCTGGCCCTGTTGGGTCAGCTTGTACTGGGCAGTGTCGACCCAACGCCAGGCATTCTTCGGAACGGGAGACAGCAGGCAGAGTGCGTCGAGTTCCTCCGCCAGCTCGTCCCGGTGGGACGGGCTGGTGGCCGAGCAGAGAAATTCGGCGCGTGTCGGCTCGCAGAGGCGGAACACCCCAGCGGCGATGTGTCCCTCCCAGGGGCTCAACGCTCCCGGGGTGCGGAAAAGGTGCCACAGGGCCGAGGTGTCCACCAGATACGTGATCACTCGAAGGCCGTGCGCCGGGCGCGCTTCTCAGCGTCATGCGCAGCCGACGCCTGCTCGAACTCGCCTCGCGCACCACGCGCGGCCAGCTTCTCCGCAGCCTCAAGCCTCTTGATCCGCGCCACGTAGTCCCGAAGGGCCGCGTTGACGGTCTCCTTCTTCGTCGTGACACCCATGAGCCGCATGGCCTCGGCCAGCGCCTCGTCGTCGAGATCAATCTGCGTGACGGACATCGGACACCTCCAGCATCCATGATGTATGCGTCCACGATACATCACCAACATTGAATCGCCCGCCGAGCGGACTCGCCGCCGCCTGGGCGGAGAAGACCCCCCTGCGTCGGCGAGCACGGAACCGTACGACCCAGTTCGCCCTCCTCCGGACGATCACCTTGGGCACCCCCACCCGGTCGCCTATGACACAGCTCACACCACTTGGAGCGAACTCCCGTCTTCCTTCCGCATCTTGTGTGCACACGCCGACTCGGGCACCTCAACTCGCGCGGCAGTAACCGCAGATGCAGATAGGGAAGGGCAGAGATGTGTTCGATCGGGTAGCAGGGATCACCGTCCGTTGGCCCAGAGCAGTGCTCGTCATCGCCGCAACACTCGTCGCCGTCATGGGTGTTGTGGGTGCGGGAGCCTTCGGCAAGCTGGTGGGGGGCGGCTTCGACGACCCTGATGCGCAGTCGACGGCCGCGCATCAGGTCATCAACGACAGGTTCGGTGGGCAGACGAACCTGATCCTCCTGGTCTCCGGCGGTGACGGACAGGTCACCGACCCGGAGGTGGAGCAGGGCGGCCGGCAGCTGGTGGCCGCGCTCCGCAAGGAGACCGAACTCAGCAACGTGATCTCCTTCTGGGACACGGACAGCGATGCGCTCAAGGCCCGCGACGGGCGTTCGGCCATGGTGCTGGCCCATGTGAAGGGTGACGAGGCGACGCGGGACGCCAACGCCAAGGACGTCATCGACGCCTATGTGGGCGAGCGCGACGGGCTGACCGTCCGGGCCGGCGGCGGCACCGCGGTCAGTGCCGAGTTGTCGGACCAGGTGCTGAAGGACCTCCTGCTCGCGGAGATCATCGCCGTGCCGCTGACGCTGTTGCTGCTGCTGATCGTCTTCGGCGGAGTGGTCGCCGCGCTGCTGCCGCTGGCCATCGGCACGGTGGCGGTGGCCGGCACGTTCGCCGAGCTGTCCCTGCTGGGCGGCGCCACGAACGTGTCGATCTTCGCGATCAACCTGACCACCGCCCTCGGCCTCGGTCTCGGTATCGACTACGCGCTGCTGATGATCAGCCGCTTCAGGGAGCGGCTCGCCCAGGGTGCGACCGTCGAGGACGCGGTGCGCACGACCGTGCACACGGCGGGGCGTACGGTCGTGTTCTCGGCCGCGACCGTCGCCGTGGCGCTGACCGCGCTCCTCGTCTTCCCCCAGTACTTCCTGCGCTCGTTCGCCTATGCCGGTGTGGGTGTGGTCGTGATCGCGGCCGTGGCCACGCTCTTCGTGATGCCGGCTCTGCTCATGCTGCTGGGTCACCGCATCAACAAGGGGCGGCTGCCCTGGCCCAGGTCCGGCCACCACCGAGAGAAGCAACCGTTCTGGGGCCGGCTGGCCGGCACCGTCATGCGCCGCCCCGTACTGACGGGAGTGCCGGTGCTGGCGGTGCTGCTGCTCGCCGCGTCGCCGCTCATGGGCGTCTCGTTCGGTACGCCCGACGAGCGGGTGCTCCCCGAGAACGGCGAGAGTCGGCAGGTCTCCGCGATCCTGCGCAGCGAGTTCACCGGGGACGACGACGGAGCCATCCAGGTCGTCGTCACCGGGGCCATGGACTACGACAACGTGGACGGCTACGCCGCGAAGCTGGCGGGTCTGGGCGGCGTCGCCCGCGTGGAGGCGGTCACCGGCACCTACACCCGGGACGGTTCGCTCGCCCCGGGGCCGGCGAGCGAGGCGCTCGGCCGCCCCGACGCACAGCGCCTGAGCGTCTTCCCGGCGGCCGAGCCCGGGTCTCAGGAGGCCCAGGATCTCGTGGGGACGCTGCGGTCGGTGCCGGCGCCCTCCGGTACGAAGGAGGTCCTGGTCGGCGGCGAGGACGCCCGACTCGTGGACGCCAAGGAGTCGATCGCGAGCCGGCTGCCGCTGGCCGCGGGGATCGTCGCAGTCACCACGTTCATCCTGCTCTTCCTCTTCACGGGGAGCATCGTCCAGCCGATTCGCGCGCTGGTGCTGAACATGATCAGCCTGGCGGCGGCCATCGGCGCCATGACCTGGATCTTCCAGGAGGGCAACTTCAGCGATGTGCTGGGCTTCACGGCCCAGCCGATGGACACGTCGATGACGGTCCTGTTGTTCTGCATCGCGTTCGGCCTGTCCATGGACTACGAGGTGTTCGTCACCAGCCGGGTCAAGGAACTCCACGACGCGGGCGAGAGCACCGAGGACGCCGTGGTGCACGGCCTCGGCCACACCGGCCGCATCGTCAGTGCCGCCGCCGTCCTCCTCGCGGTCGGCTTCTTCGCCTTCGGTACCGCGAAGGTCAGCTTCATGCAGATGTTCGGCCTCGGCAGCGGCCTGGCGATCCTCATCGACGCCATCGCGGTGCGCGGCGTACTACTGCCGGCCGCGATGCGTCTGCTCGGTCGCGCGGCCTGGTACGCCCCGGGCCCGCTGCGGAGGTTCCACGACCGCTTCGGAATCAGCGAGAGCGGTCCCGCACACCCGCACCCCACGACGGACACCGAGCCCCAGGACCGCGTGCCCGCCGTCTAGCCGACGCGGCCGACGCTGCGGAAAACCGACGCGGCGGAAAACCGACGAAAGACCCCTCACAGAAAGTGTTTTCAGGAATGCGCAAGTCAGTAGTGATGTCCACTATCGCCCCCATCGCCGTCGCCGCTTTCAGCACCGTGGTGCTGACGGGCTGCATGGGCGACGACTCGGACGACGCGTCGCCGTCCGTCTCCGCCCCGGCCGCCACGGCGTCGGAGACAGCCGCGGAAGCAGCCGTGGAGAGCCCCGACCCCGTGGACGACCAGGGCAGCGCCACCGGCGGCAGCAGCACGTCGGCCGTGAAGCTCGACGGCGGCTGGGTCGGCTCGTCGGACGTCGACGAGGTCGCCATGATCATCAAGAGTGGCAAGGTCCAGCTCGCCTTCCGGAGCACGGACGGCAAGAGCATGCACGCCTGTGAGGGCCTGCTCAAGCAGACGTCGATGCAGCTGAGCTGTGTCGACAAGACCAACAAGGACCGGGTGAAGGGCACGGTGGAGATCTCGACCGACAAGAAGATCGCCATCGCCTGGGCGTCGGGGAAGAAGGACCTCCTCACCAAGAGCGGGAACGGCCAGGTCGACTTCTCCCAGTGGGGCCTCACCGCGCCCTCGGCCGGCTGAGTCCTCCCCTCCCCTCCCCTCCCCCGCCCCACGGCGACACGTACCTCGCTCGACGCAAGACCGGGCAGGCACGTGTCGCCGTGGGCTTCGACCATCTCCCGCACAGGATTGGACGTACGCCCCCATGTCGACAGCGCGCCGCTACTTCGCCCCGGTCGTCCTGCCGGCCGACCCCGGCACCTCGGTCATCCGTGACGCGATCGTCGACGTGGGTCAGGACGGACGTATCGCCTACTGCGGTACGTCCGCCGCCGCACCCCCGGCCACGGACGACGTCCCGCACACCCGCCTGACCGGCATTCTCACGCCGGGCCTGGTCAACACGCACGCCCACTCACCCATGACGCTCCTGCGCGGACTCGGCGGCGACCTGCCGTTGCTGAGCTGGCTCCAGGACGTCATATGGCCCGCCGAAGCCCGGATGGTGGCGCGGGACGCCGGCGCGGGGATGCTGCTCGGGTGCGCCGAGATGCTGCGCTTCGGCGTCACGACCAGCGCGGAGATGTACGCGCACGCCGAAGCCGTGGTCGAGGCCGCCCTGCACGCCGGGAGCCGGGTGCTCGTCACTCCCGCCTACTTCGACCGGCCCGGCGGCGACTGGCGGGCGGACGTGGCCGCGATCGGCCGGTGGATCGACGCGGACGGCCTGCGGTTCGGGCCGGGCGAGCGGGTCGAGCTGGGCTACGGCCCGCACTCGGCCTACACCCTGCCGCCCGAGGCCCTGCGCAGTACGGCGGAGGAGGCCGCCCTGCGCGGCGCCCTGGTCCATATCCATGTCGCCGAGACACTCGCCGAGGACGTCGCCCAGCGCGAGCAGTTCGGTTCCGTACCTCAACTGCTCAAGGACACGGGGCTGTTGGACGGGCGACTGCTGGCCGCGCATGCCGTGCGGCTGTCCGCGAGCGACATCGCCCTGCTGGCCGATTCGGGCGCCGGTGTCGCCCACTGCCCAGGCTCGAACGCGAAGCTCGCCTCCGGTACGGCTCCCCTGCACGCCCTGCGCTCGGCGTCGGTCACCGTCGGCCTCGGCACCGACGGACCCGCGAGCAACGACGACCTGGACCTGTGGGAGGAGGCCCGGCTCGCGATGATGTTCGCCCGCCTCGCCACGGGTGACCCGATGTCGCTCACCGCCGAGGAGGCGTTCCTGATGGCGACGTCGGTCGGGGCCGCGGCGCTGGGCCGGTCCGACATCGGGTCCCTGCGCCCTGGCAACTGGGCGGACATGGTCCACATCTCCGTGGACGGGCCGTACTTCACCGCGGGCCTGGACATCGCGGACAGCCACCTCTTCGCCAACCTCATGTGGGCCGCCGGCTCCCGTGAGGTGAGGGACGTCTGGGTCGCGGGCGAGCCCGTGGTCGTGGACGGCGAGACGGTCCGCGTCGACCGGACGGCGGCCACGCGCGCCGCCGCCGAGGCGACGGCACGCGTCATCGGCGCCGGGTGATGCCCCGAGCGCGCTCGGGGCATCGGACAGCGGTCGTGGGCTGACACCGGGGATTCCGGGACCGGAGAGTCCGGGGAGTCCGGGACCGGAGAGTCCGGGGAGTCCGGGGAGTCCGGGGAGTCCGGCACCGGAGAGCCCGGCACCGGGAGTCCGGGACCGGGCCGACGGCTGTGCGTCACCCGGGCTCCTGGACTCCCGGCTCCCCGGACTCCTGAACTCCTGGGCTGCCGGGCTGCCGGGCTGCCGGGCTGCCGGGCTGCCGAACTCCCGGGACTCCCGGACTACCCGAACTCGCAGCTCCCCGACTCCCCGGCACCCGGGCACCCGGGCACCCGCCACCCCGGCCCCGGGCCCCCTGGCCCCCGGGCTCCCTGGCCCCCGGAGT
>NZ_JBSFMT010000075.1:0-33835 GCF_053599695.1 Streptomyces sp. NPDC000878 | reverse complement strand
CGTCCCGGAGTCCCGGAGTCCCGGAGTCCCGGAGTCCCGGAGTCCCGGAGTCCCGGAGTCCCGGAGTCCCGGAGTCCCGGAGTCCCGGAGTCCCGGAGTCCCGGACCTGAGCGTCAGCCGACGCTCGGCCCGGTGACCGGCCCGGTGGCCGTGACGAACGCCGAGACCGCGCGGGCGAACTCCGCCGGCTGCTCGACATGGCCGAAGTGCCCGCTGTCCTCCAGGATCAGCAGCCGCGATCCGGGAATGAGGGCGTGCAACTCCTCGGCCCACCGCACCCCGCAGATGAAGTCGTGCCGGCCGACGACGACCAGGGTCGGCAGGGCGAGCGAACCGAGTGCCTCCCTGTCGTCCATGGGCCGCGGCACCTGGTCCTGGTCCAGCGACGAGATGTACGTGGCGCTCACGGCGGCGCGGAAGGGCGCGAACTCCTCCTCCCGGCCCCAGTAGTCGGCGAAGTACACGGGCACCAGGGCCCTGAGCACGTCCGTGGTCCCCGCGTCGTCGCTCAGACCGGGCAGGGCCTCGAACCCGGCGAGGACGGCGGGCAGTTCGGGGTGACCGGCGTGCCGTTCGGCGAACCTCTGGACCTGGCTCATCGCCTCGGCGACATGCTCCTGGCCGGTGACCGGCGCGCTCTCGTAGAGGATGACCCCGGCAACCTGCTCGGGGTGGTGCAGGGCGTGGTACTGGGCGACGAAACCACCGTGGGAATGCCCCAGCAGATACACCTCGGGCACACCGAGGTGGTCGATCAGTGCCTGAAGGAACCGGCTGTAGAGGGCCCGTGTGTACCCGTGCGGGTGGGAGGGCAGCCGGCCCGAGTCGCCCTCGCCCGAGCCGACCGGCTCCGGGTAGACGACCGTGAGGTGCTCCTCCAGCGCGGGCATGCGCAGGTACTCCCAGGTGACTCCGGGCCCGCCGGAATGCGCGACGCACACGGGTCCTTGGCCGTGGACGTGGTAGCGCTGCGTCACTCCGTCGATGTCGAACTCGTGGGTACCGGCCGCGAGGGCGTCGGTCATGGGGATGGTGGGGATGGTGGTCATGGATTCTCCGTGTCCGGCAAGTGTTGATGGCACCGACAGGACGCTCCACGGAGAACAAGGTTCGCTTACCCCTGCGTGACCTGCGTCACAAGACAGGCAGGGTCTCGATGGCCTGTACCGGCCTGGGGTGGAAGAGCCGCAGCCGGAGCGCCCGGCCGGCGGCGTCGAGGGACATGAGCCAGGCCACGGAGGGCGGGCAGTGCTCGGGGTTGTCGGTCGGATTGAGGATGTCCATCTCCCAGACGGTCAGCGACCGTCCGGCGACGGCGTTGACCAGGCGCTGCCGCACACCGTCCGCGATGTCGTTGTCCATCGTGCGTACGAGGATGTCCCGGTCGGCGATCCGGTCCCTCCCCCTGAGCAGGGCGATGTCGGGCGACCAGCGCTCGGCGACCAGCTTGCCGAAGTGTCCGCCCTCGGCGGCGTCGAGCGTCTCACGGGCCTCCGAACGGCTGGCCCGGACGCGCTGTCCGGTGTCGGAGTGCGCGGCCTCGGCGGTGGCGGCGAGGGCGGCGGCGAGCTTGACCCGCCCCTGACTGAGCCGGCTGCGCACCGTGCCGACCGGCACCCCGCACGCCTTCGCGATCTGCTCGTACGAGGTGACCCGGTCGGTGAAATGGCGCAGCACCAACGGCATCCGCAACGCCGGAGACAGCTCTTCCAGCGCCTCCCATATCCAGTCCCGCAACGCGTTCTGCTCCAGCCATCGCCCCGGATCGGCGTCGTACGACGGCAGTTGAAGCTCGTACTCGTCCACCGGCAGCAGGACAGCGGACCTACGCAGCACGGTCCGGGCGGCGTTGCGCACGATCATCCGCAGCCACGCACCCACGGCCTCCGGATCACGTACGTCGCCGATCCGCCGCAACGCGGTCAGCGCCGCGTCCTGCATCACGTCGTCGGCATCCGCACCCGGCCCCAGAATGCTCAACGCCACCGCCCGCATCCCCGCCCGATGCCGCTCGAGCAGCACACCCAACGCGGCGACCTCACCCGCCTGCGCGGCACAGGTCAACCGCGCGTCCTCAAGCCGAGCAGCCTCGGCCCAGTCCCCGGTCATGGATCCCTTCAGGTGTCGGTGTCGGTCGCCCACAAAGTAGCGCGCGAGACGGGGCGACCCAGTGACGCGCATCACACCATCCCGAGCGAACTTCGCAACGCCGCCGGCGTCATGTCAATGCCCTGAACAGGACCAGGAGAACAGGACCTTGAACGTGACCGTGAACGCGAACGACGTATCAGATCTTGCACCGCTGCTCGCCAACTGCCGTGACTACTGGCTCGGTTGGGGAGCCTCGGAAATCGCCGACGGCGAACTCACCTACTACCGCAGCGGGCTGGCCGACGGCCAGCTCAACGGAGTCCTGCGGCTGAGCGACACCGACCAGCTGGAGCAGACGGTCAAGCACACCGCCGACCGGATGGCCGGACTCCCGTGGATGTGGTGGGTGGGGCCGGACAGCGCCCCGGACATGGCGAACAGGCTCGTCGACCACGGAGCCGTCAAGCTGGGCGCCTCACCGATCATGGCCATCAGCCTCGACCGCCTCGCCCCAGCCGAAGGGCCGGCGGAGGATCTGAAGATCGAGACGGTCGAAGGGGCCGACGCGCTGCGTGAATGGGTGGAGTCGTTCATCACCTCGTTCGGCGTCACACCGCAGATCATCGACGACGCGACGCGCATTGAGGCGGAACGCCCGGACTCCGCCCGCATCACTCGCTTCGCCGTGCGCCGCGACGGGCGCGTCGTGGGCACGTCGCTGCTGTACGAAGCGCACGGCGTGGCGGGCGTCTACGTCGTGAGCACCGCTCCCGACCACCGACGCCAGGGCATCGGAACCGCCCTCAGCACGGCGGCACTCACGACCGGCCGGGAGCACGGCCTGCACGTCGGCACCCTGCAGGCCAGCCCGCTCGGCGCCCTCGTGTATCCCCGCATGGGGTTCGAGACGGTGGCCGAGTACCAGCTCTTCGGCCTCCCCGCCGCCTGACGAACTAGACGAACTATTCGTCGGTGCAAGGGAGTTGCCTGCCCGGCACCCCCATGAAATCCTTTGCAGCATCTTGCAGCAAGTCCTTGCAAGGCTCGAAGACGAGGAAGAGGAAGAGTCCATGTCGTTACTGCGAAAGAGCAAGCAGCGTCTGGCAGTTACCGCTGTCCTGGGTGTCCTGTTCACAACGGCGGGCGTTGTGGCGACCGCCACTCCGGCCGCCGCCGCCGGCAACGTCTTCATCTACGCCAACCCCAACTACTCGATCCCGGTGTACCCGAGCGGCGCGCCGGTCCAGGTCGCTGAGCTCACGGGGCCGGCGAAGGACACGACGTCCTCCATAGGCAACAGCTCGTCCTTCTCCATGTGCTTCTACGAGCACAAGAACTACGGCGGTCTCGAGTTCAGGATCGGCTCCGGCGAGTGGTGGGCCACGATCCCCTCGTGGATCAACGACAAGATCTCTTCCTACCGGCCCTGCTGACCGAGGGTCGTCCGCCCACACCTCGGCCCGGGACGCATCGCCGCCACGGGATGCGACCCCGCCGGGAGTGTGGGCCGCGGGCATGCCGGGCGCGGTCAGATCAGGCCGGCGCGGATGGCGTACGACACCGCGTGGACCCGGTTGCGCAGCCCCAGCCGGCCCATGACGGAGGAGACGATCTTCTTGATGGTGCGCTCGGAATAGCTCATCTTCTGGGCGATCTCGGACAGGTCCATGCCTTCCGAGACCAGGCGCAGTACGTCGACCTCCCGGGCCGTGAGGCCGGAGGCGGTCAGCCCTCTCGGGCGCAGGACCTCCCGTTGGACGTGTTCGACCTGGTCCAGGAGGCGTCCCTGGACCGTCGGGGGCAGCCACGCCTGGCCGTTCGCCACGGAGACCACCGTCCGGACCAGCGCGGTGGGGTTCGCCTCCGCGCGCCACAGCACGGCCCGTACCCCGCAGGCCACGGCGGCGGACGGATCGATGTACCAGCCGCCTCCCACCACCAGGACGTACCGGGCCCGATCCGGTGCGGGGAGGTCGCGCAGCGTGTCGAGCGTGGTGGCGTCCGCGGTCGCGACCGCCACCACCACGATGTCCGCCTCCCCCATCTCCGACGGCACGAGGTGCGGCCTGCGCTCCAGGCAGGACGCCAGACCGACCCGGGTGATCGCGTCGGCGGCGTGCACGGCTACACGGGGCTTGATCGTCATGTCATCGTCCTCGGTCCGCTGGCGGTGGTCGGGCCGGCCGGTCGGGCCCGCTGCCATGATTCGATGCGGCGACCGAGGAAAAAGTTCGAAACTGATCGGAACAGGTTCGAAGAAAATCAGACGACCAGGTCCTCGGGTAGCAGCAGCCGCAGTTCGTCGAGGGTCGGGGCGGCCGACGCGCTGAGGCGGAACGCCTGGCGCGTGACCAGCGACTCGAAGACCTTGCGGGCCTGGCGGGCGTTGCCGAAGGAACGGCCGCGTTCCATCGACGCGAAGTGCTCGCGCAACCGCTCCGAGAGACCCGGACCGCACGCGTAGCCGCTCGCCTCGGCCTGCCGTTCCACGATGACGACCAGGTCGTCGGCCGCGTAGTCGGTGAACTCGACCCGGTGCGAGAAGCGTGAGGACAGTCCCGGGTTGGACGCCAGGAAGCCGTTCATCTCCTCGGTGTAGCCCGCCACGATCACCACGACGTCGTCGCGGTGGTCCTCCATCAGCTTCACCAGCGTGTCCACGGCCTCCTGCCCGAAGTCGGTGCCGGCCCGTTCCGCCCCGCCGGGGGTGAGGGTGTACGCCTCGTCGATGAACAGCACCCCGCCGCGGGCCCGGTCGAAGGCGTCGCTGGTCATCTGGGCGGTGTGGCCGATGTACCGGCCCACCAGATCGGCCCGCGCCACCTCGACCACCTGCCCGCCGGAGAGCACACCGAGGGCGGCGAGCAGCCGGCCGTAGAGCCGGGCCACGGTGGTCTTGCCGGTGCCGGGCGGCCCCGAGAACACCACGTGGTGGCTGAGTGTCGCGGCCGGCAGCCCGGCCGCCGCCCGTCGGCGGGTGTTGGCGAGCAGATGCACCAGGGAGGCCACGGTCTGCTTGGCCTGGTCGAGGCCGACCATGTCGTTCAACTCGCCGAGCAGCACGGCGAGTTCCTCGCGACCGGCCTCGCTGTCGTCCTGGCTGCCCGCCACGTCCCGGCCACCCAGGTCGGCGGGCATCAGCCGCAGCATGTCGGCCGGGGCCACGTCCAGCTCGCCGGCCAGCCGGAACGCCTGACGGTCCACCATCTCCTCGAAGGTGCGACGCGCGGTCCGTCCGTTGCCGAACGTGTCGTCCCTCGGCAGCTTCTCGAAGTGATCGGCCAGCGCCGCCGCCGTACCCGGACCGAGTTCGTACTGGTGCCGTCCGCAGATGTGCTCCACGATCGTCACCAGCTCGTCCACCGCGTAGTTGGGGAACTCGACGGTCCGGTTGAACCGGGAGGCGAGGCCGGGGTTGGTGGCGAGGAACCGGCGCATCTCGACCGAGTAGCCGGCGACGATCACCACGGTGTCGTCACGGTGGTCCTCCATCAGCTTCACCAGGGTGTCCACGGCCTCCCGGCCGAAGTCGGCGCCGCCGCCCCCGTCCGACTGCGAGGTCAGGGTGTACGCCTCGTCGATGAACAGCACCCCGCCACGGGCCTTCTCGAACGCCTCCGTGGTCTTGATCGCCGTACCGCCGATGACCTGCGCCACCAGATCCTGCCGGGCCACCTCCACGATGTGCCCGTGCCGCAGTACGTCCATCTCCGCGAGGATGCTGCCGTAGAGCCGGGCCACGGTGGTCTTGCCCGTGCCGGGGGGTCCGGCGAAGATCATGTGGCGGCTCATCGGCGGGGCCGACATGCCCATCTCGGTGCGGCGGCGGGCCATCTGGTTGAGGCTCACCAGGGTCTTCACCTCGTGCTTGACCGAGTCCAGGCCGATGAGTGACTCGAGCTCCGCCAGGGGCGACAGCTTCTTCTCCTTCGCCTTCTCCTTCTCGGCGGCAGGTGCGGGCTCGGCTGCGGGGCGGTCGGGTTCGGCAGGGCGGGCGTGCGGGGCGGGAGTCCGCCTGGGCCGGGTATCCGCGGGCCCCTGGGTTCCCGTGGCCTCCTGCGCCTCCCCTTGTACGTCCGCGGCGCCGTTGGACCTGCTGACCAGGTTCTCCAGCACCGTGCTCTCGCTCATCGCCGTGCGCCGCAGGCCGCTGCGGCCGTTCTCGAAGGCGGCGCAGTTCCGGAGGACGACGCGGTCCGCGGTGTGCAGCAGGATGCCGTCGCCGGTGTTCTCGAACGCCTCGCAGTCGGTCAGCGTGCCCGTGCCCCGGGCCGCGATCATGATGCCGGCGCGCCCGCAGCCGTGGAACCGGGAACGGGTCGCCGTCACGCTCGCTCCCGCGGCCACGGTGAGGCCGTCCGAGTCGGCCCGGAACACATCGCAGTCGCGCAGGCTGGCGGTGGCGGTCCCGGCGACCGCGATGCCGTTGCCGCCCGCCTCCCTGACGAGTACGGCGTTCAGCAGCGGTCGGGAGGAATCGGCCATCCGCACCCCGGACTTGCGGACCTCGCTGATCTCCACGTCCTCGTAGCGGCCACGGGCGGTGCCGGACACCTCCAGGCCGTGCCCGTCGCAGGCGGTGAGGGTGATCCGGCGCAGCAGCGGGTTGGCGTTCTCGTCGGTGCGTACGCCGGTGCCCGCCGCGCCGCCGACATGGAGCCGGTCGAGTTCGGGCGTCGAGTCCTCGGTGAGGTGCGCCCCGTCGGCCGCGCCGCCGCGGACCGTCAGGCCGGTGAGGACGGGCGAGGCGCTGCCGCCGACCCACAGCCCGGCGCCCTCGGCGTCGCGCACCTCGCAGTCCTCGTACCGGCCGCGGGACTTGTCCCCGAGCCGGATGCCCTGCTGCCCGGCCCCGGTCAGCCGCAGCCTGCGGACCATCGGCTCGGCGTCGCCGGTCACGGTCAGTCCGTGGCCCGCCGCGCCCTCCACCGTGCAGTCCTCCACCAGCACACGGTTACGGCTCGAAATATGGATGCCGACACCGCGTACGGCGTGAACTCGCGTGCGCAGGACGCGGGTTGCGCTGTTGTCCTCCAGGGCGATGCCGGGTTTCTCGGTCGCCGAGATGTCGCAGTCCTCGATGGAACCGCGGCCCTCGCCGTTCACGAAGACCCCGTTGCCGGCCGTGTCCCGCACCGTGCAGCGGCGGATCAGCGGGTTTCCCCGCTCGCCGATCACCACGCCGGACGCCCGCAGGTCCTCAAGCCGGCAGTCCTCGATGACGCTCTCGGCCTCGCTGGTCACCACGATCCCCGCGCCGGCCGAGTTGGTGACCCTGCTGTCCCGCATGGCCAACGCACCGCTGTGCCGGGCCAGTACGGCGGTCCAGGCCGCGGCGCTGATCTCACAGTCGTCCAGCTCCAGCTGGCCGGCCGGCACGTCGACCGCGGGCAGTTCCGCGTCACCGCCCCGGATCACCAGGCCGGTGAGCTTGACGGCCTCGGCGGTCACCGTCACCGCGGTGCCGGACCGGGGGGCCAGCTCCACCGAGCCGCGCCCCTGTGCCGCGATGATCGTCACGACGTCGGTCAGCACCAGCGGATCGCTGTACCGGCCGGGCGCCACCGTGATCAGGGCACCGCTCCGCGCGGCCCGTACGGCCTCCGCGATGGACGCGTGACACCCGGCGTCCTCCGGGTCGACGGCCAGCACTTGGCGTGTCATGGGGTGTTTCTCCTCTCCGGGCCGGGTGGCGCGGGTTGCCTGGGCAGGGGCACAGAAAGACTGGTCAGCGGATCGTCCACTTCTGGTTCGCCCCGCCGCCGCACGACCACAGCTGCAGCCGGGCGCCGTTCCCCGTGTTGAAGTCGACGACGTCGAGGCACTTGGCGGTCGCCGGGTTGACCAGGGCGGCATCGCTGTTCAGCGCCCACTTCTGCTGGGGGCGCCCCGCGCAGGTGTCGAGCTGGATCGGCGACCCGTTCTCGCCCGCGTGCCACACGCTCGTCAGACACAGCCCCATGGCCCGCACGGTCCCGTCCGCGCGGAACGTCCAGTACTGGTTCTTCTGCTGGACGCAGTCCCACATCTGGAGGTCCGCGCCGACTGTGGCCTGGAAGTTGGGGATGTCGACGCAGCGTCCGCTCTGCTGACCCACTAGGTGGCGGGTGCCGGCCGGCTGAACGGCCGACTGGGTGGCCACCTGCGGGCTCGTACTCCCGGCGACGGTGCCCGTCCCGCTCTTCGTGCCACTCTTCGTGCCGCTGCTCGTCCCGCTCTTCGTCCCGCTGCTCGTCCCGGACTTCCCGCCGTCCGGCTTGGTCGTACGGGGATTGGTGGCGCTCGGCGCCGGGGTCGCCGGGCCGTACGGGACCGAGACGGGGTTCCCGGCGGAGCGCGGGGTGCCCGAGGCGGGCGGCCGTACGGTCGGGGAGGCCGAACTCTCCGCCGGGACGGGGACGAATCCCGGCTGCTCGTCGTCCGGCGGGAGGCCCGCGGCCAGGTCGTCCTCGCGCGAGGACGCCGAATCGGCCGACGGCGAGTCGTCGCCGAGCTGCGCGAAGCCGAACGGCGCGGCTATCAGCAGCAGTCCGGCCAGGGCCGCGCCGGCCAGCACGCCCGAGGACAGCCGCCCGGCCAGGAGACCCTGGGCGGCTTCCGGCTCGGGGGCGGCGGCCTGCGGGAGGGCGGGGAGGGGTGCCGCGGCGGCTCCCGGTGCGGGGGCGGAGGGGCTCGGGGCGGCGAGTACCGCTGTCTGTGCCCCCGCGCTGTCGGAGGAGGCCGTCGGGGTCGGGGTCGGGGCCGGGGTCTGCGCCTGGGGCCCGGACGAAGCGGTGGTCCCTGAAGTACCGGGCCCTGCCGGTCCGTTGGACTCAGCGGATTCGGGGGATTCCGCGGATGCGGACTCGGCGCCGTTGTCCGTCTGGTTCGCTGCTCGTTCGCTCATGGTGTGTTCTGTCCTCTTCGAGGCTGTCCGGTGAGGTGACTGGGAGGTGCGGTGGGGCGGGGCTCATCGCGGGTTGACCGCGGTGTGCCACTTCAGCTCCTCCGCGGTCCTGGTCGCGGGGGTGCCGGATGGTTCGGGGTCGTTGCCGGCGTGGGGGTCGTCCGGTACCTGAAGGTCGTCCGGTACGCCGAGGGGCGGTATGTCTCGGGGCGGTGCGTCGCTGCCGCTGAAGTGCCCGGAGTCCACCCCGGTGCGGAAGAGCTCGACGCGCCTGGTGGCACCGGGCGGTCCGACCTCGGAGGCGTCGCCGCCCTGGACGATGTGGAACCGCACGTCGAAGGCGTAGGCCAGGAGCATGATGAACATGTCGCCCTCGGCGGACCGCCAGCTCCGGTCCCAGGTCCGGACCGCCGCCGCCAGGCTGGTCAGCTCGTCCGCCTGGAGCGGCATGCCCGTCCAGAGTTCCGCGAACAGGGCCTGCCTGCCGAGAGCCCGCGCTTCGGCCGGCGGCAGAAGGTTGTGCTCAAGCACCAGGGCCAGCAACTGGCCGTCGTCCAGGCGCTCCAGTGCGCCGGCGAAGACCCGCGAATCGTCGTTGCCGCGGTACTGGCGGGCGAACTCGCCGGGCAGCTGGGCGGCGTTGGCCTCCAGCCACTGGGCCACGTGCTCCGCGGCGTCGCGGGCGACACCGGAATGCGTGCCCCTGAGGAAGATGCCGTGCTGGGCGTAGACGGCTGTGTTCCTGGCCAGATCGGTTCGCACCCGCCGAGCGTTCGACAACCACCTGTAGGCGTCGTTGTCGATGTGCCCCCAGGCGTGCAGCGTGTCGCGGACGCGCTCCGGATCGCTCGCCGCGAAGGCATGGAGCAGACAGTGGTTGTCGCCCGGCACGTTCTGCCGCTGCCCTTCGGCCGGGCCGGGCCTCGTCTCCGCCGAGGCGCCGGGCACCGGTGACCGGGACGGTTTCCGGTCGGCGCTGCCCGGGCCGGCCGCCACCGTGGGACGCCCCTGACCGTCGAGACCCCGCGACGGTTCCCCGACAGCCGGGTTCTCGACGACCGGTTCCCTGACGGCCGGCTCCTCGGTGGAGTTCTTGGTGGAGTTCTTGGTCGAATTCTCGGACGGGGTCTCGACGGTCGGGCCGTCGACGGTCAGGTTCTCGACGGGCGGGCCATCGGCGGTCTGGCCCTCGACGAGCGGGCCGTCGACGGTCAGGCCCTCGACAAGCGGGCCGTCGGCGAGCGGGTTCTTGGCGGTCGGGTTCTCGACGGGCGGGCCGTCGGCGGTCAGGCCCTCGGCCGTGGAGTTCTCGGCCGTCAGGTTCTCCGCCGTCGTGATCTCTACGGTCTCCTCCGGGGCGTTCGACGCCGTATCCCCGTACGGCTCCTGGAACTCGGGGCTGTTGATGACGGCGTCGATGCTCTGCATGCCGAGGTAGGACGCTCCGCGTTCGTTGGCCGAGAAGAGCCATCGGGCCGTCCCACGTTCGAGACCCGTCGGGCGGAAACCGTCCATCGAGGTCCACTCGGGGTCGGCCCAGGGGTCCCCGGCCCCGGCGGACCGGTCCGGACGAGGCTCCGCCGACGGCCGGGCCCGCTCCTGCTCCCTCGCGCCTTCCGGCCGGGACTCGTCGTCCTTCAGTCCCCGCCCGGCGGAGTCCGTTCCTCGGTCGGAGCTGTCGGATCCCCGCTCGTCCGGACGGTGCTCGTCCGGGTCCGCCGGTGACCGAGGCCGGTCCTGGTCACCCGACTCGTCCCTCGGCCCGGGCCGGGCGGGATCCTCTCCCCGGCCGGAGCCGTCGGATCCCCGCCCGTCCGGGCGGTGCTCGTCCGGGTCCGTGGCCGGTACGGCGAGCTGGTAGTGGCGTTTGTCCAGGCTCAGCACCACGTGCGGACGGCTCGATGTGCCCGGGGCGTCGGTGGGGTCCTGGATCGAGGGCCGGCTCCCAGGGTCGAACCGGACCGTCGGGGAGAAGGTCTGGAAACTGCCGTCGTCCCTGACGACGGTGACATCCACACCGAACGTCCGGGCGGCGAGGAGGGGCAGTACGTCCGCGGCGGAGTGGTCCCATCCGGTCTCGTCGGGGTCGTCGCCCCGCCGCCGGAGCTGAGCGGCGGCCAGTGCGACACGGGCCGGGCCGTCGAGCTGCACCGAGTGGGGTATCAGGTTGAGCGCGTCGAACTCACGGCGGCCCGGTGTGTCCGGGGCGAGGGCGGGGGACAGACCTGTCAGATCGACCTCATCGGGGTCGAAGGAGCCGGGGGCGAAGGAGTCGGTGTCGTCGGGCGCGACGATCTCACGCAGGTCGTCGTTCTCCGGCCGGGTCAGCTGCTCCGCCATCAGGCCGCGCAGTTGGGCGGGCAGGTCCGGGTCGGACAGGTCGAGGCCACGGCCGGCCAGCTTCCAGGGAACGCTCCGGTCCAGGCCGGCGGCGAGCGCGTGGAAGAAGGCGTCACCGTCTTCGCGTACGTCGTGCAGCGTGTACTCGACCTGGCCGGGTGAGGTGAGCCCGGTGTCGGTCCTGGTGTAGCGGGGCGGGTCCGGGGCCGGTGAAGCGGGCCGCTCCGGCGGGGCCTGGTAGGTCACCTCGTCCGGCTTCTCCGTTCCGTCGAGCAGTTGTCCGCCGTCCTCGGTGGCGTTGAGCTGGTGCCACCGGGTGAGCCGGTCGGCGCCGGCCCGTACCCGGTGGTACTCGGCGGCGGCGGTCTTCGCGGTCTCGTGGAGGTCTTCCAGTTCGAACCACAGGTCGGCCGTGCCGTGCAGTGCGGCGGCGGTCCGCCGGGCTCGGGTGATGTCGGCGGGCGGGTTCAGCGGCCCACGCCGTCCGGGTACCTTCCGCTCGGCCGCGGCCAGCGCTCGGGCGGCCTCCACCTGTCGCTCGTCGGTGTCCGCGTTTTCGAGGGCCTGCGCTGCCCGAGTGAGTTCCCACGCGAGGTCGCGGTCCCTCTCCGCGTCTGCCGCACTCCGGTACAAGGCGTTCCTGGCGTCGGCGGACTCCGTGTCGGCACCCTCGACACCGGCACCCTCGACACCGACACCCCCGACATCGACAGCCTCGACGTCAACAGCCCCCGCACCGACGGGACCTGCGTCGACGGACGCGATCTCGACGGACTGCCGAGGCGGAGGCAGGACATCCGCCGTCCCCTCGACTACGGGCCGGGGCGAACCCGGGTCGTCGTCGGCGTTCGCGGTGCCGGCCGTCTCCGGGTGCGGAGCCGGGAGGTCCACGGCCTCCTCGACGACGGGCCGGGGCGAACCCGGGAGGCCGGCGGCGTCCCGGGCCTCGCGCAGGGCGATGGCGGTGCGGCGCTTCTCCCAGTACGCCTTGTCCGCGTCGACCCACGCCTTGCTCGCCTGGCCGACCGCGTCCCAGGCCGCGGAGACCTCCTCGGGGAAGCCCTCGTCGTTGATCAGGTGGAGTTCCCGGGCGATGTCGTCACGCACCCACGCGATGACATGTGTCTCGGAGCTGACCGTCTTCTGCCCCGGCCTGGTGAGTCCGAAGGGCCCGGCCGCCCACTGGGCCAACCGGGTGTCCGCGATGGCCCTGTGCGCGTCCGCGACGCTGTACCAGGTGGTGGGGATGGCGAACAGGAACTCCCGGCCGGTCTTCGACTTGACGTTGGCCGACGACAGATGGTCCCCGCCGACCAGCGTCCCGTCGCTGTCGGAGGCGTACGGGCGGCCCGTGGCGGCGGCGCCCGGCTGAACGTTGCCGACCGTGTCGGTCCTGACCGTGACTCCGCCGCTGAGGGCCGAGTCCTGGGCGTTCTCCTGCGACACCGAGGTGCTCGCGCCCTCGCCCGCCTCCCGGATCACCTCGACCCTCATACCGTCGCCGACGGCCAGCAGCACGGCCCGGCTGAAGTCGGGCCGGGAGTGCAGCGACAGCCGTACCGAGTCGGTGGCGAGGGGGCCGCGATGGGTCAGCCCCGGCACCTGGTAGCCGCCCGGGGTCAGCGTCCTGTCGTAGAAGGCGGTCAGCGCCGTGTTGTTGGTTCCGTCCCGCAGTGCCTGCGCTGAAGGGGTGCCCAGCTTCGTGAGGTCGGTGTCCCTGGCCGGCTTGAGCAGTGCGTCCCGCTGGGCGCCGGTGACGCCGTCGCCGATGGCGGGCAGCTTGACGCCGTACGACTCGGCGATGGCGCGCTGGTTGGCCTCGCGGAGATTTTCGTGTCCGACGATCCGGCGGACGTGGAACCCGTTCTCGGGGAAGGTGAACTTCCCTCTCGTCCCGTTCTTGAACCGGACGTTGTCGTTGAGCGCCGACAGATCCGGCTGCCGCCGCACCGCGCGGGGCCGCGTGGAGGTCGTGAGAACGGGCGGGCCCAGCGGGTCACCGGCGGGAGTCGGGTCCGGATCCGGGGTGGGGACGGGGACGGGCGTCGGGGTCGGGGCGGGAGTCGGGTCCGGAGCAGGATCCGGGGCCGGACCGGAAGCCGGGGCCGGGAGCGGGGCGGGGGTCATGAGGCTGAGCGGGATGTGTTCGACCAGGTTGCCGATGGGGCCGGTCTCGATGACCGTCTGCCTGCCGAAGACCCGGCCCGCGAAGCCGGCGAGGCCCCGCTCGCCCTCCGGTACGGGGCTGTCGTCCACCTTGAGCGAGATCCGCAGCCGGTAGGGCGTGGAGACCTCGGCGTGCGGTTCGGTGGTGAAGACCCGGTAGGTGACAGCGCTGGAGACGTTGTGGCTGGAGGCGATCGTGCGCCGGGAGGTGCCGGTCTCGTTGTAGACGGGGCCCGCCGCCGTCGCCGTCGAGTCGCCGGTCCGCACGCCCTCGCCGACCAGAACCCCGACGTCGAGACCGGTGGTGAGGTCGGAAGCCTTCTGGGCGCTCTCGACCGCCTTGCGGTTCTCCTCCATCTCGGTGCTGTGGTCGAGCATCACCAAGGTGGGGGCGTCGCGGATCAGCTCGACCGTCACCTGGGCCTGCCGGCTGCCGATCCGCACGCTTCCCCAGCCCAGCCAGCCGGACCTGGTCGTGATCGACGAACCGGCTCCTCCCGTCATCTCCCGGTCGAGGGCGCGCAGGACCCGGGAGGTGACGAGCAGACGGATCTGTTCCTGGGCGTGGGTGTCGGTTCCCAGCTGCTGCCTCACCCGCTGGTGGAAGGCGCTCAACACCTCCGTGGGGTCGAGTGCGTTCACCGGGAACGTGCCGAAGGAGTTGCCGGCCAGCCAGGACTGCGGCGACCAGGTCCCCTCGGCTTCGTAGCGGGGGACCGCGCCCATCCCGTCGTTGATCAGCCCCACCCGGTGGGCGCTCTTCTCCGGCACGTGCGCCAGCCACCCGCCGGGGACGGAGACGGTGGCCCCGGCCGCGTCGGCGAGGAACCCTGGCGCGTACCAGCGGCCCGCGGCGGCTCGTCCCAGCATGCTGGAGACCATTGCCGCCGAGTGCACGACCGTGCCGGACACCAGCACCTGGGGGGTGGCGACGGCCAGGTTGAGGTCGGCGGACACACTGCGGGTGACGGTCTCGCTCTGCTGTGCCGTCCGCGACCAGGGGTTCGCGACAAGGCCGTAGGTGCCCACCAGGCCCGGACCGGAGCCGTGGGGCTTGGCATAGGTCACCTGTCCGCCGAAGGAGAACGTGCTGCTCCTGCCGGTCTTGCCGGACGACTGGACGCTACTGGCGATCGCCGTCTCGATCTCCATGGCGATCGGCGTCGGGGTCAGCACCGTGATGTCCTGGACCGTCGTCGAGTGGCGGAAGGACGACCACAGGGTGGTGTACGGCGGCTTGGCCATCAGCTCGCTGACGGCGAAGCCCAGCGGTCCGGAACTCTGGTCGAAGTTGGCCGACAGGTACTGCGGCTGGAAGGCGCGCATGACCGCCTCCCGTACGGGAGCACCCTGCTCGTTCAGCTGCCACGCGTCGTTCGAGGCGCGCCTGACAACGTCCTGGACCATGTCGGGCAGCCCCGGCGGCACGACGACGCCCACGGTCACGAACGGGTGCTGCTGGAGGTCCTGGAACCGGCGGGTCCCGGCGGTGCCCGCCGGGCGCCGGGCACCGGGCCGGGAGAGGTCGCCGACGGCCAGCGCGAGGGCCCGGTCGCGGGGCATGTGCCGGGGGTTCAGGGGATCGCGGAGTGTCCTGAAGGGGTTCTCCGCATCCGGCCCGTGCGGGTTCACGGTGGGTGCGTGCTGGTCGGGGACGCTGATCAGCACCCGCCCGGTCACCGGGCCGCCGTTCACGTCGGCGCCGATCAGCACCCGCTGTGGCCGGCTGTGGACGAACGTCTGGGTGCCCAGCACACCGAGGGAGGCGATTCCGCGCAGCGCGCCGACGGGCCGCGAGTACCCGCCGTGGTCGACGGTGAGCGAGAGGTCGTAGCTGTAGAGGTGTGACGGCTTGACGCTCACCGACAGCGGCTCGTTGCTGACCGTGGAGCCGAACCCGGTCTCGGACTCGCCCTGCCATGTCTGACGCGCGCCCAGTGACACGGCGCCCGCGTTGTCGGGGGTGCCCGAGACGCTCGTGGAGGAGTCCGGGTCACGGAACCCGAACGCCAGCTCGCCGCCCGTTCCCCACCCGCGTTTGCGGTTCTCCTGGCCGTCCAGCCGCTGGACGCCGGGGAGACCCTGCCGCATTTTGAGGTCGTCCTGCCGGCCCTCGTACCGCCGGTCGGTCAGTTCCGCGTGCACCCGGATGTAGTGGTGTTCGTTCCTGAAGGTGCCCGGCTCGGTCAGCCGGACCTGGATGCCGGTCGTGATCAGCGCCTCCAGGTTGCCCGCCAGGCTCTGGGGCGAGAGCGCCGAGAGGATCTCCAGGGTGTTGGCCAGCGCCGTCTGGTACGCCTCGCTGCTCTTCCAGCGGCCGGACGGGTCGGCCGGACCGGCCTGCTCCGGACGGGCGTCCGGTCCGTCGGGCGCGTTCACCGGACCGCCCTGCTCCGGCCCGGCCTCCGGCTGGTCGGGAACCTCCGCGGGATCGCCGGGCTCCGGGTGGTCGGGGATGTCTGTCGGCTCGGCGGAATCCGGGCGGTCCTCCGGACGGCCAGGAGCGTCCGCCGGACCGGTCTGCTCCGGACCGGTCTGCTCCGGACCGGTCTGCTCCGGACCGGTCTGCTCCGGACCGGTCTCCGGGCGGCCGGGAACCTCGGCCGGAGTGGTGCGATTCGGCCGGAGCTTGTCCAGCAAGGGCCACTTCTTGCGGGCCGGAGGGCTGAACCGGTCGAGCGGCGCGACCAGTCCCGGGTGGGCGTCGGCCACGGCCTGGATCACTTTGTCGGCGAAGTAGTCGGGCAGCGTGCGGCCGAGGCCGTCGATGCCGGGGGTACGCAGGTCGCCTGCGTCATCACTGGTATGGCGGCCGTCGGGGTGTGTGAACGCCTCCACGCGGTGCATGCCCAGGGTCGGCGGACGGTCCGGGAGGAGAAAGGCCGGGGCGAACGGCTCCGGCACGCCGTTGCCCGGCGGCAGCCTCGTCCCGTCGTCCCAGCCGGCCAGCCTGCGGGCCTCGGTACGGGTCATCCGGTCCACGGTCCAGGTCTGGAACCGCTCCGGCTCGGCGCGGCTGCCGGTCTGCCGTACGAAGACCGTCTTCTTGACCAGGTAGAGGCCGGTGGGGGATTTCTTGACCTGCCCCATCGACTTGACCGCACCGGAGCCGCCGGACGCGGCCGTACGTGACTTCGAGTAGACATAACGGCCGGTGAGGCCCGCCTGGATCCGCAGATCGAGGTCGCCGTCGAGGTCGAAGTCGAGGTCGGTGAGGGAGAAGACGGGGCCGAGGCCGGCGTCCACGCCGACGTTGACGCCCCTCGTGAGGTTCTGGTCGTTGCGGACGGTGGCGACGTTGATGTCCCGCAGCTCGGCGTCCGAGGTCTCGCCGATGAGTATCGCGTGGCCCGGCACCACCCGTTCGACGACGAAGGCGCCCAACGGTGTCTTCGCCCTGTCGTCGGCGAACAACAGCGGTGTGACGGCTCGTCCGTTCGCCATCAGGCGCGCGTGCCGCTGAAAGGACTCACGGGAGAAGTACGCGTCGAGTTCCCGGTAGGCGGAGCTGCCTTCCTTCGCCTTGATCTGCCCGACCGCCCAGTCGCGGATCTGCTGCACCGGCCCGAAGCCCTCGGTGCGGACCAGCCGGTACTGGGAGTCCCGGTCGAGCACGATCGAGCGGGGGATCCTTCCGGGCTCCGACTCCGTCACCAGGCTGTCGGGCACCCGCAGCATCAGCCCGTTCCGTACGGCGAATCCGCGTGCCGGAAGGACCTCGTTGCCGTCGGCGTCCTTGACGGACACCCGGAAGTACACCTTGTCCAGGTACGCCTTGGAGCCGTCGAGGGCGCGTGTCTCCAGCTGGCTGGTGACCTGGTCGAACTGCGGGTACCCGACCTTGGTGCTGAAGCCGACCCGCCCGTTGACACGCCCGAAACCGCCGAACGTCGCCGCCGAGGCAAGCCCCGCGAACGGTCCGCTGAGGCCGAGCTGGGTGCTGGCCTGAACGCTCTTGCTCTGTCCGGTCTGGGATACGGCGCGGTCCATGAGGTCGACCTTCGCCGGGTCGCCGTAGTCGTCCGCGAACGGCGTCCACTCTCCGTAGTGGCTGGTGCCGACGTGCAGGACCCGGACCTTGCCCTCGGTGTTCCTGTAGGGGAACGTCCGTCCGTCCGCCATGCCCCGCGGCCTGCGTGTGAGCGCCGCCCGGACGTCGGCCAGCAGGCCGGTACCGCTCGGGTCACCCAGCCCGGGACCGCTCGGACGGACCGCCGGGGTTCCGCGGAGGATCGTGTCGATCTGCCTCAGCACCACCTGGTCGACCCCGCGGAAGGTGACGTTGCTCTGCCCGAAGGTGCTCAGGGTGGACAGCGGTCCCGCCCTGTCGGCATCGGACATGCCCGTCAGCAGCGACGCCACGTTGTCGATGTAGCCGGGCAAACGGGTCCCGTCCTCGAACGCGGCGGCACGCTCGCGCTGGGTCGGCTCGGTGGCACCGGGTTCCAGCGCGGCCGGATGCGAGGTGTCGAGGGTGGTGCCGATCCATTGGGGGTGTTCCGACGCCGGGTCCTCCGACGCGGTCTCGCTCCGCGTGGGGGTGGGCGGGTTCGGGTCCTCGTTCGGGGTCGGGTTCGGGGTCGGGTTCGGGGTCGGGTCCTCGCGCAGGCCTGAGTCCGGGTCCGAGTCCGCGGTCGGATCCTCGCGCAGGGCCGGGTTCGGCCTCGGGGCCGGGTTCGGGTGCTGGTCCACGGCCAGCGTCGGGTTCGGCGTCGGGGCCGGAGTCAGGTCCGGGGCCGAGGTCGGGTTCGGGTTCGGATCCGAGTCCACGGCCGGGGTCGGGTTCGGGGTCGAGGTCGAGGTCGAGGTCGAGGTCGAGGTGGACGTCGAAGTCTGCACCGGTGCCGGAGGCAGCTCTGTCAGGGCTATCTCCCCGGGAGCCACCTCCCCCGTGCCCTCCGCCGGAGGCGCCTGGTCACGCCGTGCCTTGCGGAGGATTTCGAACAGCTTGGGCGCCCGGGGTTCCGCCCCGGGGTGACCGCCGACCGTCGCCACCGGACGGGCGGGGGACTCGGCACGCGGGCCACCGCGGCTGCCCGTCGGTGTGACGGCCGGATCGCCGATGTGAGCGGCGAGGAGGCTGAGGTGACGGTCGCGCAGGCCGCTCTGCCGGAACCCGTCCGGGGCGGGGCGGTTGTAGTCGCCGAGCAGGCTGCCCTGTACGTCGGGACGGTGCGGCGCGGTGTCGTCCCGCGACTCGTCCCGGAGCCCGAGCTGGTGGGCGATCTCGTGCGCGTAGTCGATGGGGGCGGCGTCGGGCCACCACGCGGTGCGGGTCATCGGCTGGTCGCGGTCCACGAACGTGACGTTCAGACCGTTGGGATGCGGGTCGTGCGCCACCTGCTCCACGGTGACGTGCAGCCGGTCGCCGCCCGGCAGCCGGTGGCCCGGGGCGTTGAAGAACTCCTCGACTCCGGCACGCACCTTGTCCCAGACGCCGTCCGGCATCCCCTCCGGGCCGACGGCGACCTCGACGGTCAGGTCGGTGACCGTCTCGCCGTCGTGCTCGACCCGGCGCGCGTCGAACTTGGACTTCACGACGTACTGCGTGGTCTCCTTCGGCCGGCTCGGGTCCGGCGGGGCGGAGACCGGATCGACCCAGGTGTGCGAGCGGGTGTCGGGCGCCACCCTGGCCCGCGCGGCTTCCCAGTCCGGATCGCCGGTCAGCCCGGTGGGTCCGTGCCTCCCGGGCCCGGACGAGGTGAGGGATCCGTCGGCGAGGGGAGGGGCGAGGGGCCGCGAGGTGTCCGGGGAGGTGGAAGTGTCCCCGGACGTGGAGGTGTCCACAGATGTGGGCGTGTCCGGGGAGGTGGACATGTCCGGAGAGGTAGACGTGTCCGGAGACGAGGAGACGTCTGCGGGTGAGGACTTGCCCTGGGACGAGGTGTCCTGGAGCGAGCCGGTGTGCTCGGACGAGCCGATGTCCTGACGCGGCAAGGTTTCCTGGGACGGAGAGGTCACCTCGGGCGAGGAGACGTCCTGGGAGGAAAGGGCCTGTGGCTGGTCGGCCGCGCGGGCCGGGTCAGGCGTGACGGACCGGTCGTCGGCGGGCGTGGTGGGCCGGTCACCGGGCTGAACGGGGGGTGCGGGGGACGCCGGAGTGGACGGGCGGCCCGGCCGGGAACCACCGGCGGCGGGTGTGCTGTCGGCGGGGGCCGCCGGGTTTCCGCCGGCGGGAGAAGAAGGAGTCACCGACGGAAGGGGGCCGGGAACCACCTGCTGGGCGGCGGGCCGTTGATCGTCCGACGGCGCCGCGACACCGGGGTCCCCGGAGCGGGAGCCCGGCTCCGCGACACCGGGCTCCCGCTCCGGGGACGCGGGCGGGACCGACCGGTCCGGGGCGGGATCCGGCGTGGTGCCGGGGACGGGGTCGCTTTCGGTACGGACGGGTGTCTGGGACTGGGGCGGCTCCGACGTACGGACGGGGGTGGCCCCAGGATCAGCGGCCGGACCGGTGGTGGTCCGAGAGGGCTGCGCAACTCCTTGCGAGGGCTCGGACGCGGAGGAGTCCGACCCGGTCGGCTGGGACCCGGGTGCCCGGGACTCGGGCGGCTCGGACACCGGCGGCTGGGACACCGACGGCTGGGATTCAGGCAGCCGGGACCCTGACGGCTGGGACTGAGACAGCTGGGGCTCGGAGGCAGTGGGCTGGGGCGTGGGCCGGGGCGCGACGTTCGCCGGGGTACCCTCCGCGTCCGACCCCCGGTCCACGTCCTCCCGCAGGTTCACGTCCCCGCCCCGGTCCGGGTCCGCGCCCCGGTCCACGTCCCGGTCCAAGTCCGCGCCCCGGTCCAAGCCCGCACCTCGGTCCAGGTCCGCGTCCAGATCCAACCCCGCGTTCGGGCCACGGTCCGAGTCCGAAGCCACGTCCGAGTCCACGCCCACGCCCGAATCCACACCCACATCCAGCCGCGGCGCCCCCGGCGTAGCGGCGGGAGGTGTCGTGCCGAAGGATCCCCCCGTGGTCGTGCGTGTGGGGGTGGGGGTGGGGGTGGGCGTCGGGGTTTCGACAGGCGAATCCCTCGTATCGAGGCGGCCGAGGTTCCGGAGGCCTTCCACGGCGCTGATGCCCCCATGGGCGCCGGCCCCCGCCGCCGTGCCCGAGGTGAGGCCGGACACGAAGCTCCAGGAGTTCGCGTCGACCTCCCCGGTGAGCACCAGGTTGGTGACGACGTCGGCCAGCGTGTTCGTCAGGCCCTCTTCGACGCCCTCTCCGACCAGTTCCAGCGCCTTGGTGACCAGCGTGTTCCGCGTGGTGTTCACCGAGTTCCGTACGGTGTCCGGCAGTTGGGCCAGGGCGTTGCGCACGCCCTGCGGCAGACCCTCGCCCCCCGCGTCGCCCAGGACCCTGCCGAGCGCGTCGGAGGCTCCGTCGTCA
Organism: Streptomyces sp. NPDC000878; assembly: GCF_053599695.1. Taxonomy (NCBI): domain Bacteria; kingdom Bacillati; phylum Actinomycetota; class Actinomycetes; order Kitasatosporales; family Streptomycetaceae; genus Streptomyces; species Streptomyces sp. NPDC000878. Next base: position 12,974 of record NZ_JBSFMT010000075.1, on the reverse strand, counting down.
CCCCAGTTCTCGGCGAACGTCCGCCCGTAGGTTCCGCCCAGGTCGCGGGCCGGGCCCTCGCCGAGGTTGCGGCCGAAGGCGGTGACGAACAGGTCGCCGAAGTCCGTACCGAGCCTGTTCACCCCGTCCGGGCTGAGCCGGCTGACACCGGGGGCACCGCCGCCGCCCGTGTTGCCCGTGTCGCCGTTCTTGCCCAGCACGGACAGCAGGTCCTTGTTGTTGCGGGTCAGGATGTCCGTGACGCCGTTGCCCAGCGCGTCGGGCGAGATGTCGCCCGCGTCGTCCCCGAGGTTCCTGATCTCGTTGCGCAGGCTGAGCCCGGCCCGGTTCGCGGTGTTGCCGCTGAACACCTTGACGAGCTTGGCCCCGGCGAAGTTGAGCCCGCCGGAGATCACGCCCTCGACGACACCGCCGACGAAGGCGTCCCGGGTGAGGTTCTTGTCCCAGGAGTCGCGCGTGCCGTTGCCGATCTGGATGCGCTGGATCAGCAGGTCGAGGGAGAGCGCGACGGCCGAGTTGATGATCACGTGCGCGAGGATGTGCTGCCAGAGGAAGTTGAGCACCCGGATCAGGAAACGGGAGGTGATCGCCCGGTAGACCGGGATGAACAGCAGGGACAGGCCGAAGGTGCGGAAGGCGTTCGCGATGCACCAGGCGATCTCGATGAGGAGCTGGATGAGCTGCCCGATCGCCATGTACTTCGAGTACTCGACGTTGGTCGCGGTCCTGTTCGCGTACGCGGAGATGCCCCCCGCCGCGTCCCTCCCCGCGGCGACGTAGTTGGTGGGGCCCGAGGTGAACTCGGAGATGGAGTCGGAGAAGGCGTCCGCGGCCTGGGAGTCGAACCGGGACCTGATCGTGCGGGTGACCTGGTTGATCTGCTCGGGCAGGGCGGCGAGCCCCTCCGCGGTCGCCAGGTACCCCTCCCCCAGCGTCCGCAGCTTGTCCTCGTTGAGTTTCGGGAACTCCATGCCCGTCAACGCGAGGAAGAGCCCGCGCAGTTGGGGAGACGCGTCGATCGCCATGGCTCAGCGGATCCCGTTGACGTTACGGGCCAGGGTCTGCGAACCCAGCAGGTTGGCGTCCTCCACGTCGAGCAGCTTCTCCGCGGTGCTGTCGATGTTGTCGTACGCCTGCTGGAACGCCTTCTCCAGTGATTCGAGCAGCGTCAGCATGTCCTCCTTGGCGGGCCCGTAGACCTTGAGGAAGGCCTTGCCCGTGTCGTCGTCGAAGGCGTCGGGCTGTTCGTTGGCGGCGATGGAGGCGAGCAGACGGGAGCGGACCTGGCCGATCGTCGACGCCAGGTCGCCGTCGAAGTGCCGGCCGCCGTCCCTGATCCCCTCGGGGTCCGCGGCGATGTGGTTCCTGCTGGGCATGGCCCGCTCCTCTCCATCAGCTCCGTACGAGCAGTCCGTACGAGTTCCGTCAGCTCTGCTGGCCCGGGATCCTGCCGAGGCCGAACGCCTCCAACATCTCGGCCAGTTCGGGCCGCGCGCTCGTCACGTCGTCGATCTCCAGGTCCTCGGGCCCGACCGGCCCGAGAACCTCCTCCAGGTGCGCGGCAGCCTCCCGCTGCGCCCTGCCGATCGTGTCGAGCAGTACGGCGGACAGCTCGGTCGGCGCCATGGCCCGGTAGCGGGTGGTGTGGAACTTCAGCTCCGTCACGGAGCCCCTGGCGTCAACCGTTGCGCTGACCAGGCGATCCTTGGACGTTGCCGTCCCGCTGACCTCCCTGAGCGCTTCCTGTGCCTGGCCGGCCCGTTCGAGGGCCTCGTCCAGTTGCGACTGGACCTCGTCCAGGAGCGCCTGGAACGGGTTGCTGCTCACGGTTGCCTCCTGCGGGTACGTGCTGCTGTGGTGTCCTGCCGACGACGGTGGGTGCCAGCTCCGGGTCGGTGCCCCAGACGGCGGTGTCCTCGGCGAGCCAAGTGGTGCGCTCGCGCTCCTGGTTGCGCTCGCCGCCGCCCCCGGCGCCCATACCTCCCATTCCGCCCATCATCGGAGGCATCATCGGGGACTGGGCCGAGGCCGGTGCGCTCGTGCTGTCACCGGTGCTGTCGACTCCGCTGCTGGTCAGCGTGGACTGGGTGCCGCTGGAGTAGGGGTCCCAGAAGCCGTCGTCGACTCCGTCGGAGGACAGGGACGGCTGCGTGTAGTCGAAGCCACTGCCCGAGTCGACGTACGAGCCGTCGGATCCGTACGAGCCGTATCCGCCGCCCGAGTCCCCGTAGTAACCGGAGCTGCCGTTCGTGCTGCCCGGGTCGCCGAAGTCGGTGCTGGACGTCGACGGGAAGCCCTGGTCGCTCAGGGACGGGCCGCTGAGACTGGGGAACGACGGATCGAGGGTGGACCCCGTCGTCGGCAGCAGGTCCGAGCCGTCGCTGGAACCGGGGAGCGGCAGGCCGGACGAGTTGTCGTTGGTGCCGGGGACGGGAATGGTCGAGCCGCCGCTGTCATTCGTACCGGGGACGGAGATGTTCGAGCCGCTGTCGGTGATGCCGGACGGCGGGGCCGTGATGCTCGGGAACTCGTCCGTGGAGCCCGCCGGAGGTACAACCAGCTGATCGCCCGGCAGGCCGGTCGACTCCTCGAAGTCGTTCAGAGACGGGATCTCGGTGGAGCCCGAGGGGGGCACGGACCCGGTGCCGTCGTCGGGCCGGCCGGTTCCGTTGACCGAACTGCCCGTGATCCCGGTGCTGCCCGTGAAGCCGGGCGTGACACCGACGGGAGGGATGTTGTCGGAGCCGCCGGAGGGGTTGGTGGTGCTGAACTCGGGCAGTCCGTCGAGGTCGGTGCCGCCCGGACTGCCGGTCGTGCCGGTGGTTCCGGTGCCATCCGTCCCCCCGCCGGTCTCGCCGGGCAGGGCGATGTTGGAGACGCCGAACGGCGGGGCGGTGTTCCCGGATCCGTCAGTGATCCCGGTCTGACCGGACGGCTGGAGGTCGAGCCCGCCACCCGTACCGCCGACCGTCCCACCACCCGTACCGTCGCCCGTACCGCCATCGGTGCTCCCCGACGACGGGATGTTGACATCGGTCAGCGTCTGCGGACCGCCGCCGCCCGTGCTGTCCGTACTGCCCGACGACGGGATGTCGACCTCGTCGGGCAGCCCCGAGCCGCCGTCCGTACCCCCCGACGAAGGAATGTTGACCTCGTCCGTGCCCCCGGAGCCGTCGCCGCCCGTACCGTCCGTACCACCCGAGCCGTCGCCATCCGTACCGCCCGGCGGCGGGATGTTGACGTCGTCCGTGTCCGGACCCCCGTTCCCGCCTTCTCCGCCGCCTCCGCCTCCGTCTCCCCCGCCGTTGTTGTTGCGGAGGTCCTCCAGGATCTTGTTGAGGTCCTCCTGGTTCTTGTTCGTCTGGTCGTTGTCGGTGTTCGAGTCGCTGTCCGGCGAGCCCGACAACGCGGTCCGGATGACGTTGTTCAGCTCGCGCAGGTCGGTGGTGGACCGCTGGTAGGCGGCGGTCAGCGCCGAGACGATCCCCACCACCGGGTAGTCGAGGTACGTCTCGGCCGTCTGCCGCCAGGCGTTCTTGATCGCCTGTTCGACGGCGTCCCAGGTGGAGGACTGATCGATCTGCCCGAGCGGGACGCCGCCGTGCAGGAGGACGGCCGGCCTGCGCCCGAGGGGGTCGGCGTCGACCGTCAGCCCCCGCGCGTACACCCTCAGGGCCCCCTGCGGGGTGGAGGACTCGTCTGTCTTCCAGGTGTCGAACGCGGTCCGCATGGCGTTGCGCGCGTTCCACAGCGCCTGCTGCGCGTCGTTCACGGCGGTGAGGTACCCGCCGCTGACGCCGTCGCCCGACGTCGTTTCGAGAATGTTCTGGTACGCGGTGAAGATCCGGTTGATGATGTCGCCGAAGCCGGACGCCGCCAGGCCCTGCCAGCCGTCCTGTTGCAGGTTGTTCTGCCAGGTGTTGAGGTTCGGCTCCCATTTCTGGTAGTACGCGATGGCGGCGGTCAGTTGCTCTCGCGCCCGGTCGAAGCTGCGCGGGCTGGTGGTCTCGGTGCCGTCCCCGTCGAGCGCGGCGATGGTCATGTAGCTGCCCATGTTGTAGCGCCACCACGGGGTGCCGCCGCTGTTCGGGTCCTGGTCCCCTTCGAGCAGGCTCAGCCCGGCGGTACCGGTGACGGGGTCCGTCGTCGTGGTGGTGCCGCTGTTGTAACTCCCATGGGTCGTGGTGGTGTTGCCCATGACGTACGTCCAGGTGAACATGGCCTGGAACGGGGGCTTCTCACGCACGTTCCAGTACGCCCGGGTCCACCGCGGCGCCAGGACCTCCTCCTTGCTGGGGATCTGCCCAGGGGTGGAGTCCTTGGCCTCGCCGGACCCGGCGAAGATGTTCACCAGCTCATGCCACTGTGTGGGATCGGGCACCGTAGGTCTCCAGCGTCAGGTGGTCTTGTCGTCGCTGCCGGACGTGGGATCACTGCCGGACGTGGGATCGCTCCCGCCGCCGTTGCGCTCGTTGATCGCCTCGCCCACGATCCGGCCGAACTCCTTGCCGCCCAGGGTCCCGTTCTCCTCGACCTGGTCCATGGCGTCGCCCGTGTCCGACAGGGCCACGATCATCGCGTCGGTGATCGTCATGTTGATCAGGAACTCGTTCTCCAGCCCCTGACAGACCTTGAGCATCTGCGCCATCAGCTGCGCGGCCGGGGGGAAGTTGCTCGAGCCAGCCAGCAGCTTGTCCGTCTTGTAGTACGCGAGTTCGTCGTTGGCCTCGCGGGACTCGTCACGCATTCCCGGCAGATAGCCGGGCGAGGTGCGGTACTCCCGCAGAACGTCCGCCGAGTACTCGGTGGTACCCGGGTGTTCGGGCGACTTGGGCATTCCCTGCTCCGTCCTGTGAATGGGTTTTCCGGTGCGGGCCGGGCGCGGTGCCACGGCCCGCACCGGAGCGGCGGATCAGGCCCCCGCCAGCCCTTCCCACCTGTTCTTCTCGTTGATGTCGGTCGTGTAGTAGCCCTGGGTGTTGTCCAGCAGGACGGTGTTGCCGGACTTGAGGACGGACCCCATCTCGTCGACCTTCATCGACCATTTCTGGTGTTCGATCCGGTACTGCTCGGCCATCGCGCCCTCAAGCTCGCTGATGACCGTCTGCACCGTCGTGTTGACCATCTCGACCTGGTTCGCGACCTGCACGGTCATCTGCTCCAGGTATTCGCTCGCGGTCCCTGAGGCGCCGTAATTCATACTGAAATCGGGCACGCTTCTCCCCTTGTCCTTATCGGGTACGGGTTATCGGGTACGGGTGTTGTCTTTGTCGGGTACGGGTCGTCCGGAGGAAAAGGACCAAGGGCTACGGGTTGACGCGGCTCAGGAACCCGGCCGCCGAGCGGACCGCGAAGTCCTCCTGGTTGCCCGTGGCGTTCTTCGTTCCGGAGAGCGCGTTGGACATGCTCTCCATCATCGAAGTCAGCTGGTCGAGCTTGGTGATCCACGCGTCGATGGCGCCGCCGAAGGTGTTGCTGGCGTTTCCGGTCCAGCCGCCGGCGAGGGTGCTGCGGGCGTTGTCCACGCCCGTGCGGATGTTCTTGCAGTTGGCGACAGCCTGGTCGATCGCGTTGGCGGCGACCGCATGGGCGTGGTCGGTGACCTTGGTGTTCTGCCCCGAGGGGGTCGGTGTGCTCATCGCACTCCTGCCTTTCGGTTGTCGTGGACCGGGGACGGAGCCGCTCTCCGGCTGCCCGGTGTCATGAAGTGGTGGGTCGTGTCCGCTGCTCCGCGCCGCCGCACTCCGGGTCGGGGGTGGCCGGGGCCGGTCCCGACAGGGCGGGGCGGGCGGCCCGCTCCGGGTCGAGCACGGGGCCCGTCGGCAGCAGCCGGAGCAGCGCGGGCGGCAGCCGTACGACGTCGGTGTCGGCGTAGGACAGTTGTCCGGCCGCCGCCGGGGCGGAGAGCGGGTATTTGATGCCGTCGTCGGTGACCAGGTACCGGGCGCCGCTGGTGCCGGCTCCGGCGGCCGTCGGCATCGCCAGCACGCCGCTGCCCGGGCGGACGGCGATCAGGTCGGGAGCGGGGCAGCCGGGTGCGACTCCCTCGCGGGACACCACAGGACCGCCGGTCGCGTACGTGGCCGCTACCCGGACGAACGTCTGCCGGGGCGTGGCCCCGGCCGGGGTCACCGTCAGGCACGGCACGGTTCCGGCCCGTGGCGCGAGGGCCTTCGGCGGCCGGGCGGGGAGCGTGTCCGTGGCCGTGGCGACCTGCGCCACCTCGCTGTTCGCCGCCAAGTGCTGGGCGACCTCGTCCGGTTGGAGCACGACGGCGGTCGCCTCCTGGCCCGCGTAGGCCTGCGCGCGGGTCCGCGGGTCACCGCGCAGGAGTTGGAGTTCGGTGAGGGTCAGCGGGACCAGGCCCGCACGGTCGAGCAGGTAGTACTGCTCGGCGGCGCCCGGGGTGCGGACGACGAAGTACTGGCCGACGCGGCGCTGTTCACCGGCGAGCGTGGGGCCCTTCGTGCCGCGTCCCGGTACCTCGGGCGGGGTCAGGTCGGGCCCGGCCGGGATCGCGGCGAGGAAGGCGTCGCCGACGGTGAGCGGTTCGGTGGTGCCGTAGCCGAGGGACTGGAGGGCTCCGCGAGCGGTGTCCAGGCGCAGTCGGCTGCCATGCCACAGGAGGTAGGCGGTGCTGTGCCCGTCCTCGCGGGCGGTGACCAACAGGGCCTCGTCCACGGCGAGTTCCCACGCGCCGGAGGGTGCGGTGCCGACGCCGAGCGTGGTGACCGGTTCGCGGGTGCCGTCGGCGGCGGCGCGCGAGGTGGCGCACACCTGCCAGGCGGAACCGGTGAGTTGACCGGCGGCCGGCAGGGAGTCGGGGGCGCCGGGGATGCCGATGGGCGTGCCTCGGGGTACGTCGGCGAGGGTGGCGCGGGAGACCTGCTGGACCTTGCCGTCCTTGCCGGTGACGAGCTTGGCCGAGGTGTAGTTGACGACGGGGCGCAGCATGCCGTCGCCGTACAGATAGCGCGCCCCCGTCTCCTTCTCCATGATCAGCACCCCGGGCTGCTGCCAGCCGTCGGAGTCGCGCGGGAAGAGCAGCCCGAACACCATGAAGCCCACACAGAGCAGCGCGCCGACGAAGAAGCCGACGACGGTGCCCCGTCGGGTACGGCTCATCGGGGTGTCCAGGGCGTCGGGGTCGGCGGCGAGCATGCTGGAGGTGAGCCGGCCGACGGTGAACGAGTACGCCTGGACCTGGTCGCGTCGTGACTGCATGGCGGCTAGCTCCACATCTCGCGGAGCGCGGGGAGCACACCGAGGTCGATCAGGACCAGGGGGAGCAGGGCGATCGCCGCGAGGGAGTGGAGCAGGTCGGCGGCCCGGCCCCAGTACGGGATGAACCGTCTGCCCGGCACGTGCCAGGCCGCGATGACGAGGCCGGCACAGGCCGCGGCGGCGATCGCGAGCGCGATGCCCCGGGCGGCGGCCCCGTCCTGCCAGACGCCGACGACCGGCAGCAGCAGGGCGCCGTAGCACCCGGGCAGGACGACCGCGAGGTGCTGCCGGGCACTGGTCATGCCACGGCCGTGCAGGACCAGCAGCAGGCTGAGCACCCCGCCGAGGGCGTACGGCTGCCAGCCGGTGCCCGTCGAGAGCGCGGTGAGACATGCGGCGCAGACGAGGCCGACGGCCGCGTACAGGGCGGTCATGTAGCGGTCGGCGACGGCGGTGCGGGTCAGGATCGCGCGGGCGGGCAGCGGGTCGATGGCCTCCTGGAGCTGGACCGCGTTGGTCGGCAGCGGCGGCAGTCTGAGCCCGGACAGCCGGAAGGAGATGACCGGGATGAAGGTGCCGAGCAGCGCGGTCAGCGCGGCGAGCGACCCCGCGCTCTCGGCCGGGCCGAGTCCCGCGCTCAGGCCGATGACACCGGCGGCGGCACCGAGCAGGCAGACGAGCACCACGGCGGCGAAGAGGGCGGCCGACGCGGCGGACGCGGCCACCGCGAGCACCGCGCCGCCGGCCCCCGCGGTGGTGGCGGCGAGCAGCCGCGCGCCGAGGAGTTCGGGGCCTTCGGGTCCGGTCGGCACCAGCCAGCCCGCGAGCCCGAGGAACGGCACGGTCAGCAGGCCGAGCACGGTCCCGGCGACCGCGTCCCCCATGGCCCGGGAGGCGGCGAACGCGCCGAGCAGCAGCAGGACGCCCATGCCCAGGGCGACTGCCGACTGGACGCCGGGGGCGTGCAGTCCGGTGAGGACGGCGAACCCGGCGACGAGCGCGGCGGCGGCGAGGCCGAGGAGCAGCCGGCGGGTGAACTCGGGCCGCCACTGGTCGGCCCGCTCCCCCATGCCGGTGGAGACGCCGTCGATGAGGTCGTCGAAGTGGACGGGCGGGAGCTGCTCGGCGCGCGGCCTGAGGTGGACGGTCTCCCCGTCGCGCAGGCCGAGTTCGGCCGGGGTCGAGTCCTCGTCGAGGGCGGGCGAGCCGAGCCGTTGCAGCACCCAGCCGCCGTGTTCGAGACCGCTCTCGTCGAGGTTCGTCCCCTCGGGTGCCGCATGGCTCACGAGGGCCGGCATGAGGTCGGCGAGCGGGGCGTCGGAGGGCACGGCGATGTCGATGACGCGCTCGGGGGCGTGCACCACGAGCCGAGTGAGTTCGGCGACGATGACACTGGCGTTGGCGTTGGCTGTACTCACGGTGCTCACGCGACCCTTCCGTCTCTCGCAGGTCCAAGTCCCCTGACTCCGGCGAAGCTAGCAACGGCCGCCCCGGTTTCCCGAGGGCCGGCGGACTGCCGTGCACCATCGGTCCCTTGTCGGGGTCTGAAAGGGAGAGGTGCGGCCAGGAAGCAGGTCGGAGAGGTGCCGACTCACCGGAGACTGCGGGGAGTTCCCTACGTGCGCCGGGAGGACCCGCGTGAGTCTCCTACTGTTCCGCCGACCGCCACGCCGACCCGGGCCCGAGGCACCGGCCGGCCAACTGGAGCTCCAGGAACCGCCCGTGCTGCCCGAGCGGCAGAGCGGTCTGTCCGCCCTGTTCACCTATCTGCCGATGGCCGTCATGTCCCTCGGCATGGTGCTGCTCTTCGCCCGCCCCGGCGGCGCCGGGAGCGGCGGCAACAGCCTCTACATGTACGTGATGGGCGGCATCCTCGTGGTCTCCACCGCGGCGATGCTCGTCGGTCAGCTCGTGAAGGCCGCGAGCGAACGCAAGCAGCGCGTCAGCGGCGACCGCCGGGACTATCTGCGGTACCTGTCGCAGAACCGGCGCCGGGTCAGGGAGGTCGTCGTACGCCAGCGTGACGTGCACGCCTGGCGCAACCCCGACCCCGCCGCCCTGTGGTCCGTGGTGCGCACCACGCGGCTGTGGGAACGCCGGGCCGGGCACGGGGACTTCGGGGAGGTCCGGCTCGCGGTCGGCGAACAGCGGCTCGGGCTGCGTCTGGCGCCGATGCAGACCAAGCCCGTCGAGGATCTCGAACCGCTTGCCGCGCACGCCCTGCGCCGCTTCATCCGCGCCTACACCTCGGTCGCCGACCAGCCCATCGCCGTCCATCTGCGGGGCTACGAGCGGGTGCGGCTGCGCGGCGACACGGACGCCGCCCGCGCCATGGTCCGGGCCGCCCTCGGGCAGCTCGCCGTCTTCCACGCACCCGAGGAACTGCGGATCGCGATCTGCGCGGGCGACGCCGAACTCGCCCACTGGGAGTGGGCCAAGTGGCTGCCGCACGCCCTGCACGCCACCACGCTGGACGGGGCGGGACAGCGGCGGCTCATCGCGCGTTCCACGGCGGAGCTGGAGGAGCTCCTCGGCGAGGACTTCACGACCCGCTCCCGCTTCGATCCCCAGGCCGCCCCCGCGATGGAGGAGCCGTTCACCGTCGTCCTGCTCGACCGGGCCGAGGTGTCCGCCAACTCCCGTCTCGCCGGGGGCGGTTACCGCAACTGTGTGGTCATCGACGTCAGCGGCTGCCTGCCCTGGGAGAGCGGGCCGCACATCCTCGGCCTCGACGTGACCGCCGACCTGCTCAGGATGGTCGGCCAGGACCGCAACGGCCGCGAGACCACCTCGCCGCTGGGCCGTCCCGACGCCCTCAGCACGGTCCGCGCCCGTGCCCTGGCCCGGCTGCTCGCCCCGTACCGGATGAGTGTGGCCGCCGAGATCACCGAGCCGCTCACCACCGACTTCGACCTCACCGCCCTGCTCGGCATCCCCGACCTGCACACCTACGACATCCCCCGGCTGTGGGAGCGCCGCGCCCCGGGTGAGAGCGACCATCTGCGGGTGCCGGTGGGCATCGCCGCGGACGGTTCGCCCGTGGAACTCGACATCAAGGAGTCCGCGCAGAACGGCATGGGGCCGCACGGCATGCTCATCGGCGCCACCGGCTCCGGCAAGAGCGAACTGCTGCGCACCCTCGTCTCCGCCCTGGCGCTGACCCATGCGTCCGAGGTGCTCAACCTGGTCCTGGTGGACTTCAAGGGCGGCGCCACCTTCCTCGGCCTTGAGCAACTCCCGCACACCTCCGCGGTGATCACCAACCTCGCCGACGAGGCCGCCCTGGTCACCCGTATGCGCGACGCCGTGCACGGTGAACTGATCCGCCGCCAGGAGCTGTTGCGCTCCGCCGGCAACTACAGCTCCCTCCTCGAATACGAGCGGGCCCGCCTGTCCGGCGCCCCCCTCGACCCGCTGCCCTCCCTCCTGGTGGTCGTCGACGAGTTCAGCGAACTGCTCGCCGCCCACCGGGACTTCATCGACCTTTTCGTGATGATCGGCCGCCTCGGCCGCTCGCTCGGCGTCCATCTCCTGCTGGCCTCCCAGCGCCTGGACGAGGGCCGCGTGCACCAACTCGAATCCCATCTCTCCTACCGGATCGGTCTGCGCACCTTCTCCGCCATGGAGAGCCGGGGCGTCCTCGGCGTGCCCGACGCCCACCAGCTGCCCTCCGCCCCGGGCAACGGCTATCTCAAGAGCGACCAGGCCACCCTCACCCGGTTCAAGGCCGCCTACGTCTCCGGGCCCTACCGCGCCAAGCGCCAGTCGGCACAGGTCGCCGTCGGCACCGGGGCCGTCGTGCGCTACGACGCCGGGTACGTCCTGCCCGCCCTGCCCGCCCCGGCGGTCCCGCAGGTCCCGGCCCCGCCGCAGCCCGACGAGGAGACCGAGAGCCTGCTCCAGGTCGCCGTCGGCCGGCTGCGCGACCTGCCGGGCACCCGGCCCGCCCACCGCATCTGGCTGCCCCCGCTGTCCGTACCGCCCAGCGTCGACGAACTCCTCGCCGTACAAGCGGACTTGATGCCCACGCCGTACGACAACTACCGCGCTGCCCGTCCGAACGGCGGCGGCCTGAAGGTCCCCGTGGGCGTCGTCGACCGCCCCTTCGAGCAGCGCCGCGACCCGCTCCTCGCCGACCTGAGCGGCGCCGGCGGCCATGTCGGCATCGCGGGCGGACCGCAGAGCGGCAAGAGCACCCTGCTGCGCACCCTGATCACCGCGCTCGCCGTCACCCACACCCCGCGCGAAGTGCAGTTCTACTGCCTGGACTTCGGCGGCGGCAGCCTCACCGCACTCACCGGACTGCCGCACGTCGGCTCCGTCACCGGACGCGTCGACGTGGAGCGCATCAACCGTACGATCGGCGAGATCACCTCGCTACTGGCGCGCAGGGAACCGGCGTTCGCCGCCGCCGGCATCGACTCCATGGCCACCTACCGCCGCCGGCGCGCCGCCGGGGACTTCCCCGACGACCCCCACGGCGATGTGTTCCTGGTCATCGACGGCTGGTCCATCCTGCGCCAGGACTTCTACGACCTGAGCCAGACCGTCATCCAACTCGCCGCCCGCGGCCTGAATTACGGCATCCACCTCATGGTCGCGTCCCCCCGCTGGGCGGACATCCAGCCCGCGCTGCGCGACCAGATCGCCAGCAAGTTCGAGCTGCGCCTCGGCGACGTGGTCGACTCGATCGTCGGCATGCGCAAGGCCCAGGAGGTGCCCCGGGTCGCGGGCCGCGGCCTCACCGAGGACAACCACCACTTCCTCACCGCGCTGCCCCGCATCGACGGCAGCGGCACCCCCGCCGACCTCACCGAGGGCACCCAGGCCCTGGTCACCGCCGTACGCGAGGCATGGGACGGTCCGGCGGCCCCGGCCGTACGGATGCTGCCGACGACGATCTCGGTGCGCGAGCTGCCGCCCGGCGAGGGCATCCGGGTGCCGCTCGGTGTCGAGGAGAACGAACTCGCCCCGTTCTGGCACGACTTCGACACCCACCCGCACCTGATCGTGGTCGGTGACACGGAGAGCGGCAAGACCAACCTGCTGCGGCACATCGCCCGGTCGATCGTCCGGCACCACACCAGCGACGAGGCCCTGTTCGCCATGGTCGACCTGCGCCGCGAGCTCTACGACGCGGTTCCGGAGGAGTACCGCCTCAGTTACGCGGTGTCCCTCGACGCGGTCCGCGAGATGACCGCCGCGGCGGCTGCCTCCATGCGGCCCCGTATCCCGGGCCCCGAGATCACGCCCGAGCGGATGCGCGAGCGCGACTGGTGGAACGGGCCGCAGGTCTTCCTCCTCGTCGACGACTACGACCTGGTCAGCGGCAACACCTACGGCACCACTCCGTTCGACCCGATCCTCGAACACCTCGCCCAGGGCGCGGAGATGGGCCTGCATCTGATCGTCGCCCGGTCGGCGGGCGGCGCGGGCCGCGCGATGAGCGACCCGCTGCTGCGGCGCCTGATCGAGACCAACACCCCGAGCGTGCTGCTGTCCTGCCCGCCGTCGGAAGGCATCCTGTTCGGCGATGTGAAGCCCCGCGAGTTCCCGCCGGGACGGGGTCTGTGGATCTCGCGCAGGCGAACCACTCAGGTGCAGACGGCTCTGCTGGAGGAGTGACCCGTGGGGCGGACGTGAGGGGGGCCGGGGCCCTCGCGGCCTTGAGCCGCTCCAGGAGCCCGCTGGTGCCCTCGATGGCGGCGGCGAGGTCGTCGGCGCCCGCCCCGCCGGTGCGCAGCAGGGCG
>NZ_JBSFMT010000074.1:0-51617 GCF_053599695.1 Streptomyces sp. NPDC000878 | reverse complement strand
TCTGCACCGCGAGGGTGGCGCCGTCGGGGGGCTGGGTATCTCAGCCCGTCCGGCGTTTGAGGACGAGCGCGTTCAGCGCGAAGGGGGGGCTGGGGGCGGCAGCCCCCAGGGATGGGACGGGTAAGGGCGGCGGGGGCGAGAAGTGTCCGGACCCCGGGGACGCCGACGGCCCGGTCCACCTGGGGAGGTGGGCCGGGCCGTCGGGGTGTGGCTGGGGGTCAGGCTTCCACGGTGTCCGTGGTCGCCTTGCGGGTGGCGCGGCGCCTGGGCGGCTTTACCTCGGCGGCCTCCGGTGCCGTCTCCGTCACGACCACCGGCTCGGCGGCCTTGCGGGTGCGACGGCGCGGCTTGACCTCGTCCGCGGCCTGGGCCGGGATGTCCGCGACGACCACCTCGACGGCCTTGCGTGCCGTACGACGGCGGGGCTTGGCTTCGGCGGTGTCGACGGCGGCTTCCGCAGCCGGGACGGTCGCGGTCGGCTGGGCCTCAGCGGTGTCGACCGTGACCTTCGTGGCCGTCGCCTTGCGGGTACGGCGCGGCTTCGGCTCCGTGGCCTCCGGCTCCGCGACGACCGGAGCCGCCTCGGCGGTCTTGCGGGTCGTACGGCGGCGCGGCTTGGCCTCGACGCCCTCCGCGGTGTCCACGGCGGCCTCCGCGGCCGGTGCCGTCGCCTTACGTGTTGCACGGCGCTTCGGCTCCGAGGCCGGCTGGGCCGGGATCTCGGCGGTCTCCACCACGACCGCCGGTTCGGCGGCCTTGCGGGTCCGGCGGCGCGGCTTCGCCTCGACCGCCTCGGCGGTGTCGAGGGCAGCCTCGGCGGCCGGGGCGGTCGCCTTGCGGGCGGTCGTCCGGCGCGGCTTGGTCTCGGTCGCCTCGGCCGTGTCCACGGCGGCGACCGCCGCCTTGCGGGTCCGGCGGGGCTTCGTGACCTCGGCCTCGGGAGTCTCCGGGGCGACCTCGACCACGACGGGCTCGGCGGCCTTGCGGGCGGTCCGGCGGCGCGGCTTGGCCTCGACGCCCTCGGCGGTGTCCACGGCGGCTTCCGCAGCCGGTGCCGTCGTGGCCTCGACGGTGTCGACGACCGACTCCGCCGTCTTACGGGTGCGGCGGCGACGCGGCTGCTCCTCCGGTGCTTCCGCCTCGGGGGCTTCGGCGACGACGGCCTCGGTCGGGGTGGGCTCCGTCGACCTGCGGGTGCGGCGGCGGCGCGGCTGCTCCGACGCCTCGGGGGCCGTGCCCTCCGCCGTCGCGACCGCGGCCTCGGCCGACGGCTCGACGAACGTCGTCGTGGGGGCCGCCACCGGCTCCGCCGCGGCACCGCGGGTACGGCGACGGCGGCGCGGCGTACGGCGCTCGGTGGGCTGCTCGGACGAGGCGAGCGCCTCGCCGGCCGGGGTGCTCGACGCCACCGGAGTCGTCGGCGCGTCCGCGGCGGCACCGCCACGCGTACGGCGGCGACTGCGCGGCGTACGTGCCGGGCGCTCGCGCTCCGCAGCCGGGGCGGAAGCAGCGGCCGGGCCGGAGGAGTGGCCGGACGAACGGCCGCCGCGACCGCGCGGGCCACCGCGTCCGCCCGTCTCGCCGAGGTCTTCGACCTCCTCGGCGTTGAGGCCGGCGCGCGTCCGCTCCGAGCGCGGCAGGACACCCTTGGTGCCGGCCGGGATGCTCAGTTCCTCGAACAGGTGCGGCGACGTGGAGTACGTCTCCGGCGGGTTGTTGAAGTTCAGCTCCAGCGCCTTGTTGATCAGCTGCCAGCGCGGGATGTCGTCCCAGTCGACCAGCGTGATCGCGATGCCCTTGGCGCCCGCACGGCCCGTACGGCCGATGCGGTGCAGGTACGTCTTCTCCTCTTCGGGAGACTGGTAGTTGATGACGTGCGTGACGCCCTCGACGTCGATTCCGCGCGCGGCCACGTCCGTGCAGACGAGGACGTCGACCTTGCCGTTGCGGAAGGCGCGCAGCGCCTGCTCACGGGCGCCCTGGCCGAGGTCGCCGTGGACGGCGCCGGAGGCGAAGCCGCGCTGCGCGAGCTGGTCGGCGAGGTCGGCCGCCGTGCGCTTCGTACGGCAGAAGACCATGGCCAGTCCCCGGCCCTCGGCCTGCAGTATGCGTGCGACCAGCTCGGGCTTGTCCATGTTGTGCGCGCGGTAGACGTACTGCGCGGTGTTCGCGACCGTCTTGCCCTCGTCGTCCGGCGCGGCGGCGCGGATGTGCGTGGGCTGCGACATGTAGCGGCGCGCGAGACCGATGACCGCGCCCGGCATGGTCGCCGAGAACAGCATCGTCTGACGGCGGGGCGGCAGCATGTTCATGATCTTCTCGACGTCGGGCAGGAAGCCCAGGTCGAGCATCTCGTCGGCCTCGTCGAGGACGAGCGCGCGGACGTGCTTCAGGTTCAGCTTCTTCTGGCCCGCGAGGTCGAGCAGCCGGCCCGGGGTGCCGACGACGACGTCGACGCCCTTCTTGAGGGCCTCGACCTGCGGCTCGTACGCCCGGCCGCCGTAGATGGCGAGAACGCGCACGTTACGGACCTTGCCGGCCGTGAGCAGGTCGTTCGTGACCTGCTGGCACAGCTCGCGCGTCGGGACGACGACGAGTGCCTGCGGGGCCTCGGTGAGCTGCTCGGGCTGGGCGCGCCCGGCCTCGACGTCGGCGGGGACGGTCACGCGCTCGAGGAGCGGGAGCCCGAAGCCGAGCGTCTTGCCGGTGCCGGTCTTGGCCTGGCCGATGACGTCCGTGCCGGTGAGGGCGACGGGGAGGGTCATCTCCTGGATGGGAAAGGGGGTGATGATGCCGACGGCTTCAAGCGCCTCGGCGGTCTCGGGAAGGATTCCGAGATCCCGGAAAGTCGTAGTCAGGGCAATGCCTCTTCTGTGTACGCGGTGCGAGGCGAGCGCGGGGGTCGTGTCGGGACCGTGCCGGAAACTTCGGCCGCCTCACGGGCGGGCCGAGTGGCACGGGACCACTGCCGACGCTCGAGCGCTCGTACCGCTGAGGGTCCCTCCGAATTCCGTACGCATCGTGCCGTACGGACGAGGAGAGCTGTCGGGTCGGAGCCGATCGGGCCACCGACCGGGCATCCTCATTCGTGTGGCCCGTCGAGATACGTCTTTCAACTCAACGAGCGCATTACCACCATACCCCGGAATCGCGCACATGCGATGGCCGATTCGGTCACGTAGTGGTCGTCACACTGATTGAGCAGGGACTTCCGCCTTGCGGCAGGCGGGCTATTGTGCGCTTCATGACGACGCCTGACAACGCCTCCGGTACCTCCGAAACCCCCGCAGAAACCGCGGCCGAAGCCGCTCCCGCACTCACCGGAATCGCCGCCCAGGACTGGGCGCAGGCCGCCACCGACCCGCAGTACCGCGCCGCGGTCGTCGACCTGCTCGGCGCGCTCGCGTACGGCGAGCTGGCCGCGTTCGAGCGGCTCGCCGAGGACGCCAAGCTGGCGCCGACCCTCGTCGACAAGTCGGAACTGGCCAAGATGGCGTCGGCGGAGTTCCACCACTTCGAGCAGATCAGGGACCGGCTCACGGAGATCGGCGCCGACGCGACCCAGGCGATGGAGCCGTTCGTCGCCGCGCTCGACGGCTTCCACAAGCAGACGGCGCCCTCGGACTGGCTGGAGGGCCTCGTCAAGGCGTACGTCGGTGACTCGATCGCCAGCGACTTCTACCGCGAGGTCGCGGCCCGCCTCGACGCGAACACCCGCCGGCTGGTGCTCGCGGTCCTCGACGACACCGGGCACGCGAGCTTCGCCGTCGAGAAGGTGCGCGCGGCGATCGACGCGGACCCGCGCGTGGGTGGGCGGCTCGCGCTGTGGGCGCGGCGGCTGATGGGGGAGGCGTTGTCGCAGTCGCAGCGGGTTGTCGCCGACCGGGACGCGTTGTCCACGATGCTCGTGGGTGGCGTCGCGGACGGGTTCGACCTTGCCGAGGTCGGGCGGATGTTCTCGCGGATCACTGAGGCGCACACCAAGCGGATGGCTGCGTTGGGGTTGGCCGCGTAGTCGCTCTGCTGGGGTTCGCCGTCATCTGCGGGTCCGTTGTGGCTGGGCGCGCAGTTCCCCGCGCCCCTGTCGGCTCGGCTACGCCGTCGCCGATGATCGGCGGAGTCTGGCCTTAGGGCGCAGGAGCAGGGAGACCGAGGCGGCCGAGACCGCTGTTGCGCCCAGCAGGATCAGCAGGAAGTGGCCGGCGCTCAGTGCGCTGTGGGTGATGAAGGCGCCGAAGAGGGCTCCGGCCACGCCGGTCGACAGGACCAGGGGGCGGGCCGGGAGACGGTCGGGCAGGCGGTAGGCCGCCGCCCATGCCAGGGCGAGGCCGAGGATCGCGGAGCCGAGCGCTTCCAAGAACATGTCGGGGTCCCTCCCACAGCCTGCCTGCGCGTGACGTTCACAGCCCGTCATACCCGTGACCTGCTCAGAGCAACCCACTTGTAAGGGTGACGTGTGGTCAACCTGTGAATACGGACCAACGGATCGCATGGGTGCGGACATGAGAGGGGCCCGGCGGTTCGAAACCGCCGGGCCCCACCCACATGCATGTCGATACGTGCCCTACAGTGCGCTGAAGCCCACCTTGCGGGCCGTCGGCTCGCCCAGCTCGACGTACGCGAGACGGTCGGCCGGTACCAGGACCTTGCGGCCGTGGTCGTCCACGAGGCTCAGCAGCGCCGACTTGCCGGACAGTGCCTCGGCCACCGCCTGCTCGACCTCCTCGGCGCTCTGACCGCTCTCCAGAACGATCTCGCGGGGCGCGTGCTGCACGCCGATCTTGACCTCCACGGCTATGTCCCTCCGACGGTCAGTGAAGTGCGCGGCCATCCGCGCCGTACCCAGCACACATTAGCCCGGTGAGGGGACGTACATGTTCCGCCCGGGAACGCCAGGAGCGAACAGCCGGTGGGAACAAACGGGCGGTCAGTGGTGCTCGGTGCCGTGCAGCGGGAAACCGGCGATGCCGCGCCAGGCCAGCGAGGCCAGCAGCTGGACCGCCTGATCACGCGGAACACTGCGGTCGCTGTGCAGCCAGGACCGCGCCACCACCTGGGAGAGGCCGCCCAGACCGGAGGCGAGCAGCATCGACTCCGAGCGCGAGAGACCGGTGTCCTCGGCGATGACCTCGCAGATCGCCTCCGCGCACTCGTTCGTCACCTTGTCGACGCGCTCGCGCACGGCGGGCTCGTTCGTCAGGTCCGACTCGAAGACCAGCCGGAAGGCGCCGCCGTCGTCCTCTACATAGGCGAAGTACGCGTCCATCGTCGCCCGTACGCGCTGCTTGTTGTCGGAGGTCGACGCCAGAGCCGTACGGACCGACTCGATCAGGGACTCGCAGTGCTGGTCCAGCAGCGCGAGGTAGAGGTCGAGCTTGCCCGGGAAGTGCTGGTAGAGCACCGGCTTGCTGACGCCGGCCCGTTCGGCGATGTCGTCCATCGCGGCGGAGTGGTAGCCCTGCGCCACGAACACTTCCTGGGCGGCGCCCAGCAGCTGGTTCCGTCGGGCGCGACGCGGCAACCGCGTGCCCCGCGGGCGTGCCGCCTCAGTTTGCTCGATGGCTGTCACGCCGCCTCCCAATTTCGTCCACATGCGGTGTGCGCCGCGCGGCCATCGTACTTTTCGGTAACCCTGGTGTGCGCGGTGCGAGAGCAGAAATTCCTCGACCGAGGGACTGGATGTTCCGGGCTATTTGCTCAAATAGCAATAATTCCTGTGCCGGGCACGGAGTAGCCGAGTGCCGAGCGGTGATGGCGGCTATCGGTACTCGTCCTCGTCCAGTTTCACCACGCGGGCCTGTTCCGCGAGGTCGGCCTCATTGGCGCGGTCGGTGTTCTCACCGGTCAGCGGGGCGTCGTCCTGCTCGTCTTCTTCGCTTTCCTCTTCCTCGAAACCCTCGATCTCCTCGAAGGCCTCGGGGTCGGTCGGATCGACGGCCATGCTGGGCCCCCTTCCCGTGGGGTACGGCTTCACTACGGGTGCCCTGCTTACGAGGCTAGGAGACGCGGGGGCGGGACGCCAGGTGGCCGAGGTGCCGCACGGCCGGGCGGCCCGCCTGTGACGCCGAACACACGAACCACTGCGTGATCGTCTCGTAACATTGCCGTATGTCTTCGACCGAGCGGCCGTACGTGCCGGCCACCAATGTGCTGCCGAAGGTGGCGCCCGTCAGGGTCGCCGAGGGTGAGCGACTGCGCTCGGTGGGTCTGCCGGGGATCACTCTGACCGTGCGGTCGCGGCCACCCGCGCGCGTGGGACTGCCTCCCGCGCTGTACGTCCATGGCCTGGGCGGTTCCTCGCAGAACTGGTCGGCGCTCATGCAGCTGCACGAGGAGATCGTCGACAGCGAGGCGATCGACCTGCCGGGCTTCGGCGACTCCCCGCCACCGGACGACGGCGACTACTCGATCACCGGGCACGCGCGTGCCGTCATCCGCTACCTCGACGCCTCCGGGCGTGGGCCCGTGCACCTCTTCGGGAACTCGATGGGCGGCGCCGTGTCGACGCGCGTCGCGGCGGTGCGGCCCGACCTCGTCCGGACGCTCACGCTCGTCTCGCCCGCGCTGCCGGAGGTCCGTGTGCAGCGCACCGCGGTGCCGACCGCGCTGCTCGCCCTGCCCGGCGTGGCCCGCCTGTTCACCCGGATGACCGCACAGTGGAGCGCCGAGCAGCGCGTCCGCGGCGTCACGGCGCTCTGTTACGGGGATCCTGAGCAGGTGACACCTGAGGGATTCCGCCACGCGGTCGAAGAGATGGAACGACGGCTGCAACTGCCGTACTTCTGGGACGCGATGACGCGTTCCTCGCGAGGCATCGTGAACGCCTACACGCTCGGCGGCCAGCACAGCCTGTGGCGCCAGGCCGAGCGCGTGCTCGCGCCGACGCTCCTCGTCTACGGCGGCCGGGACCAGCTCGTTTCCTACCGCATGGCCCAGCGCGCGGCACGCGCCTTCCGTGACTCCCGGCTGCTCTCGCTGCCCGACGCCGGACATGTGGCGATGATGGAGTATCCGGACACGGTGGCATCGGCGTTCCGTGAACTGCTCGGGGGCACAGGTGAGTTGACAGCGGATACCGGTACTGTGGCAGCGAGGACCGTCGGCAGCCGGGCCGGCGCCGCGAACGCGGGGAGCTGAGACGCGAGGTGGGACGTCACAGCCGCCGCGGCCGAACCGGCGGCAGCGCCAGTAAGGGCGACACCGCGAACATCCCTGTGGTTCAACAGGGGCAGCAGCCTCGACAAGGGCAGCGACCTCAGCAGGGCCCGCAATCTCAGCAGGGCCCGCAGTCTCAGCAGAACCCGCAATCCCAGCAGCGGCAACAGCCTCAACAGGGCCTGCCTCAGAGGTTTCCTGACGGTACGCCCGCTCATGGCTTCCCGCGCCTGCCCGACGGCACCCCCGCGCGCGGGACACCGCGTTTCCCGGACGGAACCCCTGCTCACGGCTTTCCCCGCATCCGGGGAGGCGGCCACCCCGAGCAGCGGGAAACCGGCGGCGGCTGGGGCGAGTTGGGCGCGCGGAACGGCACAGGGCCGGCCATACCGGGTCAGCGTTCCGCGCCCCCGAACGCGCGGGGACCCCGGCAGGCGTACGTCGATGCCTTCGACGGAGCCAGTACGTCCGGCGCCGAGGACGTCGACCTCTTCGCGCCGCGCGCCCGGACCCGGCACCCCGGCGATCCCTACGCGGACGTCACCACCTGGGAGTCCGAGGCCGACAATGGGTACGTCCCGCCCGCCGAGCCGGTCAAGGGCAAGGGCGGCGGCAAGGGGCGGGCGTTCGCCGGGATCGCGGCTGCTGCCGTCACCACCGTGCTGGCGGTCGTCGTGGCCGGTCAGGTCACCAACGGTCAGGACGACGGCGGCGTGCGCACCCAGACCGCGAACGGCTCGGGCCAGGACGTACGGGGCTCCGAGGACTCCGCGGCGGGCGGCGACAATCTCCCCTCCGCGTCCGACGCGCCGGCCGCGGTGACGACACTGACGTACGACCAGAAGATGGCCAAGACGTACGCGCTCGGGGCGAAGCTCAAGGGCTCGGGGAAGTTCGACGCGATCCGCGGGTTCGCCAAGGCGCCCGGGGCCGGGCGGAAGTACACCTACCGCGTGGACGTCGAGCAGGGGCTGGGCCTCGACGGCACACTGTTCGCGCAGGCCGTGCAGAAGACGCTCAACGACAACCGCAGCTGGGCCCACAGCGGCGGCCGTACGTTCGAGCGGATCTCCTCCGGCAAGCCCGACTTCGTGATCACGCTGGCGAGCCCCGGCACTACCGCCTTCTGGTGCGCCAAGTCCGGGCTCGACACCACCGAGGACAACGTGTCGTGCGACTCGGCCGCCACCGACCGCGTGATGATCAACGCCTACAGGTGGGCGCAGGGGTCCGAGACCTACGGCGACAAGATCTACCCGTACCGGCAGATGTTGATCAACCACGAGGTCGGCCACCGGCTGGGCTACGGGCATGTGACCTGCGACAAGGACGGCGAGCTGGCGCCGGTCATGCAGCAGCAGACCAAGTTCCTCGACCACGACGGGATCCACTGCCGGGCCAATCCCTGGCCGTATCCCGGGAGTTGACCCCTGTCTCAGGGGTCACGTTGACATGGGTGGAAAGTTCGTTCATATTTTTGCGCATGTGGTCTAGTCATGTTGTCGAACGCGCAGCCATCGAGCTGGCGCTGATCGGCGTGACCCCCCTCTGCGTGGCAGACATTCTCTGTCGCTGACACCCGCCCCCGGCGTGTGTGTCGCGACGTTCACCCTTGCTGTCCCCGACTGACCTCCGTCATCGGTGGCGGTTCTCGACGACCTGATGCGACCCGACGCCCGGGCAGACGTGTGTTCACTCCCGTCTCATTGCTCGTCATTCCGTCTCATCATTCGAGAGGTCGTCTTCCGATGCGCCAACCGTCCGTCAGAAAGCGCCGCGTGGCAGCGGTGTCCGTCAGCCTGGTCCTGGCCGCCGGCGCCGCCGCGTGCGGGCCGAAAGACAACGATGCCAAGGGCGCGAGTGGCGACTCCAAGCCGTAGAAGGGCGGCACGCTCACCGTCCTCAACTCCAACCCGCAGGACGACTTCGACCCCGCCCGGCTGTACACCTCCGGCGGCGGCAACGTCCCCTCGCTCGTCTTCCGTACGCTCACCACGCGCGACCTGAAGAATGTGGCTCGTACGGCGCCCGGCCTCGCTCTTTGACGGAGCGGGCCGGGCAGAGACGCCACCGTGTGGACGTACACCGTCAACTGCCTGCCGCCGCTGGCGGCGAGCTTGCGCTACGGGCATCACTGGCTGTGATGCGGCGTACGCGTCCAGCTGTCCCATCGGAACAGCAGAGGTGGCTGACTGCACCCCGCGCCGAGTGCGATCGCTGCCCGTGGTGAAACCGGGTCCACCGGCGGGTGCCGGGCTTGTGCCTTCGCGGGCTCATGCACTGGGACCCGCACCGTAGCACTCACCGGATTCCTCAAGCCCCCAGTCCGCAGCGGAAGTTCACCCGTTCTGGGGACACCGGTACGAAGTACGAGGAGCACCCGATCTCGTCGGGGCCGTACAAGGTCGTCAGCAACGAGGGCGACGGCGAGCGGCTGATCCTGGAGCGCAACGCCTACTGGTCGGCCGCCACGGACGCGGGGCGCAAGGCGTACCCGGACAAGATCGACGTACGGTCCGGGCTCGACTCGTCGGTGATCAACCAGCGGCTGTCGGCGTCCCAAGGGGCGGACGCCGCGTCCGTCACCACGGACACCAACCTCGGCCCGGCCGAACTCGCCAAGGTCACCGGCGACAAGGAACTGGCCGCGCGCGTCGGCACCGGGCACTTCGGCTACACCAACTACATAGCGTTCAACCCGAAGATCAAGCCGTTCGACAACATCAAGGTGCGCCAGGCGATCTCGTACGCCATCGACCCTACGAGCGTCATCAACGCGGCCGGTGGATCGTCGCTCGCCGAGGCCGCCACCACCTATCTGCCGAACCAGAAGTCCTTCGGGTACACGCCGTACGACCACTTCCCGGCGGGTGCCTCCGGGAACGCGGCGAAGGCCAAGGAACTGCTGAAGGAGGCCGGTTACCCGAACGGGCTGACCGTCACCCTCACCCATTCCAACGCCAAGGACTTCGAGACCAGCCCGGAGATCGCGACCGCCGTCCAGGACGCGCTCAAGAAGGCCGGCATCACGGTCAAGTTGCAGGGGCTGGAGGAGAACGACTACTCCGACACGATCCACGACGCGAACAAGGAGCCCGGGTTCTTCCTCGCCCACTGGGGTGCCGACTGGCCCTCCGGCGGTCCCTTCCTGGCCCCGATCTTCGACGGTCGGCAGATCGTCAAGGACGGTGCGAACTTCAACACCGGCTTCCTCAATGACAAGACAGTCAATGCCGAGATTGACGCGATCAACAAGTTGACCGATCTTGACGCTGCCGCCAAGAGATGGGGTGCACTGGACAGCAAGATCGGTGAGCAGGCGCTGACCGTGCCGCTGTTCCACCCCGTCTACAAGCGGCTGTACGGCAAGGACGTCAAGAACATCGTGATCAGCGACTGGACGGGTGTCCTGGACATCTCCCAGGTCGCGGTGAAGTAGCAACGTCGTGAGCGAGGTTCTTCTCGCCTCCCAGGGTGCCGGGACGGGTGTCGCACCCGTCCCGGCGGCCTCGGGGGCCCATCAGTTCTGGCGGCGGCTGCGTGCGCAGCGCGCCGCCCTCGTCGCGGCGGCCGTCGTCGCGCTGCTCGTCCTGGTCGCGCTCGCCGCGCCGCTGTTCACCGCCATCGAGGGCCAGGACCCCACCACCTACCACCCCGACCTCATCGACTCCGCGCGCGGGGGCGTCCCGATCGGCTCCTTCGGGGGCATCAGCGGCGACCACTGGCTCGGCGTCGAACCGCAGACGGGGCGTGATCTGTTCGCCCGGCTCGTCTACGGGGCCCGGGTCTCGCTGGGCGTCGCGCTCGCGGCGACCCTCGTCCAGGTGTTGATCGGGGTCGTGGTCGGCATTGCTTCCGCCCTGGGCGGTCAATGGGTTGATCAACTGTTGAGCCGTCTCACCGATGTCATCATCGCCCTGCCGCTCATGATCATGTCGCTGGCCCTGCTGGCGATCGTGCCCAGCAGCTTCCCGCGGCCCGTTCTCGTCGCCCTGGTCATCGGGCTGATCGCCTGGGGCGGCATCGCGAAGATCGTGCGCGCCCAGACGCTCACCCTCAAGCAGCTGGACTATGTGGCCGCCGCCCGGCTCAGTGGCTGGGGTTCCTGGCGGATCGCCCGCCGCGAACTGCTGCCCGGCCTCGCCGCGCCCGTCATCACGTACGCGGCGCTGCTCGTCCCGTCGAACATCACGGTCGAGGCCGCGCTGTCCTTCCTCGGGGTCGGTGTGAAGCCGCCGACGCCCTCCTGGGGGCAGATGATCACAGCCGCCGACGTCTGGTACCAGGCGGCCCCGCAGTACCTGCTGCTGCCTGCGAGCGCCCTCTTCGTGACCGTCCTCGCCCTCACCGTCCTCGGCGACGGCGTACGCATGGCCCTCGACCCGCGCGCGGCCTCGCGGTTGCGTATCGGGACGGGGCGCAGGCGCGAGGCCAAGGTCGCGACGGAGAAGGCCGGGGCCGCGACGGAGAAGGTCACGGGCACGTCAGAGAAGGGGGCCGGCGCGTGAACATCTCCGGTTTCGGCGGCTTCGTCGCACGCCGTGTCGTCGGCGCGATCGTCACCCCCTTCGCCATCTCGGTGATCATCTACGTCGTCTTCTACGTCGCCCCCGGCAACGTCGCCCAGATCACCTGCGGCCCGCGCTGTTCCCCCGCCCAGGTGCACCAGGTCGCCGAGCAACTGCGCCTCGACGACCCGCTGTACCTGCGCTACTGGCACTTCCTGGAGGGCATCTTCGCCGGCCAGGACTACTCGACCGGTACGTCCGTCCAGCACTGCTCGGCGCCCTGCCTCGGCCTGTCGTACCAGACCGACCAGCAGGTCACCGAGCTGATCCTGGCGAAGCTGCCGGTCACCGGCTCGCTCGCGCTCGGCGCGATGGTGCTGTGGCTGCTCATAGGCGTCGGCACCGGCGTGCTCTCGGCGTGGCGGCGCGGCCGGCCCACCGAGCGCATCCTGACCGGCCTCACGCTGGCCGGCACGGCCACGCCCGTCTTCGTGATCGGCCTGATCCTGATGATCGTCGTCTGCGGCCAGCTGGAGCTGCTGCCCTTCCCGCAGTACGTGCCCTTCGCCGACGACCCCGAGCAGTGGGCCTGGAACCTGCTGCTGCCCTGGCTGTCGCTCGCGCTCATCGAATCCGCCAAGTACGCCCGTCTGACCAGGGCGTCGATGCTGGAGACGCTCGCCGAGGACCACGTACGCACCTTCCGCGCATACGGCGTCGGAGAGCGGTCCATCATCGGGCGGCACGCGCTGCGCGGTGCGGTGGCCCCGCTGATCGCCCTGAACGCCACCGACTTCGGGTCGATGTTCGGCGGCGCGGTGCTGACCGAGACGCTCTTCGGACTGCCCGGACTCGGACACGAACTCGTCGAGGCGGTCAAGGTCGTCGACCTGCCGGTGGTCGTCGGGGTGGTCCTGGTCACCGGATTCTTCGTGGTCATCGCCAATGCCGTCGCGGATGTGCTGTACGCGGTGGCCGATCGACGGGTGGTGCTCGTATGAGCCTGGACAAGGCCTCAATTGAGGCTCAGGCGGAAAACCCGCAGGACGCGGCTGAAGCGGCTCTCGTGGAGGTCGACGACCTGACGGTCGCCTTCGGCTCCCTGAGGGCCGTGGACGGGCTGTCGTTCCGGCTCGCGAAGGGCGCCGCCCTGGGCCTGGTCGGCGAGTCCGGCTCGGGCAAGTCCACGGTCGCGTCCGCCCTGCTGGGGCTGCACCGCGGTACGGGAGCGGAGGTCGGCGGCACGATCCGGGTCGCCGGAACCGACGTACAGCGGGCCTCCGAGGCCGAACTGCGGGGGCTGCGCGGGGCGAAGGCGGCGATGGTCTTCCAGGACCCGCTGTCGTCCCTGGACCCGTACTACGCGGTGGGCGACCAGATCGCCGAGGTGTACCGGGTGCACACGAAGGCGTCCCGGCGGGCCGCACGCGCGCGTGCCGTCGACGTACTGGACCGGGTCGGGATTCCGGACGCCGTACGGCGGTCCCGGTCCCGGCCGCACGAGTTCAGCGGTGGGATGCGTCAGCGCGCGCTGATCGCCATGGCGCTCGCCTGCGAGCCCGACCTGCTGATCGCCGACGAGCCGACGACCGCGCTGGACGTCACCGTCCAGGCCCAGATCCTCGACCTGCTGCACGCGTTGCGCGAGGAGACCGGCATGGGGCTGCTGCTCGTCACGCACGACGTGGGCGTGGCGGCGGAGAGCGTCGACGACGTGCTGGTGATGCGGCCCGGGCGCGCCGTCGAGCACGGCCCGGTCGCCGCCGTACTGGAGGCCACGGGCCTGCGGCGCGAGTTCGGGCGTGGGAAGCGGGCGTTCACGGCCGTGGACGACGTGTCGCTGGCCGTGCGCCGGGGCGAGACCCTCGGGATCGTCGGCGAGAGCGGCAGCGGCAAGACGACGCTCGGGCGGATGCTGGTCGGGCTGCTGGAGCCGACGGCCGGCGAGGTGCGCTACGAGGGGCGCGTGCGGTCCGGGCCCGGCCCGGCCGTGCAGATGGTCTTCCAGGACCCGGTCTCCTCCCTCAACCCCCGCCGCAGCGTGGGCGAGTCGATAGCCGACCCGTGGCGAGCGCGCGGTGAGCGGGACGAGGGGCGTGTCCGGGGGCGCGTGGGGGAGCTGCTGGAGCGTGTCGGGCTCGACCCGGCGCACTTCGACCGCTATCCGCACGAGTTCAGCGGCGGCCAGCGCCAACGTGTGGGCATCGCGCGGGCGCTGGCCGCCGAGCCGCGCGTCATCGTCTGCGACGAGCCGGTCTCGGCGCTCGACGTCACGACGCAGGCCCAGGTGGTCGCCCTGCTCGGCGAGTTGCAGCGCGAACTCGGCCTCGCGCTGGTGTTCGTCGCCCATGACCTCGCCGTCGTACGCCAGGTCAGCGATCGCGTCGCGGTGATGCGCCGGGGACGGATCGTCGAGTCGGGCCCCGCCGACGAGGTGTACGACAGTCCGCGGGACCCGTACACCCGGCAGCTGCTGGCCGCCGTACCCGCTCTGGACCCGGAGGTCGCGGCCCGGCGCCGCACCGCCCGACGGGAGTTGACCCCGGCCTGACCGTACATCTGTTCGTGACCATGTGTGCCGGAGTGATCTCTTAGCGCGACCGAACGCGAACCGTACGGGAAAGTTACGACCGTTCACCCCTTTTGGTGGTGCGACGGACAACCGTCCGTCGCACCACCGCCATGTCCGCATACGTTCGTCCCGCTGCGAGCCGCCGGGTCAACGGCGGCTCCCCATACGGGAGATCGGGGGTGTGCTCGTGCGCATCGGACTGCTGACGGAGGGTGGCTATCCGTATGTGAGCGGTGACGCCAGACTCTGGTGCGACCGGCTCGTGCGCGGGCTCGGAGGGCACGAGTTCGACATATACGCGCTCAGCCGCAGTGAGCGGCAGGAGGACGAGGGCTGGATCGAGCTGCCGCCGCAGGTCGGCCGGGTCCGGACCGCTCCGCTCTGGACGGCCGAGGACGACGGGGTGGGATACGGCCGCCGCACGCGCCGCCGGTTCGCCGAGTGCTACGGCGAGTTGGCGGCAGCGCTGTGTGCCGGGCCCGACGCGGGAAACGCGCCGGACGGACCGGACGCGTCCACCACTGAGGCGGACCGTTTCGGCAACGCGCTGTACGGGCTCGCCGAACTCGCCCGCGACGAGGGCGGGCTGGTGGGAGCGCTCCGCTCCGAAGTCGCCGTACGCGCCCTGGAGCGCGCCTGTCGTGCGCCCGGCGCCCTGGGAGCGGCGCGCGAGGCGCGCGTCCCGGATCTGCTCACCGTCGCCGCGCACCTGGAACGCGCCCTGCGCCCCCTCTCGCTCGACTGGTACGAGGACGACGGCCTCGGCTCGGTCGACCTGTGCCATGCCGCGGCCGGCGGCCCGGCGGCGCTCCCCGGACTGCTCGCCCACCACTTCTCCGACGTACCCCTGCTGGTCACCGAGTACGGGGTCCCGCTGCGGGCGCACTATCTGGCCTCGGGCGCCGACGACAGCGCCCCTGCCGTACGGTCCCTGCTCGCGGCCTTCCACGGCAGGCTGGCCTCGGAGATCTACCGGAAGGCCGCGCTCGTCACCCCCGGCAACACGCACACCCGCCGCTGGCAGGAGAGATGCGGGGCCGACCGGGAGAAGCTGCGCACCGTGTACCCCGGCATGGACGCGTCCCACTTCGCGGAGGTGGGCGAGTCGCCGGAGACCGCGGACCCCGACACGCTGATCTGGGTCGGCCGTATCGAGCCCGCCAAGGACCTGATCTCCCTCCTGCACGCCTTCGCGGAGGTCCGCAAGGAGGAACCGAAGACCCGCCTGCGCATCATCGGCGCGGCCACGGGAGCCGAGAGCGAGGCGTATCTCGGCCACTGCCGGGCGCTGGCAGCGCAGCTCTTCCCCGACGAGGCCGAGGGCATGCACGCCGTCGGCGACAACCCGGTGTCCTTCGAGGAGATCGGCGGCCCGGAGGCACTGACGCTCGCGGAGGCGTACGCGTCCGGCGCGGTCGTTGTCCTGTCCAGCGTGGTCGAGGGCTTCCCGATCAGCCTCGTCGAGGCCATGTTCTGCGCCCGGGCGACCGTGTCGACGGACGTGGGCGCGGTGGTCGAGATCATCGGCGGTACGGGGCTCGTGGTGCCGCCGCGCAATCCGCGGGCGCTCGCCGAGGCGTGCGTGGCGCTGCTGCAGGACCCGGCGCGACGGGAGCGGCTGGGCGCCGCCGCCCGCGCCCGTGCCCTCGAACTGTTCACCGTCGAGCAGAACATCGCGGCATTTCACGGCATTTACCTGGAGGTCGTCTCGCGCAGTCCCGTCAACAGGGTGGTCCTCGACGGCACCGGAGAACCGCTCCCGTTCGCCGTCCCCGCGGAGGCCCACGTCCCCGGCCGCTGGACGCAGGGCGGCATAGGCGTGGTGGCCCGGGGCGGGCCCAGCTGGGCGACAGGACGCGCTTCCGCACCGGTACAGGCGACCCCCGTACCGGCCGGGGAGGGCGCGCGATGAGCGAGCTGGGAGAACTGGACCGCCCTGGGACACCGAACAGCCCCGGAGCCTGGGACGAGAGCTCGGAGGAATGGCTCATGAGCACCGCGGAGACCAACGCCCCGGACACGCAGGCGAACGCGCAGGACACACGGACGCAGGCCCGGACGACCACACCCGCCACCCGTACCGCGCGCCGAGGCACCGCTGACCCCGTGAAGGCGCTCATGCACCGACACCGTGAGCTGTGTGAGCGCGCGGTGGACCCCCTGGAGATCGCCGCCGGCCTGGAGGCCCACGGCGTCACGGACCGCACGGCCGCCCGCTTCCGCCACCGGGACGTGTTCTCCCTGGCCGAGGAGATGTACGCCAGGGTCTCCCGGGACGCAGAAACGGCACCGCAGCCCACCCCGCCGAACGCACCCGGCGTACGGGCCGACTGGGTCCTGCTCTCGCTGCTGCCGGGCGCCCTGTGCGCGGCGACGGTGACGGGCCTGCACCTCACCGAGGGGCGCGTCCGGCTGGCCGTGGCGACACTGGGCGCCCTGGCCGTGGCGCTGGCCGTACGCGCGGCACTCGGCCGGGGGCCACTGAGCCCCAGGTCCCATCCGGCGCCCCCCGGCACCTACGCGAGCCACACCCCGGCCTCCACGCGCGCGTGGACCTACTGGCTCCTCGCGTACGCCCTCCTGGGCGACGACCTGCTCACCGCGGCGCTCACGGGCGGCCTCGACGGAATCCCGGCCGCCGCCGGTGACCTGGCCACTGCCCCTGTGCTGGCCCTCACCGCGGCCTGCGCGCCGGCGGCCTGGTGCGCCCATCTCTTCGCGGGCGGAGCCCGTCGCAAACTGGCCGCCAGCCGCGGCCTGGCGGACTTCACGGCAGCCGTGAAACCCCTCCTCCTGGGCGTGTTCGCCCTGTTCCTCTGCACGTTGGCGGCGCTCGTGGCCGTCTCCGGAACGGTCCTGCACGAACCGGCGGCCTACACCACGACCGTCACCCTGGGCGCCCTGCTTCTCCTGGCCCGCCTCCTCACGGCCCACGGCTTCACCCACGCCCCCGCGGTACTCCTCGGCGCGGCAGCCGCGACGGAGGCAGCGGCCCTGGCCACCGCCTTCGCGTCCCACCTCCCCGGCTGCGCCTTCCTGGCCGTCCCGGTGGACGTGGTCGTGGCCGCCTGGGGTGCGGCAGGCATCCCGGCGGCGACCTGCGCAGGGGCCGCCCTGGTCCTCCTGCTCCACGCGACCCGCACGCTGACCAGGGCGTCGGCGCACGCGATCCCGGGAGAGCCCGGATGACGCCCGGACCACGACCACGGCAGGCGACCGATTCCGCATCGCCCGGCACCCCCATCACGAACGCACTCGCAACCCCCGAAGGAGCAAACCGATGATCACCTCCCGACCCGGAGCCGGAGATTCCGCCGAGGGAGCCGTCCGATGAGGGTTCTGCTGATCGGAGCCAACGGCTATCTCGGCCGCTTCGTCGCCGACCGACTGCTCGCCGACCCGGCCGTGCAGCTCACCGCCCTCGGCCGCGGCGACGACGCCGACGTCCGTTTCGACCTCGCGTCCGGCAGCCCCGGCGCACTCACCCGCTTCCTCGACGCCGTCCACCCCGGAGTCGTCGTCAACTGCGCGGGCGCCACCCGCGGCGGTGCCCGCGAACTCACCCGCCACAACACCGTCGCCGTCGCCACCGTCTGCGAGGCCCTGCGGCGCAGCGGCTGCGGCGCCCGTCTGGTCCAGCTCGGCTGCGGCGCCGAGTACGGTCCCAGCCAGCCCGGTTCCTCCACGGCGGAGGACGCGGTGCCCCGCCCCGGCGGCCCGTACGGCGTCAGCAAGCTCGCCGCGACCGAACTGGTCCTCGGCTCCGGCCTCGACGCCGTCGTCCTGCGCGTCTTCTCACCGGCCGGCCCCGGCACGCCCGCCGGCTCCCCGCTCGGCCGCCTCGCTGAGGCGATGCGGCGCGCGATGCAGTCCGGCGACGGCGAGCTGAAGCTCGGCGGCCTGGGCGCGCAGCGCGACTTCATCGACGTACGGGACGTGGCGCGGGCCGTCCACGCCGCCTCGCTCTCGGCCGCGCAGGGCGTCATCAACATCGGCTCCGGCCGCGCCGTGCGTCTGCGCGACGCCGCCTCCGTCCTCGCCCGCGTGGCCGGATACGGCGGCGCGCTGCACGAACTCGACGGCCCGCCCGGCCCCTTGAGGGCGTCCATCGGCCACCCCCGCCCCGACCCGGACCACGCGCCCCCGGCCGCGTACCCGTATCCGGACGGCTGCGGCAGCTGGCAGCAGGCCGACGTACGCACCGCCCGCGACCGGCTCGGCTGGCGGCCCCGGATCAACCTGGAGGAGTCGCTCGCCGACATCTGGATGGAGGCGGCATGCCGCATCTGACCAGCGCCAGGGCGGGCACCGCGAGCACCGGTGTCCGCACCGGCTTCGGCATCCCGGGCTTCGCGCACCCCCTCCTCGCCCCGGCCGAGTGGGGCGAACTCACCCGCCCGGGCACGCCCTTGCACTGGGTCGTCCTCAATGTCGCCGACGGCCCGGGCAGCCGCCCCGACCCGCACTGTCTGGAGGCCGTCGGCCGGCTGCGCAACGCGGGCGTCCGTGTCCTCGGCCACCTCGACACGGCCCACGGGGCCCGTACGCACGGTGAACTGGCCGCCGAGGCGCAGCGATACCGCGACTGGTACAAGGCCGACGGCTTCCTCCTGGACCGCTGCCCGACCGACCGCACCACGCTCCCGGAGATCCGCCGCACGATCGACACGCTCCGCGCGGCGGACGACGACACGCACATCGTCCTGGGCCACGGCACCCACCCGCACCCGGACTACGTGGAGCACGCCGACCAGCTCGTCACGTTCTCCGGCCACTGGAGCGACTACCGCTGGTCGCAGGTGGCCGAGTGGACCGCCGAGCATCCGCCCGAGCGCTTCTGCCACTTCGTGCACGGACTGCCGCACGGTCATCTCGACGAGGCGCTGCGCGTCGCCCGCTGGCAGGGCGCCGCCACGATCTACTTCACCGACCGTACGGACCGCGGTGGCCGCACCGATCCCTGGGAGACGATGCCCGGCTACTGGGACGACATCGTCTCGCGCCTCGGAACGGGTGTCTCGGAATGAAGAAGGGCGTGGCAGTGTTACGGGGAGAACAACTGTAGTGATTGACCGACCAACGGAGTCCCCGTGTCGCTGCCACCCCTGGTCGAGCCCGCTGGCGAGCTCACCGTAGACGAGGTCCGCAGGTACTCCCGCCACCTGATCATCCCCGATGTGGGGATGGACGGGCAGAAGCGGCTGAAGAACGCCAAGGTGCTCTGTGTGGGCGCCGGCGGCCTGGGCTCGCCGGCGCTGATGTACCTGGCCGCGGCGGGCGTGGGCACGCTCGGCATCGTGGAGTTCGACGAGGTCGACGAGTCGAACCTGCAGCGCCAGATCATCCACAGCCAGGCGGACATCGGCCGCTCCAAGGCCCAGTCCGCCCGCGACTCGGTGCTGGGCATCAACCCGTACGTCAACGTGGTCCTTCACGAAGAGCGGCTCGAAGCCGAGAACGTGATGGAGATCTTCGGTCAGTACGACCTGATCGTCGACGGCACGGACAACTTCGCGACCCGCTACCTGGTCAACGACGCGTGCGTGCTGCTGAACAAGCCGTACGTGTGGGGTTCGATCTACCGCTTCGACGGCCAGGCCTCCGTCTTCTGGTCCGAGCACGGCCCGTGCTACCGCTGCCTCTACCCGGAGCCCCCGCCGCCGGGCATGGTTCCCTCCTGCGCCGAGGGCGGCGTCCTGGGCGTGCTGTGCGCGTCCATCGGCTCCATCCAGGTCAACGAGGCCATCAAGCTCCTCGCGGGCATCGGCGAGCCGCTCGTCGGCCGTCTGATGATCTACGACGCCCTGGAGATGCAGTACCGCCAGGTCAAGGTCCGCAAGGACCCCGACTGCGCGGTCTGCGGCGAGAACCCGACCGTCACCGAACTCATCGACTACGAGGCCTTCTGCGGTGTCGTGTCCGAGGAGGCCCAGGAGGCGGCGGCCGGCTCGACGATCACTCCCAAGCAGCTCAAGGAGTGGATCGACGACGGCGAGAACATCGAGATCATCGACGTCCGCGAGATCAACGAGTACGAGATCGTCTCGATCCCCGGCGCCAAGCTGATCCCGAAGAACGAGTTCCTCATGGGCACCGCCCTGGCGACCCTCCCGCAGGACAAGAAGATCGTCCTGCACTGCAAGACGGGTGTCCGCAGTGCGGAGGTCCTCGCGGTCCTGAAGTCCGCCGGCTTCGCGGACGCGGTCCACGTCGGCGGCGGTGTGATCGGCTGGGTCAACCAGATCGAGCCGCACAAGCCGGTCTACTGACCCGCGGTTCACCACTCCGTTCGTTGTGTCCGGCCGGCGGGGGTCTCGCGCACCACAGGTGCCCGGGGCCCCCGCCGCCGTCATGAACAGACCTTGCCGTCCCGTGGCACAGTCCCGTCCAGCAGATACGCGTTCACTGTGGAGTCGACACAGTCGCTCCCACTGCCGTACGCACCATGCCCCTCGCCCTTCCAGGTCAGCATGACGCCGACGCCCTTGCCCAACTCGTCCGCCATCTTGCGCGTGCCCTCGTACGGCGTCGCCGGGTCCCCGGTGTTGCCGACCACCAGGACGGGTGCCGCGCCGGGCGCGCTGACCTCCGGTGTGTCGTACTGACCGGCCACCGGCCAGTCGTGGCACCAGCCGGCCGTGTCCCAGCCCATGAACTCCCCGAACACGGGCGAGATCTTCCGGAATTCGGGCAGCTGCTTCCTGGTCTGCGCAGCGGTCGGCCGCTGCTTGTCGTCCAAGCACGATATGACCCGTTGCGCATGTGTCGTCGTGCCGTAGTGGCCCGACGCGTCGCGGTCGTTGTAGCTGTCGGAGAGCGCCAGCAGGTCCGTGCCGTCGCCCTGTTCGGCCGCGTCCAGGGCGCCGGTCAGGGCCGGCCAGCTCTGCGCGCTGTACAGCGGGACGACGATGCCGGTGAGCGCCAGCCCCTGTGTCAGCTTCCGCCCGGAGGAGGTGGGCAGCGGCTCGGCGTCGATCCGCTTCAGCAGGGCCGCGATCTTCCGCGATCCCTCGTCCGGGTCCTGGCCGGTCGACTCCAGATAGTCGTCGAGGGCGCGCTGGAAGCCTCTGGCCTGGTTCTTCGCGTGTCCCACCATGTCGGCGCTCGGGTCCACGACGGCGTCGAGGATCAGACGCCCCACGTTCTTCGGGAACAAGTGGGCGTACACACCGCCGAGTTCGGTGCCGTACGAGATGCCGAAGTAGTGCGTCTTCGTGTCGCCGAGGACCTGGCGCATCAGGTCCATGTCGCGGGCGGAGTCGGTCGTCGAGACATGCGCGATGAGGCTTCCGGCGGCCTTCTCGCAGCCCTTGCCGAAGTCGGCGGCGTCCTGGAGGTACGCCCTCTCCTCGGCCGCGTCGTCCGGCGACGGGTCCACCGACTCGGCGGCCTGGATCTCCTTGTCGCTGCGGCAGCGCACACCCTCGCTGGCCCCGACCCCGCGCGGGTCCCAGCTCACCAGGTCGTACCGCTCGCGGAGTGCGGAGACCGTGCCGGCGTACGAGGGCATCACGGAGATGCCCGACTGGCCCGGTCCGCCGAAGTTGAACAGGAGGGACCCGATGCGGTTGCCCCCGGTGGACTTGGCGCGGATGAGGGCCAGGCCGATGGTCTCGCCGTCCGGCTTCGCGTAGTCCAACGGCACCTTGAGCGTCGCGCACTGCCAGTCGCTGCCCGGCGTCGGGGAGTCCGACGTACCCTCGCAGCGGCCCCAGTCGAGCTTCTGCGAGGTCAGCGAGGTGGGCAGCCCGGGCGAGGCCCGGGACGAGGACGCGGATGCGGACGACGAGGACGTGGCGCCGCTGCCGGCCCCCTCGTCGTCACCGCTGTCGGTCGAGCCGCCGCTACAGCCGGCCACCAGCAACGCGGCGGCGGTCGCGGCCGTCCACCGTACGAAACGAGACATGCGCACTTCCCCCCTACGAGCCCTCCGCTCGGTCAGCGGATGGCGGTCCGGCCATAGTAGGCGGATCACGCCGAGGCCGTTTCAGCCTGTGGATAACCTTCTGACCTGCGGCTTTCTAGGAGCAGACGGTCCCGGCCGCCGGTACTTTCCCGTTCAGCAGATAGCCGTTCACCGCCGTGAGCACGCAACGGTTCCCGCTGTCGTACGCGCCGTGCCCCTGCCCCTTGTACGTCAGCTCGACCCCCACGCCCTCACCCAGCGCTCCCACCATTTTCCGCGCGCCCTCGTACGGCGTGGCCGGGTCGCCCGTGTTGCCGACGACGAGGATCGGCGCCGATCCGGTCGCGCCGACGTCGGGGTGGTCGGCGGCGCCCGGCACGGCCCAGTCGGTGCAGCTGAGCATGGACCAGGTCATGAAGTCGCCGAACAGGGGCGAGGCGGCGCGGAACTCGGGCAGCCTCGCCTCGACGTCCGCGACGGTGTAGCGCGGCTTCTCGTCGGAGCAGTTGATGGAGATGTTCGCCGCGGTGATGTTGCTGTACTCGCCGTTCCGGTTGCGCCCGTTCATCGAGTCGGACAGCAGCATCAGGACCGTGCCGTCACCGTCGTACGCCTGTTCAAGACCTTCGGTGAGGTAG
Organism: Streptomyces sp. NPDC000878; assembly: GCF_053599695.1. Taxonomy (NCBI): domain Bacteria; kingdom Bacillati; phylum Actinomycetota; class Actinomycetes; order Kitasatosporales; family Streptomycetaceae; genus Streptomyces; species Streptomyces sp. NPDC000878. The sequence goes on along the minus strand of NZ_JBSFMT010000074.1, from coordinate 28,838 downwards.
GGCCAGAACTCCTGGGAGTAGAGGGCTTGCGCGATGCCGTTCGCCGCCGCGCTCTGGGTCAGTTCGCGGGGGAAGATGCCCGGGATCGGCTTGGCGTCGAGGTCCTTGAGGAGCTTGGCGATCCGGTCCTCGACGTCCTGTGCGGTGTCGCCGACCGGGCAGTCCTCGGTCTTCGACGTGCAGTCCGCGGCGAAGTTGTCGAGCGCGAGCTGGAAGCCCTTGGCCTGCCCGAGCGAGCCCTGTTCGGGGGTCTGGGTCGGGTCGACGACCGCGTCGAAGACGGCCCGGCCCACCTTCTTGGGGAACAGGTGTGCGTAGACACCGCCGAGTTCGGTGCCGTACGAGATACCGAAGTAGTACAGCCTGTCGTCGCCTAGGACCTGGCGCATCAGGTCCATGTCGCGGGCCGCGTCGGTGGTGCGCACATGCGGGAGCACCTTCTTGGAGTGCTTCTCGCAGGCCGCGTTGAACTTCCGGGTGTTGTCCAGCAGTTCGGAGCGCTCGGTGGCGTTGTCGGGGGTCGCGTCCTGCTGGAAGTAGACGTCGAGCTGTTCGTTGTCCTCGCAGCGCACACCGGCGCTGCGGCCGACCCCGCGCGGGTCGAAGCTCACCAGGTCGTAGCGCGTGCGCAGGGTCGCGTAGTCCTTGCCGAACGCGGGGAGCGTGGTGACTCCCGAGCCGCCCGGACCGCCGAAGTTGAAGATCAGGGACCCGATGCGCCTGCTCGCGGCGCCGCTCGCCTCCGCCCGGATCAGCGCGAGCCCGATCGTGTCGCCCTCTGGCTCGGCCCAGTCCAGCGGTGCCTTCATGGTGGCGCACTGCCAGTCGTCGCCGCCCGGCAGCGGGGACGGTGCCTCGCCGCCGCCCTCCGACTCGGACGGCGCGGGACAGTCCTTCCAACTCAGCTTCTGGGCCGACAGATCCTCGTCCGTGGAGCCGGAGTCGTCGCTGCACCCCGCCACCAGGGACGACAGCAGCAGGGCGGTGACCGTCAGGGCAGCGGCACGCGGCCGGAAGGGGTTGGGCATGCCCCCATCCTGCGGTCGTACCCGGCGGGGCGCTCGGGGCGCGAGCCGTACGAGGTACCGCGCACGCCTCTGAGCGGACCCCGCCCGAGACCGCACTCCCTAGAGGGAGCCCTTCCGCGTCAGATGGTTGAAGAACAGCCAGCCCGGCAGCACCGGAATCCACAGGGTCAGCAGCCGGTAGAGCAGTACGGCCGGGGCGGCGACCTCCTTGGGGAGGCCGACGGCGATCAGGCCGACCGTCAGGGTCGCCTCGACCGCGCCCACACCGCCGGGGGTCGGCGCAGCGGACCCCAGCGCGTTGCCGGCGAGGAAGACGACGGCGACGCTGGCGAGGCTGAGCGAGGTCGTCTCGTCGCCGAACGCGCGGATCGACGCGTCCAGGCACATCACGAAGCACGCGGTCAGCAGCAGCATGCCGCCGATGCCCGTGACCAGCTTCTGGGGCCGCTGGAGGACGTCGAGCATGCGCGGTACGACACCGGCGAACAGCGACCGCACGCGCGTGACGACGAATTTCCGCAGGAACGGCACCGAGGTCACCACGAGGACGAGCACCGCGACGGTCAGCAGGCCCGCGATGACCGTCCGGGACGGCGACAGCGACGGCGTCTTCTCGGTACCGGTCAGATAGCCGAACGACAGCAGCATCAGGATGTGGCAGCCGAGCCCGAACAGCTGTGACGCGCCGACACTGGCCACCGCGAGCCCCGGCCGCACCCCCGCGCGTTGCAGGAAACGCGTGTTCAGGGCCACGCCGCCCACCGCCGCGGGCGCCACGATCTTCACGAAGGACCCGGCGACCTGCGCGGCCACGGTCCGCATGAACGGCACCCGCTCCGGCACGAAGCCGAGCAGACTCATCGCCGCGGCGAAGTAACTCAGCGCCGAGAACAGCACGGCCGCGATGACCCAGCCCCACTCGGCTTCGTCGAACAGGGTGCCGAACTCGATATGGGTGAGCTGGGACAACAGGAAGTACGCGCCGAACGCGCCGGCGATGAAACTGATCAGCGTGCGCGGTCTCACCCGCTCCAGGCGGGCCGGTTCGACCGGTGCCTGCGGTCTGATCAGCAGCACCTGGTGGCGGATCTGGGTGAGCAGATCCTCCTCGCGGGCCCCGTCCAGGGCCTCGTCGAGGGCCCGCTTCTCAGCCCGCTGCTCGGCCCGAACGGCCTTCTTGCCGGGCTTCTCCAGTACGACGACGGGCCCGGTGTCGGCGTGGGCCGCCTCCAGGCGGGCCTGCTTGGCCTGCTGGGACGCCTCCAGGACCGCCTCGCGCTGACGCTGGGCACGCTCGCGGGCGAGTTTGCGCAGCGTCGCGCGCGTGGAGCGGGACAGCGCGATGGGCTGGAGCATCGGGAGGCAGTCCGCCACCGCGTCCGGGCCGAGTACCCCGACCGCCGACGCCACCGCGCGTTCGGCGCCCACGCGCAGGCCCAGGGTCGACACCAACTGGGCGATGTCCATGCGCAGCAGCAGGTCGCCGGCCGCGATCTCGCCCACCCGGAGGTCCGTGAGGATCACCTTGCCGGAACGATCCACCAGGATCGCGTCGGCGACGAGTCTGCGATGCGCGATGCGCCGCGACTGCAGCGCCTTGACCTGATGCCAGGTGTTGCGCAGCAGCTCGTCGGTGATGTCCTCGTCGTCGAGCGAGTCGAGCGTGCGGCCTCCGGTGTGCTCGTAGACGAGCATCACGGCGTCGGGGCCGAGTTCCGAGGTCGCGATCAGCTTGGGCGCGTTGGCCCCGGCGGCGATCGCCGCGTACGCGAGGAGAGCCTCCTGCTCCAGGGCCTGGCGCAGCGACTGGAGGCTGCTGCGGGTGGCCAGGCCGCGCAGCGTGATGTTGCGCCACATGCGGTAGAAGAAGCCCTGCGCCTGCTGTTCTCGGTCGACCACGGTGACGTCCAGCGGGGGGCCGTCCTCCAGGGTGACGAAGTAGCGCCGGCCCCGGTCGCCGCTGTCCGTGGCCTCCGGCACCTCCTCGCGGGCCGCGCTCACGGGGTGGAAACCGACGTGCCGCAGGCCCGCCATCAGGTTGCGCCCGGTGGGACGCACGTTCGGCGAGCCGACCGCGTACAGCGTCCCGTACGCCACCGACCAGCCGATCAGCACCGTCAGGATGATCGAGAACGGTGTCGTGTAGCCGGTGACCAGCATCGAGAAGGCGTCGAGCAGCAGCACCACCCACAGGACGGCACGCCAGCGCGGCCGGCGGGACATGCCGACGGCCGTCATGTACGCGATGACCGGCGCGAGATAGCCGTGCACCGGGTCGGTGAGGGCGTGGATGTCGCCGGGGGAGGGCTGGGTCAGCGCCTCCTGGATCGAGTCCGGGGCGGCCTTGGCGACCCACAGGTCGGTGGCGAGGGTCACCCCGTGCGCGAGGACGGCGGCGAGGACACCGTCGGCGATCCGCAGCCCGTCCCGCTTGATCAGCCGCTCGATCGCGAAGGCGACCGGCACCAGGAGGATCGCGATGCTCGACGCCAGACCCGCGATCTTGATCAGCAGGTCGGGTGCCTGGCCGGTGCCCTTGTTGATGTCCTGTTCGAGCCCCGAGGTCGTGCCGTGCGCGAACGCGGCGATCGCGAGCAGCACGACGACCGCGAAGACGCCCGCCAGGAGCCGCATGAGGTCGGAGGGGCGGTGCACGCGCGCGGGGAGCAGCGGTTCGTCGCCCTCGACCTCTTCGGCGTGGGGGTCGTCGTCGGCGCAGTCGGCGGCGGGGTCGGCCGGTGTTTGCGCGGGTTCGTGACCGGTGCCGTCGGCACCGGGGCGCGACGAGACCTCAGAGGTGCCCTCCGCGTCTTCGGGGTGCACGCCCTGCTGCTTCATGGTCTCTTCTTGGTCTCGTATCACCGGTCACCGCCCGCACGATGGTGGCATGCCCCACTGACACACAGGGGCATCAGGGTGCTGCAATGCGGGGGCGCACAGTCTGCCGCAAGCGCCGCTCCGGGGCGAGGAATACCCACGGTCGCCGCCTCGTCACATTGTCGGTGGGGTGGGGCAGGATGGGCCGGATGAGCAACGAGAGCCTTCCGGCGGACGCCCTGCCGGAGTACGCCGAGCGGGTCCTGGAGGCCACGGAACAGATCCCGCCCGGGCGTGTCATGACGTACGGCGATGTGGCCGAGTGGCTGGAGGAGGGCGGACCGCGCCAGGTCGGGCGAGTGATGGCCCTCTACGGAGGAGCCGTTCCGTGGTGGCGGGTCGTCCGCGCGGACGGCGTCCTGCTCCCGGGCCACGAACTGGAGGCCCTCGATCACTACCGCGCGGAGGGCACGCCCCTGAAGGAGGCGAGCAGGGCCACCGAGGGGCATCTGCCACGCCTCGACATGAGACGCGCGCGGTGGGACGGCGGCGAGCGGGCGGAGGGTCACACCTGACAGCTTCCGCCATCCGGCGGGCGTCAGGGGAACCTGTGGCCCGTACGGGGTAAACCGGGCACGTCCGTGCCATGGCGTACGTTCGTGGGGCGAGGGGCCGGGGTGGCGCTCGGGGCGGGAGGGAACAAGCGGAAGTCCTGCTTCCGAACCGCCCGTCGGCGTAGCGTCGGCTGCACCTGTCCCCCTCACCTCCCGGCCACCGTCCTCCACGCACGACGGCCGGCCAACCAGCACACCCACCAGGACCGGCGAACCACGTGAGCTCCTCTTCCTCCACCAGGCGCCTGTCGCACCCCCAGGTGCGACAGGGGGACCGTGGCGCTTACCGACTGGTGCGCACCCCGCCCACGCGGCAGGACCCCCCTCGTCTGGACGCCGCGCAGCGCGCGGTGGTTGACCATGCGCGAGGACCACTCCTCGTCCTCGCTGGTCCCGGAACCGGAAAGACCACCACCCTCGTCGAGTCCGTGGCGGCCCGCATCGCCCGGGGCGGGGACCCCGAGCGGATCCTCGTGCTGACGTTCAGCCGCAAGGCGGCCGTCGAACTGCGCGACCGGATGGCGCTGCGCATCGGCGCCGCCCGCGCTCCCCGCGCGACCACCTTCCACTCCTTCTGCTACGCCCTGGTCCGCGCCCACCAGGACAGCGACCTGTTCGTGGAGCCCCTGCGGCTGCTCTCCGGCCCCGAACAGGACGTGGCCGTACGCGGACTGCTCGCCGGCCAGCCCGACCTGGAGCGGCTCGGCCTCGCCCATGTGCGCTGGCCGGACGAACTGCGTGCCTGCCTCACCACCCGCGGCTTCGCCGACGAGGTCCGCGCGGTCCTCGCCCGCAGCCGCGAACTGGGCCTCGGACCGGACGCCCTGGACGCCTTCGCCCGGCGCATCGGCCGCCCCGACTGGCGCGCCGCCGCCGCCTTCCTCGCCGAGTACCTCGACGTGCTCGACATGCAAGGGGTGCTCGACTACGCGGAACTCGTGCACCGCGCGGTGCTCCTCGCCGACCGTCCCGACACCGCCGGACAGCTCGCCGCCCGCTACGACGCCGTCTACGTCGACGAGTACCAGGACACCGACCCGGCCCAGGTGCGGCTGCTGCACGCGCTCGCCGGGGGCGGCCGGACCCTCGTCGCCCTCGGCGACCCCGACCAGTCGATCTACGCGTTCCGCGGCGCGGACGTCAACGGCATCCTGGACTTCCCGGATGCCTTCCCACGCGCGGACGGCCGCCCCGCGCCGGTCGAGGTCCTCAGGACGTCCCGCCGCTCCGCCGCCGTCCCGCTGACCGCCACCCGTCTCCTCACCCAGCGCATGCCCCTGACCCGCCTCCCGGCCGAGAAGGTCCGCGCCCACCGAGGGCTCTCGCCGGTCCGCGACGGAGGCCGCGTCGAGGTCTGCACGTACCCGACGGCCGGTACGGAACTGGACAACATCGCCGACATCCTCCGCCGCGCACACCTGGAGGACGGTGTCCCCTGGGGCGAGATGGCCGTCCTGGTGCGGGCCGGCGGCCGTACGATCCCCACGGTCCGGCGCGCTCTCACGGCCGCCGGGGTGCCCCTGGACATCGACGGCGACGACCTGCCCCTGCGCCACGAACCGGCGGTGGCGCCGCTCCTGACGGCGCTCCGGGCCGTCGCGACGGCGGAGGCGTCCGGCGCGGACGAGGAGACGGGCGCCGAAGGGGCGGGGGAGACCGCGGGGGAGGACGCCGACGCCGCCGTGCCGGGAGGCACCGCCTGGCTCGGCACCGAGACCGCCCTGACCCTGCTCACCTCCCCCCTCGCCGGCATGGACGCCGCCGATCTGCGCCGCCTCGGCCGCGCCCTGCGCGAGGAGGAACGGGCCGCGGGCAACCCCGTACCGCCGCCCTCGGACGAACTCCTCGCCCGCGCGCTCGCCGAACCGGAACGCCTCGTCGCCCACGACCCGACGTACGCCCGTGGTGCTCAGCGCCTCGGCGCGCTGCTCAGGAAGGCACGTGAGCGCCTCGCGGGCGGCGGTACGGCCGAGGAGGCCCTCTGGGACCTGTGGAACGGCACGCCCTGGCCGGGACGGCTGGAGCGGGCCGCCCGGCGCGGCGGCGCGGCCGGACGCAACGCCGACCGGGACCTCGACGCCGTGTGCGCGCTCTTCGCGACCTCCGCGCGCGCGGAGGAGCGCACCGGAGGCCGGGGCGCCCTCAACTTCCTGGAGGAGATCGACGCCGAGGACATCGCCGCCGACACCCTCACCCGCCGTGCCGTACGCCCCGACGCCGTGCGCCTGATGACCGCCCACCGCTCCAAGGGCCTCCAATGGCGCCTCGTGGTCGTCGCCGGCGTCCAGGAGGGACTCTGGCCCGACCTGCGCCGCCGGGGCTCCCTCCTGGAGGCCGACCGCATCGGCCGCGACGGCCTCGCCGAACCGCTCACCCCGGGAGCACTGCTCGCCGAGGAACGGCGGCTGTTCTACGTGGCCGCCACACGCGCGCGTGAACGCCTGGTCGTCACCGCGGTGAAGGCTCCCGCCGACGACGGCGACCAGCCCTCCCGCTTCCTCACCGAACTCGGCGTCGAAGCCAAGGACGTGACGGGCCGCCCGCGCCGCCCCCTCTCCGTCGCCGCCCTCGTCGCCGAACTGCGAGCCACCACGGTCGATCCGCGCGTCTCCGACGCCCTCAGAGAGGCCGCCGCCCGCCGCCTCGCCCGACTCGCCGCGCTCACCGACGAGGACAGCCGCCCACTCGTGCCGTCCGCCCACCCCCACCGCTGGTGGGGCATGTACGAGCCGACCGAGAGCAAGGTCCCGCTGCGCGACCGCGACCAGCCCGTCGTGCTCTCCGGCAGCGCCCTCGACCAACTCGCCAACACCTGCGCCCTGCAGTGGTTCCTGGGCCGCGAGGTGAAGGCCGACGCCCCCGCGACCGCAGCCCAGGGCTTCGGCAACGTGGTGCACGTCCTCGCCGACGAGGTCGCCTCCGGACACACCCCCGCAGACCTCGACGTCCTCATGGAACGCCTCGACTCCGTGTGGAACGCGCTCGCCTTCGACGCGCCATGGAAGTCGGCGCAGGAGAAGGAGCACGCGCGCGTGGCGCTCGAACGCTTCCTGACGTGGCACATCGACTCCGCTCGCACCGGCCGCACCCCCGTGGCCAGCGAGCACGACTTCGACGTGACCCTCGGGGCGGGCGACTACGAAGTGCGCATCCGCGGTTCCATGGACCGCGTCGAGACCGACGGCGAGGGCCGCGCCTACGTCGTCGACTTCAAGACCGGCAAACAGGCGCCCACCGCCGCCGAGGTGGCCCGCCACCCCCAGCTCGCCGTCTACCAGCTCGCCGTCCGCGAAGGAGCCGTCGACGACGCCTTCGACGGCGTGCGCCCCGAACCGGGCGGCGCCGAACTCGTCCAGCTGCGCCAGGGCGCCGCCAAACGGGACGGCGGCGAGACACTCCCCAAGGTGCAGGCCCAGGCCCCCCTTGAGGGCGGGACGGACTCAGGGGCGGAGGGGGAGTGGATCGGCGACCTGCTGGCCACCGCCGCCGGCAAGGTACTCGACGAACGCTTCACCCCGACCGCCGGCCAGCACTGCGCGCACTGCTCCTTCCGGGCATCGTGCAGCGCCCGCCCGGAAGGCCGGCACGTCGTCGAGTGACACCGACCGGGCCCGTACGAGGGTGACGCGCGAACAGGAGTGATGTACGGCACCACCCGTGCCGACCTGTGTTTCCGCCACCCCTGACGGCAAACCGGACACCGACTGTCAGTGGCCGCCGCTAGCCTCTCTGACGTGCCAGCCAGTATCAGCGACCCCGAGCAGCTCAAGCAGCTCCTCGGCATCCCGTTCACCCCGGAGCAGACGGCCTGCATCATCGCGCCGCCCGCCCCGCAGGTGATCGTGGCCGGAGCCGGATCGGGCAAGACGACGGTGATGGCGGCACGCGTGGTGTGGCTCGTCGGCACCGGCCAGGTCGCCCCCGAACAGGTGCTCGGCCTCACCTTCACCAACAAGGCCGCCGGTGAACTCGCCGAACGCGTCCGCAAGGCGCTCGTCAAGGCGGGCGTCACCGACCCGGACGTCATCGACCCCGACAACCCGCCCGGCGAACCGGTCATCTCGACCTACCACGCCTTCGCCGGCCGCCTCCTGACCGACCACGGCCTGCGCATCGGCCTCGAACCCACGGCCCGCCTGCTCGCCGACGCCACCCGCTTCCAGCTCGCCGCGCGCGTACTGCGCGAGGCCCCCGGCCCGTACCCCGCACTCACCCGCTCCTTCCCGGACCTCGTCAGCGACCTCCTGACCCTCGACGCCGAACTCGCCGAACACCTCGTCCGCCCCGAGGAACTGCGCGCGTACGACGCCGAGCTGCTGCGTGCCCTGGAGGGCGCCAAACTCACCAACGCGGACCTGCGCAAGGTCCCCGAGACGGCCGCCGCCCGCCGTGAACTCACCGAGCTGGTGACCCGCTACCGGGCCGCCAAGCGCGAGCGCGACCTCCTCGACTTCGGCGACCAGATCGCCCACTCCGCGACGCTCGCTCGGATCCCCGAAGTGGGCCGCGTCCTGCGCGAGGAGTTCCGGGTGGTCCTCCTCGACGAGTACCAGGACACCTCGGTGGCCCAACGCGTCCTCCTGGCAGGCCTGTTCGGCGGCGGCACCGGCCACCCGGTGACCGCGGTCGGCGACCCCTGCCAGGCCATCTACGGCTGGCGCGGCGCCTCCGTCGCCAACCTCGACGACTTCCCCGAGCACTTCGCCCACGCCGACGGCGGCTCGGCGGCCCGCCAGTCGCTCAGTGAGAACCGCCGCAGCGGAGGCCGCCTCCTCGACCTCGCCAACGGCCTCGCCGAGCCCCTGCGCGCCATGCACGCGGGCGTGGCGGCCCTCCGCCCCGCACCCGGCGCCGAGCGCGACGGCCAGGTGCGCTGCGCGCTGCTGCGTACCCACGCCGAGGAGATCGACTGGCTCGCCGACTCCATCGCCCACCTCGTCCGCACCGGCAAGGCGCCCGGCGAGATCGCCGTCCTGTGCCGCACCGCCACCGACTTCGCCGAGATCCAGGGCGCGCTCGTCGCCCGGGCCGTCCCCGTCGAGGTCGTCGGGCTCTCCGGGCTGCTGCACCTGCCCGAGGTCGCCGACCTGGTGTCCGTCTGCGAGGTCCTCCAGGACCCCGGGGCCAACGCCTCCCTGGTCCGGCTGCTGACCGGCCCGCGCTGGCGCATCGGCCCGCGCGACCTCGCCCTCCTGGGCCGCCGGGCGCGGTTTCTCGTGTCCCACGCGCGCGTGGGCGACACCGACGACCCGGACCGTCGGCTCGCCGAAGCCGTCGAGGGGGTCGACCCCTCCGAGGTGATATCGCTCGCGGACGCCCTCGACACCTTCCTGGAGACATCCCTGCGAGGCGAGGGAGACGACGACGGGCTGCCTTTCTCGCCGGACGCGCGCGTGCGCTTCGCCCGGCTCGCCGCCGAACTGCGCGACCTGCGCCGATCGCTCGCCGACCCGCTGATGGACGTACTGCACCGCGTGCTCGCCGTCACCGGCCTGGAGGTGGAGCTGTCGGCGTCCCCGCACGCGCTGGCCGCCCGCCGCCGCGAGACCCTCTCCAACTTCCTCGACGTCGCCGCCTCGTTCGCCGCCCACGAGAGCGAGGCGAGCCTGCTCGCCTTCCTCGGCTTCCTGCGTACGGCGGCGCAGTACGAGAAGGGCCTCGACAACGCCCTGCCCGGCGGCGAGAACACCGTCAAGGTGCTCACCGCCCACAAGTCCAAGGGCCTGGAGTGGGACGTCGTGGCCGTCCCCGGTCTGGTCACCGGCACCTTTCCCAGCGACCGGGGCCGCGAGAAATGGACCTCCCAGGCCAAGGTCCTGCCGCACGAGCTGCGCGGCGACACCGACACGCTGCCCGACATCGAGGGCTGGGACGCCCGGGGCATGAAGGCTTTCCACGAGGCGATGAAGGACCATCAGCACACCGAGGAACTCCGCCTCGGCTACGTCACCTTCACCCGCCCCCGCTCCCTCCTGCTCGGCTCCGGCCACTGGTGGGGCCCTTCCCAGAAGAAGCCCCGCGGCCCCTCCGACTTCCTCCAGGCCCTGTACGACCACTGCGCGGCCGGACACGGCGAGATCGAGGCCTGGGCGGACGAACCGGAGGAGGGCGAGGAGAATCCCGCCCTGCACGCGACGACCGCCGACCAGCTCTGGCCCCTCCCGCTGGACGACACCGCGTTCCGCCACCGCAGGGCCGCCGCCGAGACGGTCCTCGCCCACCTGGAGACCCTCGCCTCCCACGAGGACGGCCACCCAGCGACCGTGCCGGACCCGGATACGTACGAGGACCCGGACTGGCCCCCGCCGCCGGACGACGAGATTCCCTACGAGGACGACGAGGCGTTCGACGACGGCCCGCCCGACGACGACTGGGACGCCTGGACCACGGACCGCCCGGAACCGCCCGCAAAGACGCCGTCCCACGCGCGCTTGCCACACACCGGGCACGACCACGAGCGCCCGCCCACCGTGCCCCACGCCCGCAGACACCCCGCCGAAGCGGATCTCACCCCCGAGGAGGCCCGCGCCGTCGCCTCCTGGGACCGCGACCTCGACGCGCTCACCGGGGAACTGCTCCGCGCGCGGGAGAGCGTCACCGACGTACCCCTGCCTCCGTCGCTGACCGCTACCCAGCTGATGCTCCTGGCCGCCGACCCGGACGCCCTTGCGCAGGAGCTGGCCCGCCCCATGCCACGCCCGCCGCGGCCCGCCGCCCGCCGGGGCACCCGCTTCCACGCCTGGGTCGAGTCCCGCTTCGAGGAACTGCAGCTTCCGATGCTGGAGCCCGAGGAACTGCCCGGCAGCGACGCCGAGATCGACGACGAACGCGATCTGGAGAACCTCAAGGACGCCTTCGAGCACACCGCGTACGCACACCGCACGCCCTACCGGGTCGAGGCCCCCTTCCACCTCGCCATCGCCGGACGCGTCGTACGGGGCCGGATCGACGCCGTCTACAAGGAAGGCGACGGCGACGAGGCGACGTACGAGATCGTCGACTGGAAGACCCACCGCGCCCCCACCGCCGACCCCCTCCAGCTCGCCGTCTACCGCCTGGCCTGGGCCGAGCAGCAGGGCGTGCCCCCGGAGGCCGTCGGGGCCGCTTTCCTGTACGTGCGCAGCGGCGAGGTCGTACGGCCCGATCTCCCGGACCGGGCCGCGCTGGAGCGGCTGCTCCTGGACGAGCCGACCGCGTTCGAAGTACCGGACGAGGATGTCAGTGCGGGCCGATAGGCTCTTGACCATGAGCCATCCCGTTGACAGTGACGTCAGCGCCGTCCGTACGTACATCGAGCAGCACCGCGCGGCCTTCCTCGACGACCTCGCCGAGTGGCTGCGCATCCCGTCCGTGTCGGCCCAGCCCGACCATGCCGCCGATGTGCGCCGAAGTGCCGACTGGCTCGCCGCCAAACTCCGGGAAACCGGCTTCCCGACCGTCGAGGTCTGGGCGACCCCGGGCGCTCCGGCAGTCTTCGCGGAATGGCCCGCCGAGGACCCCGACGCCCCCACGGTCCTCGTCTACGGACATCACGACGTCCAGCCCGCCGCCCGCGAGGACGGCTGGGACAGCGACCCCTTCGAACCGGTCGTCAAGGGCAACCGCCTCCACGCGCGCGGGGCCGCCGACGACAAGGGTCAGGTGTTCTTCCACACACTCGGCGTCCGCGCCCACCTCGCCACCACCGGCCGCACCGCGCCCGCCGTCCACCTGAAGATGCTCGTCGAGGGCGAGGAGGAGTCGGGCTCCATCCACTTCCGTGCCCTCGTCGAGGAGCACGCCGACCGGCTCGCCGCCGACGCCGTGATCGTCTCCGACACCGGCATGTGGGCCGAGGACACCCCCACCGTGTGCACCGGCATGCGCGGCCTCGCCGAATGCGAGATCCAGCTCCACGGGCCCGACCAGGACATCCACTCCGGCTCCTTCGGCGGCGCCGTGCCCAACCCGGCGACCGCCGTCGCCCGCCTCGTCGCCGCACTGCACGACGAGCACGCGCGCGTGACCATCCCCGGCTTCTACGACGGCGTCACCGAACTCAGCGACCGCGAGCGCGAACTCCTCGCCGAACTGCCCTTCGACGAGCAGGGATGGCTGCGCACCGCCAAGTCGTACGCCACCCACGGCGAAGCCGGACACACCACCCTGGAGCGCGTCTGGACACGCCCCACCGCCGAGGTCAACGGCATCGGCGGCGGCTACCAGGGCCCCGGCAGCAAGACCATCGTCCCGGCCTCGGCCATGGTGAAGCTCTCCTTCCGGCTGGTCGCCGGCCAGGACCCCGACCACATCGAGAAGATCGTCCGCGACTGGACCGCGGACCGTGTTCCCGCTGGAATCCGCCACAGGATCACGTTCGCGGCGGCCACGCGCCCGTGCCTGACCCCGCTGGACCACCCCGCCCTGCAGTCCGTCGTACGCGCCATGAGCCGCGCCTTCGGCAAACCGGTCCGCTACACGCGCGAGGGCGGCAGCGGCCCGGCCGCCGACCTCCAGGACGTCCTCGGAGCCCCCGTGCTCTTCCTGGGCATCTCCGTCCCCTCAGACGGCTGGCACGCCCCGAACGAGAAGGTGGAGATCGACCTGCTCCTCAAGGGCGTCGAGACCACCGCTCACCTCTGGGGCGACCTGGCCGGGAACTGGCGTCATGAGTCCTGACGACCCCGCGCGGCCCGGCCCGGCAGCAGCCCCGGGGCACACTGGAAGCACTGCCCCGCACGTGCGCGTGCCCGCCCGAAAACCACCGCCCCCCACGCGTCTCCACCCACATCCCGCCGAACCGCCCGCCGAAATATCCGTTCCACCGGGGGAGTTGGAAGCACCTGTGACCACCTGGACCGACCACACCGCCGACCGCCCCATCTCGCTCACGGCCCCCAGCGGCATCGACCGGGCCGCGCACCACCGGCTCGACGAGGCCTGGCTCGCCGCGGCGTGGAGTCACCCCACCACCCGCTGCTTCGTGGTCTCCGGCGGCCAGGTCCTCATCGACGAGACGTCCGACGGACGTACCGAACTCGTCATGACCCCCTCCTTCGAAGCACCCCTCACCGAGGCGCACCGCTACTTCCTCGGCAAGGACGAGGACGGCACCAGCTACTTCGCCCTTCAGAAGGACGCCCTGCCCGGCCGTATGGACCAGTCGGCGCGCCCCGCCGGCCTGCGCGAGGCCGGCCTGCTCCTCTCGCCCCAGGACGCGGGGCTGATGGTGCACGCCGTCGCTCTGGAGAACTGGCAGCGGCTGCACCGTTTCTGCTCCCGCTGCGGCGAGCGCACCGTCATCGCCGCCGCCGGCCACATCCGCCGCTGCCCGGCCTGCGGCGCCGAGCACTACCCGCGCACCGACCCGGCGGTGATCATGGCCGTCACCGACGAGGAGGACCGCATCCTCCTCGGCCGCCAGGTCCACTGGCCCGAAGGCCGCTTCTCGACGCTCGCCGGTTTCGTCGAGCCCGGCGAGTCCATCGAACAGTCGGTGCGCCGCGAGGTGTTCGAGGAGGCCGGCATCCTCGTCGGCCACGTCGAGTACGTCGCCAGCCAGCCCTGGCCGTTCCCGTCCAGCCTCATGCTCGGCTTCATGGCCCGCGCCGCCTCCACCGACATCGAGGTCGACGGCGACGAGATCCACGAGGCCCGCTGGTTCTCCCGCGAGGAACTGCGCGCGGGCTTCGAGTCCGGCGAGGTTCTCCCGCCGTACGGGATCTCGATCGCGGCCCGCCTGATCGAACTCTGGTACGGCAAGCCCCTGCCGAAGCCGGGCAGCGCACTCTGACCCGTGAGGACTCACGAGCACGGCCTCTGAGCCGCTCTCGTCCGGTGCTCCCGGCATGCGAAGACCCCCGCACGGCCGCCGGGCCGGTCGGGGGTCGGGGACACGCGGGGTCAGGCGCTGAGGGCCTGCTTCACCTGCGCGAGGCTCGGGTTCGTCATCACGACCTCGGGGCCGTCGTTGGAGGGAACCACCAGCACCGTCGGAACCGTCTGGTTGCCGCCGTTCGCCTTCTCCACGAACGCCGCGGACTCCGGGTCCTGCTCGATGTTGATCTCGTTGTACGCGATGCCCTCACGGTCCATCTGGCTCTTCAGCCGACGGCAGTAGCCGCACCACGTGGTGCTGTACATCGTCACAGTGCCCGGCATGTCTCTCGCGCTCCTCAGCAGTTCGGGGGACGGGTGCTCGCTGTGGTGGAACGTACGCGACCCTTCCGCCATTCCCGAGGGGGGTATCCGAGGCGGACGCCCACCAGAATTAGTACGACTGCAAGGGGGTGCCTGTGGACAACCGGCTCACCCGTCTCCGGCGACCTGGCAGCATGGCCGTGTGACAGCAGCAACGCACTCCACCCTTTTCCCGCAGGTTCCGGATTCGGCCGACGCGGTGCTCGACGGACTCGATCCCGAGCAGCGCGAAGTGGCCACCGCCCTGCACGGTCCGGTGTGCGTGCTGGCAGGCGCCGGCACGGGAAAGACACGGGCGATCACCCACCGCATCGCCTACGGCGTGCGCGCCGGAATCCTCCAGCCCTCCAGCGTGCTCGCCGTCACCTTCACCAACCGCGCCGCCGGTGAGATGCGCGGGCGGCTGCGCCAGCTCGGCGCGGGCGGAGTCCAGGCGCGCACCTTCCACTCGGCCGCGCTGCGCCAGCTCCAGTACTTCTGGCCGAAGGCGGTCGGCGGCTCCATGCCCCGCATCGTCGACCGCAAGATCCAGCTCGTCGCCGATGCCGCGGCAGCCTGCCGCATCCGCCTCGACCGGGGCGAACTGCGGGACGTCACCGCCGAGATCGAATGGTCCAAGGTCACCCAGACCGTCCCCGCCGACTACGCGCCCTCCGTCGTCAAGACCGGCCGCGTCGCCCCCCGCGACCCGGCCGAGATCGCCCAGATCTACGCCACCTACGAGGACCTCAAGCGGGACCGCTCCGTCATCGACTTCGAGGATGTCCTGCTGCTCACCGTCGCCGTCCTCCAGGACCGGCGCGACATCGCCGAACAGGTCCGCTCGCAGTACCAGCACTTCGTGGTCGACGAGTACCAGGACGTCAGCCCGCTGCAGCAGCGGCTGCTGGAGCTGTGGCTCGGGGAGCGGGACAACCTGTGCGTGGTCGGCGACGCCAGCCAGACCATCTACTCGTTCACAGGAGCAACTCCGGACCATCTGCTCGACTTCCGCACCCGCCACCCCGGTGCCACCGTCGTCAAGCTGGTCCGCGACTACCGCTCCACCCCCCAGGTCGTCCACCTCGCCAACGGGCTGCTCGCCCAGGCCCGGGGCCGCGCCGCGGAACACCGCCTGGAACTGATCTCCCAGCGCGACCCGGGACCCGAGCCCGGCTACACCGAGTACGCCGACGAACCCGCCGAGGCCGAAGGCGCCGCCCGCCGCATCCGAGACCTGGTCGCCGCTGGGGTCCCGGCGGGCGAGATCGCCATCCTGTTCCGGACGAACGCCCAGTCCGAGACGTACGAACAGGCCCTCGCCGACGCCGGAGTCCCCTACCAGCTGCGTGGCGCCGAACGGTTCTTCGACCGGCCCGAGGTGCGCAAGGCCATCAGCGCACTGCGCGCCGCCGCCCGCTTCGGAGGCAACGACTCCCTGCTGGACGACGTGGTCGACCTGCCTTCCCAGGTGCGTGCCGTGCTGTCGGGGGAGGGCTGGACGAGCGAGCCGCCCGCGGGCTCCGGCGCCGTCAGAGAGCGCTGGGAGTCGCTGGCCGCACTGGTGAACCTCGCGCATGACTTCACCGCCGCGAAACCGGGTGCCACGCTCTCCGACCTCGTCGCCGAACTCGACGAGCGGGCGAACGCCCAGCACGCCCCGACCGTGCAGGGTGTCACCCTCGCCTCCCTCCATTCGGCCAAGGGCCTGGAATGGGACGTCGTCTTCGTCGTCGGAGTCGCCGAGGGCATGATGCCGATCACCTACGCAAAGACGGACGAGCAGATCGAGGAGGAACGCCGTCTCCTCTATGTCGGTGTGACCCGCGCGCGGGAACGCCTCCATGTCTCCTGGGCTCTCTCCCGCGCGCCCGGAGGCCGCCCGAACCGCCGTCCCAGCCGCTTTCTCGACGGCCTGCGCCCCGGCTCCGTCACCACCGCCCTGCGGACGGGCACGGCCGGTCCCGGCGGCATCGAGCGCGGCTTCGGCGGCAGCCCCGGCGCCGCCCCGCGCCGGACCCAGAGAACCCCGGCCCGCTGCCGGGTCTGCGGGCGCACGCTGACCGACGCGGGCGAGATGAAACTGATGCGCTGCGACGAGTGCCCCTCCGACATGGACGAGGGCCTCTACGAGCGGCTGCGCGAGTGGCGGGCGGTCCAGGCGGCGCGCAGTGGGCAGCCCGCCTTCTGCGTCTTCACCGACCGGACCCTGATGGCGATCGCGGAGACCGTCCCGGACGAAGAAGGGGAGTTGGCCCGCATCCCCGGCGTCGGAGTGCGCAAGCTCAACCGGTACGGAGCCGATGTGCTGGCCATCTGTGCAGGTCAGCAAGTTGAGGGGGAGATCGGGAGTGACTGATTCAAACTCGTCGGAAAAATGGTTTGCGCATGCCCCGGCAATCCCCATAGGTTCTTAGCCACGGGCACGGAGTCTTCTCAGAAGACCTGGATCCGTGCTGTACTTCATAGTCGTATATCCGTTGGACTGGTTCACCCCAGTCCCCCAAGACGCCGAGAGGAGGCGAGTCCAGTGATCAGCATCTACACCAGCTCTGTCAGCGAGGTCAAAATGACCGATCTCTCGGCCGTCTCCCTGTGCATGCTCGGCGTCTCGGACCTGGGCACCGGTCTGTCCGGCATTCCTGCCGTCCGGCCGGCGTCCTCCGTGTCTCTCGCGGGTCTCCCTGTCCGTGAGCGCAATGAGCGACCGAGCAAGGCACTGGAAGCAGGAGCAGTAGTGGCAAAGGCCCCGGCCTATGCCTTTGCGGCCGGTGCCGGATCCCTCAAGCAGACGACGCAGCACCACACGATGTGGGCCTTCCGTGGGCCAGAACCCTGGAGTGATCCAGCCTGATTGATCAGGCCGGCGCCTTCAGGGCCGCGGAACCCCATCCGGGATCCGCGGCCCTTCTGTTTTCCCCGAACGGGGACGACGGAGTGAAGGGGCCTCGGGACAAGAGAAAACCCGCCGGTACCAGCCACACCGGCCCAACAGGGCCGGGACGAACAGACGAGGAAGACGAACCGTGCAACTCGAAGCG
The DNA here is from genome assembly GCF_053599695.1 of Streptomyces sp. NPDC000878. NCBI lineage: Bacteria > Bacillati > Actinomycetota > Actinomycetes > Kitasatosporales > Streptomycetaceae > Streptomyces > Streptomyces sp. NPDC000878. The sequence continues at coordinate 11,180 of NZ_JBSFMT010000074.1, read as the reverse complement.
CACGCCCCGTCCGTACCGCCTTCCGAAACGATCCCCCCGCCCGGCCTCACGGAGGACTCCACCTTGATCCCGCTCACTGCGCTCACCGCGCTCGACGACGCCATCGAGAACCTCGGCGTACCCGTCCCCTGCCGTTCCTACGACCCGGAGGTCTTCTTCGCCGAGTCGCCGGCCGATGTCGAGTACGCCAAGTCCCTCTGCCGTACCTGCCCGCTGATGGAGGCCTGCCTCGCCGGCGCCAAGGAGCGGCGTGAGCCCTGGGGCGTCTGGGGCGGCGAACTGTTCGTCCAGGGTGTCGTCGTGGCCCGCAAGCGGCCGCGTGGCCGTCCGCGCAAGAACCCGGTCACGGCATGAACACCGCAGGAACGATCGACCGTCCCTTCACGCACGACCCCAAGAAGCAGGCCCCGATGACGCCGACCACCAGCGAGCCCGTCGGCTCCGCGACCCCGGACTTCACCACCACCGGTGCGAACGACTCGCGCCAGAACAGGACCCGAGAGATGCAACTCATCCCAGAAGCCCTGGCTCGTGCGCATATGCACGACCGCCTCCAGGAGGCCGAGCAGGAACGCCGCGCGCACCGCGTGGTGACCGCCCGCCGGCTCCAGCGCCGGGCCGAGCGCGCCTCGCAGCGTGCCCGCCGCGCGCTTGCCATGGCGGTCATGCAGTAACGACCACGGCAACCAGGCAGTAACAGCAGTCCCTTCCCTCGGGGGCCGGTCCGTCCGAACGGACCGGCCCCCGCAGTGCGTTGTGCCCGCCGGACCGCCGGTCACAGCGATATCGTCGGCTGGTGACGAGTGTTCCCGGCAGCAATGACGTCCCCGGCGGCGGTGACGACGGCCGCTCCACGACGGAGCCCCACCCCATCGCGTGCGCCCACTGCGGCACACGGGCCGAGGGCCCGCCGCTGACCTGGACCTGCTCGGTGGAGAACGGCACGCGTCACTACCTCTGCGACACATGCGCCCGGGAGAACCTGAGAGCGATCGAGGGACGGCTGGACCCGGCCTGGTGGTGAGCCGCTCATACCCCGGCAGCCGAGGCCTCCTCCTGGTCCTCCGGCAGGAAACCCGGTAGCCACTCCTCCAGTTCCGCGCGCATACGGACCGTCGCCCCCAGTTGGCACAGGACACCGATGGTGCTCAGGGTCACCCGGTGTATCAGCAGATACGACGGGGGCAGGTTGAGGCGCTTGCCCAGTTGGTGTGCGGGGGAGCGCGGATCGGCTATGCGGGCCGCCTGACTGCGCATCCAGCCTCGGGTGAAGGTGAACTCGTCCGCCTGGGCCGGTTCGATGATCGGCATGAGGTAGTCGAGCACGGCGTCCGGGTCCAGGTCGATGGAGTCCTTGACGAAGCCTTCCGCGCAGAGGGTCTCGTAGACCGCCTCGGCCTGGCCGTCCAGGGTCAGCCGCAGTGAGTCGCCGATCGTCGGGGGCAGGCCGCCCGGGAGACGGTCGACGGTGCCGAAGTCCAGCACACCCAGACGCCAGTCGTCCTTGCCGGCCGGGCCGCCGGGCAGCAGACGGAAGTTGCCGGGATGCGGATCGGCGTGCAGGAGGCCGGTGCGGGCGGGGCCTGAGAAGAGGAACCGGGCCAGCAGCTGGCCCGCGCGGTCGCGCTGCTCCTGGGTGCCGTCGGTGATCACCTCCGACAGCGGGATGCCGTCTATCCACTCCGTCACCAGGATCTGCTCGCACTGATGGACGACGTCCGGCACCACGACGTCCGGATCGTCCGTGAACTCCGCCGCATGGGCCCGCTGGGCCTGGGCCTCCAGGCCGTAGTCGAGTTCCTCGGAGACGCGGTCCCGGAGTTCGGCGATGAGCGGCTTGATGTCCATCCCGGGGATGAGGGGGCCCAACAGGCGGGCGAAGCGGCTCAGTTGGTTCAGGTCGGAGAGCAGTGCCTCACCGGCACCCGGATACTGCACCTTGACCGCGACCTCGCGTCCGTCGTGCCACACCCCTCGGTGCACCTGGCCGATCGAGGCCGCGGCGGACGGCTTTTCCTCGAACTCCAGGAACAGTTCCTGCCAGTCCGCACCGAGCCGTTTCTCCAGTACCGAGTGCACCGTGCGGGTAGGCATCGGCGGGGCCGCTTCCTGGAGCTTCGTCAGCGCCGCGCGATAGGGGCCCGCGACCTCCTCGGGCAAGGCCGACTCGAAGACGGACAGGGCCTGCCCGAACTTCATCGCGCCGCCCTTCAGCTCGCCGAGGACCTTGAACAGCTGTTCCGCCGTGCGCTGCTGCAGCTCGCGGCCGACGATGTCCGCCGACTCGCCGACGATCCGCTTGCCCAGTCCCCAGGTCGCCCGCCCGGCGATGCCGAGCGGGAGCGCGGCGAGCTTGGCGGTACGGGTGACCGCCTTCCGGGGAAGATCAGACATGAGCCCTCCAAGTTCCGGACAGCCGCGCCGCGTGTGCCTTACGGCGTAACTCAGTCGACGGCCGTTGCTCGGCCATTGTCTCGTGCGACTCCCCGTCCTCCGAGGTGCGTTCCGCCTTCTTACTTTTCTCCTCGGCGCCGCAGGGACATGCGGGGTGTGCCCAGACCGGGCGGGCGTGCCAGTCGAGACCGGGGACGGAGACCTCCCAGCGGGCACCCGCGGTGGACGGGGTCCTGCCGTCCAGGAAGGCGAGCGCGTGGCTCGCGGTCAGGCCCGCGACCGTCGTCGCCAAGGCCAGGTCGCAGGCCCTGACCTGGCGTGGTCGTGCGGAACGCCACTGTGCGACCAGGCGTGGCCAGACGGGATCCCGGTCGACGCGCCACCGGTCCAGACAGCCGGCGCAGGCCGTCTCGCCGGGCAGGACCAGCGGGCCCACGACGCCGGTTCCCTCCACGACACCGGCGTACAGATGCGGTGTGCCAGAGGTCACGAGTGGTTCGGCGGCGGCCGGGTCGGGCGCGTGCACGGCGAGGTCGTCGCGCGGGGCGAGGATCACCAGGGAGAAACCGGGGTCGCTCTCACCGGGCGGCGACTGGGCGTCCGTACGCCGTGGTGTGCGGTCCGGGGCCGCCCGTCGGGCAGCGCGCCGGGCGGACTCGTCCCGGCGTTCGCCGACGGAATCGGCGGGGAGGCCGCCCGGTGCGACGTCCCACGGCTCGACCACGCCGCCGTCGCGCACATCGACATGGCCCACGCCCGCGCCCGCCAGCAGCGACGCCACCACCGCGCCCACCCGCCCCGCGCCCCGGACCTGCACACGCAGCGACCGGCGGGCGGCCAGCCGGGCCATCGCCTCGCCCGGTGCCGGTGCGACCAGGGAGAGGGAGGCCAGATCGGGACCCAGCCGCTCCAGGACCTTCTTCTTGCCGCGCAGCGTTTCGACGGCCCTGCCGCCGCCTGTCGCGTCGTCGAGGAGGCCCGCCTCGCTCAGCCGCTCCACCAGTGCGTCGACATGGTGGGCCGGCAGGTCCATGCGGTGCCCTTCCTCATGGAGGCGGGACAGTCCGCGAGTGCCGTCGAGCATGTTCAGGAAGCTGCCCGTCGCCGTGTCCATCGGACCGAGGGTCATCGCGTGTGCGGGTGTCATCCCGAACTGGACCGTGTTCAGATCCCGCCAGCCGCGCCGCAGCGCGGGCTTCGTCATCGGGTGGGTGACACGCGGACGGGTGTCACCCGAGTGGGTCGTGTCCGACAGCGCGACAGACGTGTCCGGTGTGTCCGACGCAGGCGCAGATGTGGTGGTGGATCGCATGGCAGGCCCCCGTAGCCAGAGAAAGTCCCCGTTGAAAGTCCCTGTTTGTCGGCGGATGTCAGTGCTCGTTCCGCCGACGAGTGCCAGCATGCCGGGTTTGCTCATCGGGCGTCGAAAGTTGTCCACAGGCGGTGTGTATTCGTCGTACAAATCAAACGCATGGTGGGGGATCGACGCCGAACCGTCCCGGAGTCAAGACTTCCCCCATGTGCAGCGGGTAACGTCGTGCCGTGCCCGCCGACCCACTGCACCGCGCCGGAAACCCACAGCGCAGTACGACGAGCCAGCCGCCAAGCGGCTCGGGGGCGAGCGCGATCGAGGTTCGCAGGAGTGCCCGGCGACGCCGGACGGTCTCCGCGTACCGCGAGGGCGATCGCACCGTCGTGCTCATCCCGGCCCGGATGTCCGAAGCCGAGGAACAGCGCTGGGTGACTGTCATGCTCGACAAACTGGCCGCCCAGGAGAGCAAGCACAAACGGGTGCCCGGCGACACCGAGCTGGCCGAGCGCGCCGACCAGCTCTCGGCCCAGTACTTCGACGGCCGAGCCCGGCCCACCTCGGTGCGCTGGGTCACCAATCAGAACACGCGCTGGGGCTCGTGCACCCCCGCCGAGGGCAGCATCCGTCTGTCGCACCGGCTGCAGGGCATGCCCGAGTACGTCGTCGACTACGTCCTCCTCCATGAGCTGGCCCATCTGCTGGTACCCGGACACGGGCCCCGCTTCTGGCGGCTCCTGGACGCCTATCCGCGCACCGAACGGGCCCGTGGCTACCTCGAAGGAGTGGTCGCCGCCGACCGGCTGCCGCATCCGCCCTCCGCGCGCGGGGACTGATCTCCGGGCGGCAGACGCACGGCGGTGACGCGGGTTGTGTACCGGGTTTGTACCGGCTTCGGCCGCGTCCGGAATTAGCCGTTAGCCTGACCCGACGCATTCGGCATTCGGGATGGGGGACGGTCGGTACGCATGGCCAGGGAATTCCAACGCGGCCACAAGGCCAGGATCAGTGATCTCACCGCGGGCACGGATCTGTACGTAGGTGTGCAGATCTCCGGACCGGGGCTGACCTTCGACATCAGCTGCTTCGGCCTCGACGCCGACGAGCAGCTCTCGGACGACCGGTACTTCGTCTTCTTCAACCAGCCGAAGTCTCCCGAGGAGTCCATCCAGCTCCTGGGCGCTCAGGCGGGCGACACGGAGTCCTTCCGCGTCACGCTCGACCGGATCCCGCCGCAGATCCAGAAACTGTCGTTCACGGCCACGCTCGACGGCGCCGGGCAGATGTCGCAGATCGCCCCCGGATACGTCCGTATCGTCGCCGGCGGCGAGGAGGTGGCCCGCTACTCCTTCGACGGCTCGGAGTTCTCCACCGAGCGGGCCGTGATGCTGGGCGACTTCTACCTGAAGGACGTGTGGCGGTTCGCCGCGGTCGGACAGGGTTTCGACGGCGGCCTCGACGCACTACTGAAGAACTTCGGCGGGGAGGTCGCCGAGGAGGAGACCCCGGCTACGCAGCAGCCCCAGTCCGGTGCCGCTCCCGGGTTCGCGCCTCCCGCGTTCGGCGTTCCGGCACCGGCTCCGGCCGCTCCGCAGCCCGCCGCCCAGGGTTTCGCGCCCCCGGCTCCGGCGCCCGCGCCCCCGGCTCCCGCCCCCGTGCCGGCCATGCACGCGGCCCCCACCATCGTCGCGCCCCTGACACCGCCCGGCGGTGCCCAGGTACCGCCCCCGGCTCCGGCACCCGCGCCCTACGGACAGCCGGGGCCCCCGCAGGCTCCGTACGGCCAGGTACCCGGCCAGACCGGGTCGCTGCCCCCTGGCTACGGCCAGCCGCAGGCGCCCCAGGCCCCGGCAGGTCCTCCCGGTCCTCCCGGTCCTCCCGGCTACGGTCAGCAGCCGCCGCTCGGGCAGGCCCCCGGTCAGCAGGCGTCCTATGGGGTGCCACAGGGCGCCGGACAGAACCCCGGCGTCACGGCCGCGCTCCAGCAGTTCAAGGAGACGCCGACCGGGCAGCGCTGGACGCAGCAGAGCAAGAAGCTGATCCGTGTCGACCTGGGCATCGGCGGCCAGCCCGTGCTGGCCCGGCAGGGCAGCATGGTGCTCTACCAGGGCAAGGTCGACTTCAGCTACAAGGGCGCCGGATTCGCCGGCCGGATCGTGGGCAACGCGACCGGCCAGGAGATGCAGCTGATGCGCTGTACCGGCCAGGGCCAGGTGTTCCTCGCCGACAACTCCACCCATCTGCACCCTGTGGAGCTTCAGGGGGACGCGATCTGCGTCTCCGCCGAGAACGTCCTCGCCTTCGACGAGAGCCTCCAGTACGAGGTCCGCCGCGTCGAGGGACACGGCATCCCCGGTGGTGCTCTGTTCACGATGCAGTTCCAGGGCACAGGCACGATCGTCGTGAAGACGCACGGCACGCCCGTGGTGCTGCCCGTCACGCCCACCACGTTCGCCGACTGCAACGCGGTGGTCGCCTGGTCGGCCGCCTCCCAGGTGGTCGTCTCCAGCCAGGTGCGGATGCGCCGCAACGCCTACCCCGGCGACACCGGAGAGAGCGTCAATCTCCAGTTCCGGGGCGCGCCCGGCAACTTCATCGTCGTCCAGCCGTACGAGGTCTGAGGGAGCCCGTCATGAACCAGCCGCTCGCGGGCTATGCTCCCGCACCCGTCACCGCCCGCATGGACAACCACGGCAACCACATGCTGAAGGTCGCCATGCAGACCGGAAACGACCTCCTCGCGCGCGTGGGGTCGATGGTCGCCTACGAAGGCTTCGTCCAGTACGAGCCCAACCCGCCGGCCGTACGCCAGATCGCCAAGGACTGGATGACCGGCGAGGGCGCGCCCCTGATGAAGTGCTCAGGGGACGGCCTGCTCTATCTCGCCGACTACGGCGCGAACGTGATCGTGATCAACCTCAACGGCGACGGCATCTCCGTCAACGCCACCAACCTGCTCGCCTTCGACGCACACCTCACCTGGGGCGTCGAGCGGGTCAAGGGGCTGGCGAAGTTCGCCGGGCAGGGTCTGTGGAACACCAGGATCTCCGGGCAGGGCTGGGTCGCCCTGACCTCCCGGGGCAAGCCGATCGTCGTCGACTGCGGTGGCGGCGACGACGAGACGTACGTCGACCCGGACGCGCTCGTCGCCTGGTCCCCGAACCTCAAGGTGAAGGGCAAGCGCAGCTTCAAGGCGCAGTCGCTCATCGGCCGGGGCAGTGGCGAGGCCTACCAGATGGCCTTCTCCGGCCAGGGCATCGTCGTCGTCCAGCCCAGCGAGGACAGCACCGACCGTCTCCGGATCCGGGGCTGAGGGGGAGCCAGAAACGCCATGCAGAGCTCACTTTTCGCGCACAACGACTCGCAGACCCAGGAACGCTGGAGCCTGCAGAGCAAGCAGATGCTGCGCGTGGTCCTGGAGGGCCACGACGACATCCTCGCCCGCAAGGGCACCATGGTCGCCTATCAGGGTCTCGTCGAGTTCGACGCCGAGTACCAGAGCAGCAACCAGGGGCGCGCCCGCGCGCGCACGGGCGAGGGTCTGGACCTGATGCGCTGCCACGGGCAGGGCACGGTCTATCTCGCCAACCTCGCCCAGCACATCCATGTGGTGGACGTGGAACAGGACGGTCTGACGGTCGACAGCAGTTACGTGCTGGCGATGGACTCCGGGCTGCACCACGAGGTCATCGCCGTGGACAGCCTGTACGGCATCTCCGGTTCAGGGAAGTACCAGCTCAACATCACCGGCCGCGGCAGGGTCGCCCTGATGACCTCGGGCGCGCCGCTGATGATGCAGGTGACACCGGACAAGTACGTCAACTGCGACGCCGACGCGATCGTCGCCTGGTCGACGGGCCTGCGCGTGCAGATGCAGGCCCAGACGCACACCTCCGGAGTGTGGCGGCGCCGCGGCAACACCGGTGAGGGCTGGGAACTCAGCTTCATGGGCAGCGGCTACGCGCTGGTCCAGCCCAGCGAGCTGCTGCCGCCGCAGAACGCCCAGATCGGCCAGGGCGCCGCTGCCCAGTTCGGTATGGGGCAGCAGGGGGCCCGGGCGCAGAACCAGGGCAACGCCTGGAGCTAGCCGCATCGGACATGTAAGGGGCGACCACCATGGGCGGTCGCCCCTTACGCGTTCACAGTCTGGCGCGCGTTGCTTCGAGCAGTCGTACGACTGAGCCGTCCGCTACGTCCGCCACCTGGGCGTAGGCGAACCAGCGCAGGTCCAGCGACTCGTCGCTGATCGCTTCCACGGCTCCCCTCGGGGCCACGGCGGCATACTGCACGTCCAGGTGCCAGGCGCAGGGCGTGTGGTGCCGGTCCAGGCGGACCGGAGTGCTCTGGAGCAGCCGCAGCGAGGGGATGCCGGACTCCTCCGTGGCCTCGCGGAGCGCGGCATCCGCCAGCGTGTTGTCGCCCTGCTCGCAGTGCCCGCCCATCTGGAGCCACATCCGCAGCTTCTTGTGGAGCGTGAGCAGGACCCGCTCACGCTCCGGGTCGATCACCAGAGCGCTGGCTGTGATGTGTCCGTCCTTGCAGCCCTTCCACATCCCGTCGGGATGGCCGTCCAGATGGTCCAGGTAGACCTGACGGAGATCCTGCTGATCCTCATACTTTTCCAGCACCTGGACCGCGTTGCCGTGGAGCGTCACTCGGAGTCGTCGTCCTTCTTCAGGTTCGGCTTGTCGACGGGGCCGCCCGCCGCCTCGCCGAGCATCTTGTCCAGCTCCGAGAAGTCCAGCTGCTCGCGGTGCACGAAGCCGTCCGGGTCGTCCAGGTCGGAGGCCGTCGGCAGCATGTCCGGGTGGGCCCACAGGCCGTCACGGCCGTCGACACCGCGCGCGTCCGTCAGCGACGCCCACAGACGCGAGGCGTCGCGCAGCCGGCGCGGGCGCAGCTCCAGGCCGATCAGCGTGGCGAACGTCTGCTCGGCCGGGCCGCCCGAGGCACGACGGCGGCGCAGGGTCTCACGCAGCGCGTCCGCGGACGTCAGACGGGGCTTGGCCGCCGCGTGCACGACCGCGTCCACCCAGCCCTCCACAAGGGCCAGCGCCGTCTCCAGACGGGCCAGGGCGACCTTCTGCTCCGGGGTGTCCTCCGGCTGGAACATGCCCTGCTGGAGCGCTTCCTGAAGCTGCTCCGGGTTCTGCGGGTCGAACTGGCCGACCACGTCCTCCAGCTTGGCCGTGTCGACCTTGATCCCGCGCGCGTAGCCCTCGACCGCGCCGAACAGGTGCGAGCGCAGCCACGGCACATGGGCGAACAGGCGCTGGTGGGCGGCCTCGCGCAGGGCGAGATACAGCCGCACCTCCTCCTGCGGCACACTCAGGTCCTTGCCGAACGCCTCGATGTTCGCCGGCAGCAGCGCGGCCCGGCCCGCAGGGCCCAGCGGCAGACCGATGTCCGTCGAGCCGACGACCTCGCCCGCGAGCACCCCGACGGCTTGCCCGATCTGCGTACCGAACATGGCGCCGCCCATGGAGCGCATCATGCCGATCAGCGGGCCCGCCATGGCCTGCATCTCCTCGGGCAGGACATCGCCCATGGCCGCGCCGACGCGCTCGGCGACCGGGTCGACCAGCTCCTTCCAGGCGGGCAGGGTCGCCTCGACCCACTCCGCGCGGCTCCACGCCACGGCGGATCCCGCCCCGGACGGCAGCGACGTCGCGTCGTCCAGCCACAGGTCCGCCAGCCGGACGGCCTCTTCGACCGCCGTGCGCTCGGCGGGGCCGATGCTGGAGTCCTTGACACCGTCGGACGTCCCCTGGGAGACCGTCTGGCGGGCGATCTGCTTGGCCATGTCCCAGTTCACCGGACCACCCTCGTACGAGAGCATCTGGCCCAGCTGCTGGAACGCGGCGCCCAGGTCGTTGGGGTTCATGGACCCGAACATGGCTGAGAGCGGATTATCGCCTCCGGGGCCGCCGAAGCCGGGCAGTCCGAAACCGAACGGTCCCTGACCACCGCCGCTCTGCGGGTCCTTCTTCTTGCCCTCGTCGCCGTTCTCCGGCTCCTCCGGCGGAAGGCCGAATCCGAATGGGGTGTCACTCACGGGATTCCTCGGCTGGTAAGGCCGTCGGCTCTTCGACGGCGGCTGCCCGACAACACCACCCAGCCTAGACACCGCGGCCGGTTGTGGGGCTCGATGCTCCGCCGACTCCTGGCCTGCGGCAGGATGGATGTCACCTGGTACGTACGCGTCACGCGCGTCCTTACTGAAGACAACCGCTGGAGACGCCGGTGAGTTCCCCAGATCCGCAGGTTCGCGCAGCGCGAAACCACTCAACCAACCCGGCCGTACGGGGGCCGGTCGTCGCGGTCACCGGTGCCGCGACCGGCATCGGGGCGCTGCTCACCGAGCGGCTCGCCGCATCCGAAGAGATCAAGCAGGTCGTCGCCATCGACGAGCGGCGCGGCGAGTGCGCGGCGGCGCAGTGGCACATCCTCGACGTACGCGATCCGGCCATCGCGGAGAAGCTGCGCGGCGCCGACGTCGTGGTGCATCTGGCCGTCGACCTGGACCTCGAGACGGACGGGGCGGCCCGAACGGCGTACAACGTGCGCGGGACGCAGACCGTGCTGACGGCTGCCGCCGCGGCCGGGGTGCACCGGGTCGTGCTGTGCACGTCGGCGATGGTCTACGGGGCGCTGCCGGACAACGAACTGCCGCTGGCGGAGGACGCCGAGCTGCGGGCGACCGCCGAGGCGACGGGTGTCGGAGACCTGCTCGAGATCGAGCGGCTCGCCCGGCGCGCGCCCCGGGCGCATCCCGGGCTCAATGTGACGGTGGTACGGCCCGCGGTGCTGATCGGGGGCACGGACACCGCTCTGACCAGGTACTTCGAGTCGCCTCGGCTGCTTGTCGTGGCCGGGTCGCGGCCCGCGTGGCAGTTCTGTCACGTCGAGGATCTGTGCAGCGCTCTGGAGTTCGCGGTGCTGGAGAAGGTCGAGGGGGAGCTGGCTGTCGGGTGCGACGGGTGGCTGGAGCAGGAGGAGGTCGAGGAGCTGAGCGGGATCCGGCGCATGGAGCTGCCGTCCGCTGTCGCTCTGGGCGCTGCTGCGCGGCTGCACCGGATCGGGCTCACGCCCTCTCCGGCCGGGGATCTGGCGTACACGATGTATCCCTGGGTGGTGAGCGGGAGCCGGTTGCACGATGCCGGGTGGCGGCCTCAGTGGAGCAACGAGGAGGTGCTCGCGGAGCTGCTTGAGGAGGTTGCCGGGCGGCATACGGTTGCTGGGCGGCGGCTTGGGCGGAAGGACGCGACTGCGGCGGGGGCTGCGGGGGCGACGGTGGCGTTGTTGGGTGCGGCTGCGGTGGTTCGGCGGGCTCGGAAGGCTCGGCGGCGGATCTGAGGACGTGGGGTGCGGGTGGAGTTTTCTCGCCCCCGCCGCCCTTACCCGTCCCATCCTTCTGGGGGCTGCGCCCCCAGACCCCCCTTTGTCGCGCTGAACGCGCTCGTCCTCAAACGCCGGA